>NZ_WYCT01000914.1 GCF_011008945.1 Streptomyces harenosi
AGTGGATTGCACGATACGGGCAGCATGGACGCGGAAAAAGCGACATTTCCGCAAGCATGCCTTGAGAGGAATTCAAGCCTGATGTCCCGTCCGCCCCTTCACGCCCTGCAGGGCTTCGTGGCCGCCGCGCGGCTGGGCAACCTGTCACGCGCAGCGGCGTCGATGAGCCTGACCGTCAGTGCGCTCAGCCATCAGATGCGCCAGCTGGAAGAGCGGCTGGGGCAGCCACTGCTGGTCCGCCAGCCACGCGGCGTCACCCTCACCCTGGAAGGGCAGCGCCTGCTCGACCAGGTCGGCCCGCATCTGGATGCGATCAACGAGGCCTTCCAGCCCTATGCCGCACGCGCCGAGCACGTGCTGACGATCAGCGCGGTACCGTCGATGGCGTCGGCGTGGCTGGTGCCGCGCTTGGGGCACTTCGTTGCCGAG
>NZ_WYCT01000915.1 GCF_011008945.1 Streptomyces harenosi
GTACGGGGTGAATGTGAGATGAAACAGGCAGATGAACTGCGTTTTAACGAGGACGGATTAATTCCTGCTATCGTGCAGGATGCGGCAAGCAAAGAAGTGCTGACACTTGCGTATATGAACAAGGAATCGTACGAAAAAACGCTGGAAACGAAGGAAACATGGTTTTACAGCCGCTCACGCCAAGCGTTATGGCATAAAGGAGAAACCTCAGGGAACACGCAAGCCGTCAAAGGTATCCGGTATGACTGCGATCAAGACGCGCTGCTCGTACTCGTAGAACCGTCAGGCCCGGCATGCCACACTGGCAGCTACAGCTGTTTTACAAAGGAACAAACAGAAGAACAGGCCGCGGACCGATTCGGCATCATGAACGAACTGGAGCGGGTGATCGCGGAACGCCAAGCGGAAATGCCTGAAGGAGCTTACAC
>NZ_WYCT01000916.1 GCF_011008945.1 Streptomyces harenosi
GCAGCATCCAGTCCAGGATCACCGCATCGTAGGGGTGGCTGCCTGCCAGGTGCAGGCCGGTGATGCCATCCGGGGCCACGTCGAGCACGTGCCCGCGCGACTCGAAATAGTCGAACAGGTTGGCCACCAGCTGGCGGTTGTCCTCGATCACCAACAGACGCATGCACGAAAGATCCACGGAAGTCCGTACCATGGTAGCGCCGACCATGTCGGAATGCGGTCGCCCTGCGCCCGCTCCGACGCCTTTCCTACCCCCGCCACGTCAGAGTGGCGGTTTTGCTCCCGGAGCCTGCCGTGCCCGTAGCCCTGCCCCGCCGTTGGCGCCTGCCCCTGTTGTGGCTGCTGATCATCGCCGCGTTGGCCGCCGGTATCGGCCTGCGCCAGCCGCAGCCGCCGGACGAGCCGCGCTTCGTGCTGGCGGCCCGTAC
>NZ_WYCT01000091.1 GCF_011008945.1 Streptomyces harenosi
GGCCAACACCGAAGAATACACTTCTAGCTTCGTCGGCAGCGTCAGATGTTTATAAGAGACAGCACGAGAAGGAGCAAGGCACCCATGTTCGGACTGGGCGAACTCGCCATCGTCCTCATCGTCGTCATAGCCCTCCTGGTCGCCAAGAAGGGTCCCGAGCTGGCCCGGTCCGCGGGCAAGGCGGCCCGGATCCTCAAGGCCGAGACGCGCGCCATGAAGGAAGAGGACCGGGCGCCGGCGGACCCGGCGCCGCGGATCGTCCGGGGCGAGACCGCCGCGCCGGGCACCGGCCCGGCCACCGCCGGTCCGCGGACGCTGCCCGCTCCCGGGCCCGAGCGGACGGGCGGCACACCGCCGGCGGACGGCACGGCGTGACTCCGGGACCGTCCCCGGCCGGTGCCCGCCTCGGGCGCCGGGGACGGCCGCCGGGGCGGGTGGCGTGCACCGCGCCCGGCCGCCCCGGCCCGCACGCCTCGGCTCAGCGTGGCGCCTTCGGGTCCCGCACGGGCGCCTTGGCGCGGAGGATCTCGTCCATGGACTCCGCACGCCAGCGCCCGAGGAGCTCATGGAAGGCGAAGGCGCCGTGGGGGTAGGCGGTCGGGCCGTTCGCCCGTCCGCGCCCTTCGGCGTTGTAGTAGCCGGGGGTGCACTCGGCGTGGAACCACGCGTGGTCGGGGGCGTCCGCGGCCAGGGCGGCGATCCAGGCGTCCTCGGCCTCGCGTGAGGGTTCGATCACGGCGCCCTTCACCTCGGCGGCCGCGACGAGTGCCGCCGCGTGGACGGCGTGCTCGTCCAGGACGTGCGTGTAGTTGACGCTGCTGGCGTTCTGCATGGTTCCCATCTGGATCAGGTTCGGGAAGCCGTTGCTGGTGAAGCCGTGCAGGGTGCGCGGGCCCTCCGTCCGCCAGGCGTCGGGCAGGCGGAGCCCGCCTCGGCCCTGGACGGGCAGCCTTCCGGAGTGGACACCGGAGACGCCCACCGAGAACCCGGTGGCGAAGATCAGGCAGTCGAGTGCGTACTCGGTGCCGCCGACCACGACACCGCGTTCGGTCATCCGCTCGATGCCATGGGTGTCCGCGGTGTCGACCAGGGTGACGTTGTCCCGGTTGAACGCCTGGAGGTAGGTGTCCGAGAAGGTGGGGCGCTTGCACGCGTACCGGTACCAGGGCTTGAGCTTCTCCGCCGTCTCCCGGTCGGTGACGACGCGCTCGACGCGGGCGCGGATCTCGTTCATCTTGACGGCGTCCGCGATCTCGTAGGCCGCCTCGAAGGCCGCCCGGTCGCCATGGCGGCAAAAGCTCGGCACGAGCTTCTCCAGGAGTCCGGCCGACGCGGTCCACTGGTCCGCCACGAGGTCCTCCCCGGCCGGCTCGCCCGAGACGATCCGCAGGAAGTTGTCGCGGCGCTCGCGCGCCCAGCCGTCGCGGCCGGCGCCCACGTCCGACGCGGTGGTACGGCGGTTGGCGCGCACGTCCACGCTGGAGGGGGTGCGCTGGAAGACGTAGAGGTGCCCGGCGTCCTCGGCCAGCTTCGGGATCACCTGGATGCCGGTGGCGCCGGTTCCCACGACGCCCACGCGCTTGTCCGCCAGGCCGGTCAGACCACCGTCCGGTGTGCCTCCGGTGTAGGCGTAGTCCCAGCGCGACGTGTGGAAGGTGTGGCCCTGGAACGTCTCGATGCCGGGGATGCCGGGCAGCTTCAGCTCGGACAGGGTGCCGGTGGCGGTGATGACGTACGTGGCCCGGAACTCGTCGCCCCGGTCGGTCGCGACGACCCAGGCGTGGCTTACCTCGTCCCAGGTCAGCGACGTGACCGCCGTGGAGAACAGGGCGTCCGCGCAGAGGTCGAACTGCTCGGCGATCCGCACCGCGTGGCGGCGGATCTCCTCACCCGGAGCGTACTTCCACTCCGGCACGTACCCGGTCTCGTCGAGCAGGGGCAGGTACACGTGCGACTCGATGTCGCAGTGGATGCCCGGATAGCGGTTCCAGTACCAGGTTCCCCCGAAGTCACCGCCCTTCTCGACGACGCGGACGCGCCGGACACCCCGTTGGCGCAGCCGTGCCCCGGCGAGGATGCCGCCGAATCCGCCCCCGACGACGGCGACGTCCACCCTGTCCCGCGAGGGCTCGCGCTCGGGGATCCGCCCGGCGTACGGATCCTCGGCGTAGTAGCCGAACTCGGCGTCGGCGGCCCGGTACTGGCGCGTGCCGTCGGGCCGCACGCGTCGTTCCCGTTCGCGCCGGTAGCGCTCCCTCAGCTCGGCGAGCTCCTCGGGTGACAACGTCTGCTCTCGTCTCATGTGGGGGGATCCCGTCGTAGCGATTCGCTGCCATGAGGCCGCCCCGTCCATGAACTTGGCCGTGGAACACGGGACTTGGACAGCCATGCCCTACCGTAACAAGGACCGGACAGTGCTGTCCGGTTGGTGCGGAGGTTCCTTCCGCGCATCTCGGACAGGAAGTGGGGATTCCCATGCGACGACTCCCGGTCCGGCCCCTGGCCGGACTCGTCACGATCGGTCTGCTGACGCTCACCGGGTGCGGGACGCAGACCGCCGGTCCCGCCGCCGGCGCGGCGGCGGCCGGCGCGGACAGGGTCATCCGGGCCCAGCAGGTCATGCGGCTGACGACGGTGCACGAGCGGACCGGGATGACCCTGCTGGAGGGCCCGGTCTTCGACGAGGACGGGCACCTCCTCGTCGTCGACGTCACCGCGCCCGCCGGCGAGGCGAAGGTGCTGCGCGTCGACGTCGGGAAGAGGACCTCGCGCCCGGTGTACACCGACGACCGGGGCGCCTACACCTCGGCCCAGTTCAGCCCGTACGACGGGCGCGTCTACCTGACCGACTTCTCCCACGGCGACATCGTGAGCCTGGCCCCGGACGGCGGCGACCCGCGGACCTTCTTCTCGGGCGAGGTCGACGGAGCCCGGATGAACCCCGACGACCTGGCCTTCGACCGGGAGGGCAACCTGTACGTCAGCGACTCACGGGGCCTGTCCGAGGGCGAGGCGACGGGCCGCGTGGTGCGGATCGGCCGCGAGGGGAGGAAGGCCACCGTCCTGGCGGACGGGCTGGCGGCGCCGAACGGCATCTCGTTCGACACCGGTTACCGCGGCCTGTGGGTCAGCGAGCTGACGCAGAACCGCATCTCCTACCTCCTCCTGGACGGCGAGGGCGAAGTGGCCTCGCGGCACACCGCCATCCGGGTCGACGGCGGGATCGCGCAGACCGACTCGATCGCCGTGGACGCGGACGGCAACCTGTACCAGGCCCTGCACGGCCGGCCCGCGATGGCGGTGTACGACCGTCACGGCGAGCGCCTGGCGACCGTCGAGGTCCCCGCCCGCGCCGCCGAGGGGCTGCGGTCGGCGACCAACGTGGCCATCACGCCCCACGGCACCCGGGCCTACATGACCGTCAGCGGGCCCGCCGGGGGCTTTCTGTACGCCTTCGACGCGCCGGCCGAGGGGATCCGCCAGTCCAACGGCGGCTGAGGTCCTTCGCGGCTCAGCCCTCGAAGGGGCGCACCGGTCCCACCTCGACCCCGAGCAGCCGCCATGCCGCCCGCGCCCGGCGCTCCCGCTGCTTGCGGGTGGGGCCGGTGACGGCACCGGATACCATGCCGACAGCGATCATGAGGTCGTCCGGCTCCGCGGCGAGCCGGTGGTCGTCCGGCAGATGCCGCCGCAGCGCCCGCTCGACCCGCCGGGACAGGGCCAGGGCGAACGCGGGGGTGTCGTGGTGACCGCCCGCCCCGTCGGCGTGCAGGACGCTGATGAAGGCGGCGGACTCCGTCTGGTGCCAGGTGAGGACACCGAGGACCTGGGCGATGTCCGCGTCCTGCGCTGCCGCCGCCTGCTCGATCTGCCGGACGTTCTCCTCCAGTACGGCGAGCGCCACGGCGGCCCGGTCGGGGAAGTGCCGGTACAGCACCCCCTGCCCGACGCCCGCCCGGCGCGCGATCGCGGACAGCGGGGCCTCCAGCCCCGACTCCGCGTAGATCTCGCGGGCGGCGGCGATGAGCGCGGCCCGGTTGCGGGCGGCGGCCCGGGGCCCCTCGTTCGCGGGGCGCCGCTCACCGGGGAGGGATCGCTGCGTCACTCCGCGAGGATATCGGAGCACCGTCCGGGCGCCGGCGGACGAGCGTCCGTCCCTCCGGCTCTACCGGCCCGCTGATCGGGGCAGGTTCACCCCCGGACACACCCGGCGGCCCGCGCGAGCCGGCCGGCCCCGACGCCCATCCCCGCCCCCCTGAGGAGACATCAGACCGTGACGACACCCGTCATCGCCGGATTCCACCCCGACCCCTCGATCTGCCGCGTCGGCGACACGTACTACCTCGTCAACTCCAGCTTCGAGTACGCGCCGGGCGTCCCGCTCCACCGCAGCACCGATCTGCTCACCTGGACCCTGGTCGGCAACGTGCTGACCCGCCCCGGCCAGCTCCCGCCGCACGCCGGCACCGCGAGTTCGGGCATCTACGCGCCGACGCTCCGCCACCACGACGGCCGGTTCTGGATGGTCACGACCAACGTCTCCGAGATGCAACGCGGACAGCTGATCGTGTCGGCCGAGAAGCCGGAAGGACCGTGGACCGATCCGGTGCACGTGGCGGGCACCCTCGGCATCGACCCCGATCTGGCCTGGGACGAGGCGGGCGTGTGCCACCTCACCTGGGCCTCCTTCCAGCCCGGCCTGCGCGGCATCGCCTGCGTCCCGGTCGACCCGGCGACCGGCGCCATGCTGGCCGAGCCCCGCCTGCTGTGGAACGGCACCGGACTGGCGGCCCCGGAGGGCCCGCACCTCTACCGCAGGGAAGGATGGTGGTACCTCCTGCTCGCGGAGGGCGGCACCGAGCGGGGGCACACCGTCACCGTGGCGCGTGCCCGCTCCCTCGACGGCCCCTTCGAGGCGGCGCCGCACAACCCCGTCCTCACGCACCGCAGCACGGACCACCCGGTGCAGAACACCGGCCACGCCGACCTCGTCGAACTGGCCGACGGCTCCTGGGCCATGGTCTACCTGGGCGTCCGGCCCCGCGGCCGGACCCCCAAGTTCCACGTCAACGGACGCGAGACCTTCCTCGCCGGGGTGGACTGGGTCGACGGCTGGCCGGTGGTGGACGAGCAGCGGTTCCGGGCGGCCGGGCAGGACCACTCCTTCACCGACCGGTTCACACGTCCCGGACTCGATCCGCGCTGGGTCGCCCCCGGCACCTTCCCCACCGCCTTCACCCGCTGGGAGGGCCCCGGCCGCCTCGTACTCGCCCGTCCGCCGCAGCCGGCGAAGACACCGGCGCTCCTGCTGACCCGTGTCAGGGACACCGAGTGGTCGGCGCAGGCGCGGCTGGACACGTCGTCCGGCACCGGACGCTTCCTGCTGAGGATCGACAGCGCCCACTGGTACGGGCTGACCGCGGACGCGGACGGCGTGGAGGCGACCGTCGCGATCGGCCCCGCCGTCAGCCGGGCCGCCCGGATACCCCGCCCCGCCGGACGGACCGTCACCCTGCGCATCAGCGTCCACGACGCCGGCCGGGCCGGGAGCCACGGCGAACCCGACGCACCCGATCTGGTCGAACTCGCCGTGGTGGACGACGACGGCACCTGCCACGTCCTGGGCAGCTTCGACGGACGGTACCTCTCCACGGAGGTGGCCGGAGGGTTCACCGGCCGGATGCTCGGCGTCGAACCGGTCGACGGGACGGTCACCCTGGAGGAGATGTCCTACACGGCCCGGCGGGACCCGGACACGCCGAGCTGACCATGTGCGCCGAAGGCACGGGGGGCGCGGCGGCCGGCCGGGCAGGACCCGGCGTCCCCGGCCCCGCAGGTGCGGGACCGCCCGCCCGTCGTCGCGGCCTCGGCGGCCGTGGTGCGGCCGGGCCCGGGACCGGCCGCACCACGGCCGCGCCGTCGCGCACGGCGGTCCGCCTGCCGGACGGCTGAACCTCGCGGGGACCTCGCTCGTTCACCCGGCGACGGGGCGCGCCGTCCGGCACGCCCCACCGAGCGCGAGAGCGGCAGGAACGGGAGAGACGCACCATGAGCACCCGCGAGCAGTGCCCGTACCGGGACGGCGCAGTGGTCATCGATTCCGCCTTCAAGGCGGACGCCCCCGCGCGGTACGCCCGGCTGCGGCGGTCCGGGCCGATCCACCCGGCCGAGTTCCACCTGGGCCTCAAGGGCTGGGTGGTCGTCGGCCACGACCTGGCCCGGGAGGCGCTGACCCACCCGGCCCTGCTCAAGGACGCCACGCCCGCCGCCGAGGCCCTGGCCGCCGCCGGCTACGTCCTCCACCAGCCCAGGGTCGGGCTCGGCGCGCGGATGATGGAGGCCGACCCGCCCGAGCACACCCGTCTGCGCCGGCTGGCCTCGGCCGCCTTCACGCCCCGGCGCACGGCCGAACTGGCGCCGCGCATCGAGCGGATCGCCCACGACCTGATCGACGCCCTGCCGCCGTCGGGCGAGGCCGACCTCGTCGAGGCGTTCAACGCCCCGCTGCCGGCCACGGTCATCGCCGAACTCCTCGGCATCCCCCGGGAGCACCACCTCGCCTTCCGCCGCTGGTCGGGCCAGGCGCTCCAAGTGTCCTCGCCCGAACACCGGCCGGCGCTGGCGGGCCTGCACGGGCTGCTGGCCGGCCTGATCGCGGACAAGCGGCGCCACCCCCAGGACGATCTGCTGTCCGCCCTGGTCGCCGTACGCGACGAGGAGAACGGCAGGCTCTCCGAGGAGGAACTGGTGGGCACGGCCATGATGCTGGTCGTCGCCGGTCACGAGAGCACGGTGAACCTGCTGGGCAACGCCGTGCTGGCCCTGCTGCGCCACCCCGAACAGCTCCGGCTGCTGCGCGAGCGGCCCGGGCTGATGCCCGGCGCGGTGGAGGAGTTCCTGCGCTACGACACCTCGGTCGAGCGCTCCACCAGCCGCTACGCGGCACGGGATGTGATCCTCGGCGGTGTGCCGATCCCCCGGGGCGGCATGGTCGTCGTCGCTCTCGGCTCGGCGGGGCACGACGCCCCGCACGCCGCGGGCACCGACCCCGCCCTGCTGGACGTGACACGGCCGAACCCGCGTCATCTGGCCTTCGGGCACGGTATCCACTACTGCCTGGGTGCCCCGCTCGCCCGGCTGGAGACGGCCATCGCCCTGCGCACCCTGCTCACCCGCGTGCCCGAACTGGAACTGGCCGTCCCGGTGGACTCCCTCGACTGGATCGGCTCGGGGATCATCCGCGGCGTGCTGTCCCTTCCGGTGCGCTACCGCGTCGCCTGAGGCCGGCGCCCGCCGTGCGTGTGCGGCGCGCGCCGGTCCGTCGTCGCGCCCGGCCGGGCGGGACGCCGGGCGGGACGGCCGCCGGTGCACGCACCTGTACCACCCGGGACGGCCGCCCGCGCCGACCGGCCGGACCGGGACGAAGGGCGGCCCCTGTTATGCTGGCGGTGACCTGAACCGTGTATCGAGGAGTCGCAGTCGTGGTGGGTGAAGACGACATCTCCGGGTGAGATCCGGATCCGACAGGCCGCCGGCCAGCGCTCAGGAGCGCTGCCGACGTGGCCCGTCCGTCGTCCCCTTTTTTCCCACACTGCCCAGGGCAGAGCTCTGTCTGCCCTCGATCCTCCGAGGTCACCTCCATGTCCGACGCCGCCGTCGTCTGCTCCAGCCTCTCCTTCGCCTGGCCCGACGACACCCCCGTCTTCCGCGACCTGTCCTTCACCGTGCCCGCCGGCCGTACGGGCCTGGTCGCGCCCAACGGCTCCGGCAAGAGCACGCTGCTCAAGCTGATCGCCGGGGAACTCACGCCCGTCACCGGCTCGGTGTCGGTCGGCGGGACGCTGGGCTACCTCCCCCAGAGCCTGCCCCTGACCGGTGATCTCACCGTCGCCGAGGTGCTCGGCGTCGCCGCGGTGATCCGCGCCCTGGACGCCGTCGAGTCCGGTGATGTCGGCGAGGAGCACTTCACCACCATCGGCGACGACTGGGACATCGAGGAGCGCACCCGTGCCCAGCTCGACCGTCTCGGCCTGACCGGTCTCGCCCTGGACCGCACTCTGAGCACCCTCAGCGGCGGGCAGGTGGTCTCCCTCGGGCTCGCCGCCCAGCTGCTCAAGCGCCCCGATGTGCTGCTGCTGGACGAGCCCACCAACAACCTCGATCTGGCGGCCCGGCACAAGCTCTATGACGTGCTCACCGACTTCACCGGCTGCCTGCTGCTGGTCAGCCACGACCGCGCGCTGCTCGACCGCATGGAGCGCATCGCCGAACTCCGTAGCGGCGAACTACGGCTGTACGGGGGCGACTTCACCGCCTACGAAGCGGCCGTGCGCGCCGAGCAGGAGGTCGCCGAGAAGAACATCCGCAGCGCCGAGCAGGAACTGAAGCGGGAGAAGCGCGAGATGCAGCAGGCCCGCGAACGCGCCGAGCGCCGCGCGAGCAACGCCGCCCGCAATCTCAAGAGCGCCGGGCTGCCCAGGATCTTCGCCGGCACCATGAAGCGGGGCGCGCAGGAGTCCGCGGGCCGGGCCGGGCAGATGCACGCGGCCCGGGTCGGCGAGGCCAGGGCCCGGCTCGACGAGGCCGGACGCGCGCTGCGCGACGAGCAGCGCCTCGTCCTGGACCTGCCCGGCACCCAGGTGCCCGCCGGCCGCAACCTGTTCCTCGGCCGGGGAATGCAGGTCCGCCTCGGCGGCAGGCCGGTGTTCGCGCAGGGCGGCGTCGACCTGACGGTCCGGGGCCCCGAGCGCATCGCGCTGACCGGGCCCAACGGCGCCGGCAAGACCACCTTGATGCGGCTGGTCACCGGCGACCTGGCCCCCGACGGCGGGGAGATCAGGCGCAGCGACGGCCGGATCGCCTACCTCTCCCAGCGTCTGGACCTGCTGGACCCGGACCGCACCGTGGCGGAGAACTTCGCCGCCTTCGCCCCCGGACGGCCCGAGGCGGAGCGGATGAACCTGCTCGCCCGTTTCCTCTTCCGGGGCCCGAGGGCGCACCTCCCCGTCGGGGTGCTCTCCGGCGGGGAACGGCTGCGCGCCACCCTGGCCTGCGTGCTGTGCGCCGAACCTGCCCCTCACCTGCTGCTGCTCGACGAGCCGACGAACAACCTCGATCTGGTCAGCGCGGGCCAGCTGGAGAGCGCGCTCGACTCCTACCAGGGCGCCTTCATGGTGATCAGCCATGACGAGCGGTTCCTCGCCGCGATCGGGATCGGCCGTTGGCTGCGGCTCGCCGACGGCAGGCTGGAGGAGACCGGAGCGCCCACCGCCTGACCCTCCGGCATGCGCAGCGGCCCGCGTCCGAGGCAGTGCGCCCCGCGGGCCGGCCACACTCTCCTCACGTCGGACGGTTCCCCGTGCCCCAGCCCGCTCTGATCGCCCACGACCTCGTCCGCTCCCCGGGAGGCCGACGGGTCCTCGACGGTATCTGCCTGACCGCCTCCCCCGGCCACCGCATCGGCCTGATCGGGGAGAACGGCGTCGGCAAGTCCACCCTGCTGCGGGTGCTCGCCGGCGTGGACGAACCCGACGCGGGAAGCGTCTCGCGCCCCGCCGGCACCGGTTTCCTGCACCAGGAGATGCCGTTCGACGCCGCTACGACCATCGCCGCGGTGCTGGACGAGGCGCTGCGCGAGGCCCGCGAGGACCTCGCCGAGCTGGAACGGCTCGGCGAGGAGCTCGCCCGTGTCCCGGAGGACCACCCGGCCCACCGGCGGCTCCTGGACGCCTACGGCAGGCGGCTGGAACAGGCCCGGGACCGGGAGTCCTGGGACGCCGACCGTCGTGCGGCCCTGGTCCTGGACGGCCTGGGGCTCGGCGGGTTCGGGCACGACCGCACCCTCGGTTCGCTCTCCGGCGGGCAGCGCGGCCGGCTCGCCCTGGCCGCGCTGCTCGTCCGGCGGCCGCCGGCCCTGCTGCTGGACGAGCCGACCAACCACCTCGACGACGGCGCCGCCGCCTTCGTGGAGGAGCAGATCCGCGCTCTGCCCGGGGCCGTGGTCGTCGCGAGCCACGACCGGGCGTTCCTCGACGCCGTCTGCACCGATCTGCTCGACCTCGACCCGGCGGTGGACGGCCCGGTCCGCTACGGCGGCAACTACAGCGCCTACCTGAGCCAGAAGCGCGCCGAGCGGGAACGCTGGGAGCGGCGTTACGCCGAGGAAGAGCAGGAGTTGCGGGAACTGCGCCACGCGGCCGGTGTGAGCGCGCACCGGGTCGCGCCGGACCGGGAGCGGCGCGACAACGAGAAGATGGGGTACGGCCACCGGGCCGGCCGGGTGCAGAACCAGATCTCCCGCCGGGTGCGCGATGCCACCCGGCAGCTGGAGGAGCTGGACCGCACCCGGGTCGCCGAGCCGCCCCGGCCCCTGCGGTTCGCGCCCCGCGCACTGGCGGCACCCGCCGGGGAGAGCCCGCTCCCCGTGGTCGCGTTGCGCGAGGTGCGGGTGCCCGGCCGGCTCGCCCTGGACACCCTGGAGGTGGCGGCGGCCGACCGGCTGCTGGTGACGGGCGGCAACGGAGCGGGCAAGTCCACGCTGCTCGCCGTGCTCGCCGGATGCCTCCCGGCCGAGGGCGAGGTCCGCAGGCGGCCCGGGCTGACGGTGGGACTGCTCACCCAGGACACCGTGTTCGCACGGCCCGACCGCACGGTCCGGGACACCTACGAACTGTCGCTGGGCCCGGAGCGCGCCGGGAGGGTACCGCTCGGCTCCCTCGGGCTGATGCACGAGGCGGACCTGGACAAGCCGGTCGGACAGGTGTCCGTGGGACAGCGCCGGCGGCTCGCACTGGCCCTGCTGGTGGCCCGGCCGCCGCACCTGCTGCTGCTCGACGAACCCACCAACCACCTGTCTCCGCGGCTGTGCGACGAGTTGGAGGCGGCGCTGGGCACCGGCCCGGGCGCCATCGTGGTCGCCAGCCACGACCGCTGGCTGCGCCGGCGGTGGCAGGGCCGCGAACTGCGGCTGGAGCCATGGCAGGAGCACCGGGAGGACACGGCGCGGGCCCGCGCCCGGCGCTGACCGGGCGCTCGCGCGCCACGTGCGCACGCGCACACCCTGGGGCCCGGGCGGGGAGGCCGGTGGGATCGGCACACTCACCGGGACCGGCCACCCCCGTGGAGCCGCATCGGCACCGCTCGGGGCGCGGACCGAACACGTCCGGCGAACCGACCGGTGTGGACACTTATCTGCACGGCCCTCGACATGTGTAGCATGCGCGAAACCATCCATATCAAAGGGAGTGAACGGTCGTGACCACCGAATCACCCGCCACGCTGCGCGCGCGGTACGTAGAGCAGGCCGCCTCGGACCTGGAGGAGAACCGCCGGCTGCAGCAGGAACTGACGGAGCGGATCGCGGTGTTGAAGCAGGAGGAGGCGCTCCTGTCGGACATCCTGAACCTCGCCGAGCGGTACCAGGGCTTCGCGGACGTGCCGCGTCTGCCGGAGCAGGCCCAGGACGAACCCGTCGCCGCCAAGGCGAAGCCGGCTCTCCCCCGGACCGCTTCCCGGCGTTCGCCGACGGCCAGGACCTCTTCCGCGCGCACCGCCGCGAAGAAGGGGGCGAAGGCCAAGGGGAAGACGCGTCAGCCCCTGCTCGGCGACCTCCTGGCGGACCTTCTCGCCCAGTACGACGAGCCCCGTCTGGCGAAGGACCTGCGGGACGAACTCCTGGTCAAGCACCCGGACCGCAACCCGACCCCCCAGGTGGTGCGCAACACCCTGGAATCCCTCGTCGCCAAGGGGCGTATCCGGCGCCAGAAGAAGGAGGGTTCCGTGATGTACACCCTGGTGAAGGCGGACGACCGCGAAGACGCCGCCCCGGCGGGCGACGCCGGCTGACGCCCGTGCCCGGCCCCGGCCCCGCCGCACCCCGCCGGGGGGGAGGCCGGGTCCTCCGGTCACGGGCGCCCGCCGGTGGTCGTGATGCGGGTGACGGCCTCCAGGGTGAGGGCGCGGTCGTGGGGTTCCCTGGCCAGGGCGCGGTGCAGCGTCAGGCCCTCGATGAGCGCGTCGAGTTGGCGGGCGGTGGCGGGGTCGAAGTGCTTCTCCAGGTGGGCGCGGCTGCGCGCCATCCATGCGTGGGTGAGTTCCCGGTAGGCGGGCCGGCGGGCGGCGAGGGTGTACAGCTCCTGGGTCAGGACCAGATCCCGCCGGCTGCCCTCGGAGAGCGTGTGGACGAGGTCGGCCACCGCCGCTCTGGCCTGGTCGCGGTCGGCCGGCGGTGCGAGGTAGGTGTCGAACAGGGCGACGATGTGATCGGTGAAGTGGCGGAACGCCTCGCGCAGCAGGTCGTCGATGCCGCCGAAGTGGTACGTCATCGACCCCAGCGGCACGTCGGCGCGCGCGGCGATCTTCCGGTGGGAGACACCTGGGACGCCCTCCTCGGCGATGAGGTCGAGGGTGGCGGCGATGATGCGCGCGCGGCGCCCGGGGTCGGTGTGTCCGGTGGCCATGGCGCTGCCGTCACAGCTCCCGCACCGGCCGGGCCGGGTTGCCGACGGCCACGACGTCGGCGGGGACGTCCTTGGTGACCACGGCGCCGGCGCCGATGACGGAGTTGTCGCCGATGGTCACGCCGGGCAGGACGATGGCGCCGCCGCCGAGCCACACGTTGTCGCCGATGGTGATCGGCCGGGCGGCCTCCAGCTTGTCCCGCCGGGGCCCCGGCTCCAGGGGGTGGGTGGGCGTGAGCAGTTGGACGTTGGGGCCGATCTGGCAGTCCTCGCCGATGGTGATGGCCGCGACGTCCAGGGCGGTGAGGTGGTAGTTGACGAAGGTGCGCGCGCCGATCGTGATGTTGCTGCCGTAGTCGACGTACAGCGGCGGCCGCACATGCGCCTCCTCGCCCAGGGAGCCGAGCAGTTCGGCGAGGAGCGGCCGGGCGGCGTCGGCGTCCTCGGCGTAGGCGGCCTGGTAGCGGGCGGCCAGCCGGACGGCCCGCTGCTGACGGCGGGCGATCTCGGGATCGTCGGCGATGTAGAGGTCGCCCGCGCGCATGCGCTCCAGGTTCGAACGGGGGTCATCCGCGAAGTAGTCGGTCGACATGCGCCCGAGCGTACACCCGCGAGTGTACGGTCGTACGCTTCCTGGCGTCCCGGGTCAGGACGTCTCCCCCACGTCTTCCCCGGGCCGGTGCTCAGCGCCCCCGGGGGCGCAGCACTCCGGCGAGCAGGAGGACGAGCAGCCCGGCGAGGGGCACCACCAGCAGACCGGTGCGCAGGCCGGCCGCGTCGGCGACGAGTCCGACGACGGGCGGCGAGAGCAGGAAGCCCAGGCGCATGAGCCAGGAGACGATCGTGAGTCCCGACCCCGGCTTGAGGCCGGGGAGTTCGTCGGCTTCGTGCATCGCCGCGGGTATGAGGGTCGCCACGCCGAAACCGGCCGCGGCGAAGCCGAGGATCGTCCCGGGCACCGTCGGCACGGCCAGCGCCAGGCCCATGCCGGCGGCGGCGACGATCCCGCCGGTACGGGCCACCTGCCGCTGGCCGAACCGGTCCACCAGCCGGTCGCCGATCAGACGGCCCGCGAACTGGGCCCCGACCAGGGCGATGAAGCCGCACGCGGCGAGAGTCACCGACGCGTGCAGGGAGCCGGAGAGATAGAGCGCGGCCCAGGAGCTGCCCGCGTCCTCGACGAGGGTGCCGGCGATGGCGATGAGGACGAGGGCGGTCAGGACGTACGCGGTGCGCCGGTTCGCCGCCGGGTGCGGCCCCGCCGGCCGGGAGTGGCCGTCGGGGCCGGCCGGCGGCCCGTCCGGCTCGGTGTCGGGGCCCGGCAGGCAGTAGCGCAGGGCCACGCAGGCCGCGGCCCCGAAGAGGACGAGGGAGATGAGCAGATGCTCCCCTCGGGAGAGGTCCAGCGCGATGGCACCGGCGGCCATCGCCCCTCCGGCGACGGCACCGATGGACCAGATGGCGTGAAAGGCGTTGATGATGGAACGTCCGTAGCGGCGCTGGACACGTAGCCCGTGGGCGTTCTGCGCGACGTCCGTGAGCGCGTCCATGGCCCCGGCCAGGAACAGCGCCGCCGCGAAGACGGCCACCGTGTCCGCCAGTCCCGCGGCGAGGGCGCCGACGCCGGTCAGCAGGGTGCTCGCCACCGCCACGCGCGCCGATTCGAGCCGGCGGATCAGCGCCCCCGCCGCCGGGCCGGCCGCGATGGCGCCCGCGGGGAACGCCGCGACGGCCAGGCCGTAGGCGGTGTTGCCGATGCCGAGGTCCGTCTTGATCTGCGGATAGCGCGGCAGCAGGTTGGCGAACAGCGCCCCGTTGGTGAGGAACAGCACGGCCACGGCCGCGCGGGCCCGCCGGTCGGAGCGAGCGGGCCGCCCGAGTACGTCGACTCTCATGCGCGGGAGCGTACAAGCACAAGTGTACGAACGTACACTCCCCGCTGTGCCGCGTCGCCGTGACCGGCGCGGCCCACCGGGGAACCACCGCTCGCGCAGGATCGTCCTTCCCTGTGACGGGCTGTGCGTCCCCGACGGAAGGTGAGCTGCCATGCAGGCGAACGAGCCGACCAGGATCGAGGTCTCCCTCACGGACGGACGGCGCATGTCGCTGTCGCTGCCGCCCACGGACGCGCCGTGGGCCGCCGACGGGATAGGGGCCCTGTCGATCGTGCCGCCCACCCACACCGGCCGGGGCCAGGAGCCCCCCGCACTGCCGGAACGGCCGCCGCTGCCCATCGAGGTGGCCCTGCTGGGCCTGGGGGCGTAGGCGGTCCGGCGCCCGGGCGAGCCGTCACCGGCCCCGGTCAGCGCCGGGTCGCGGTGACGCCGCCCACCCGGCGGGTCAGCTCCCGCGCCGTCTGCGCCACATGGCCGGCGATCCGGTCGCGCTCCGCTGCGTCGGCCGACTCGCCGGGAAAGGTGACGGAGACGCCGGCGATCGGGTGGGCGTGGTGGTCCAGCACGGGCGCGGCGACCGAGGACAGGCCCGGGGTCACCTCGCCCTCCTCGGTCGCGTAGCCGCGGCGCCGCACCTGGGCCAGCAGACCGCGCAGTGCCGTCAGCGAGGTGGGGCCGGCGCCGTGCCGCTGCACGAAGGCCGACCGGTCCGGGAAGATGGCCCGCACCTGCGCGGGCGGCAGCAGGGCCAGCACCGCCCGGCCGCTGGCGGTCAGATGGGCCGGCAGCCGCACCCCCACCTCGCTGACCAGGGGCGGCCGGCCCGGGGCGCGCTCCTCGATGACGTAGATGACCTCACGGCCGTGCAGCACGGCGAGGTTCGCGTTGTGCCCGGTGCGGTCCACGAGCGCGGCCAGGGGCGCCCGCGCCAGCCGCTGGAAGGGCGCCTGGCGCTGGTACCCGGAGGCCAGCTCGAAGGCGCTGACGCCCAGGCCGTAGCGGCGTTCCTCCGGCAGATGGACGACGAACCCGTCGGCGGCGAGGGTGTCGAGCAGGTGGTACGTGGTCGAGCGGGGCAGGCCCACGTCGCGGCTGATGGCGGCCGCGGGCACCGGCACGGCCTGCCGCGCCAGGTAGCGCAGCACGGCCAGCACCTGGGCGGCGGCCGGGACGATACTCATGGGCCGAGCGTAGACCAGGGCAGGCGTAAACCCGGTGTCTGGTATCTCAGACCACCTCCTGCCCTCTCGTCTGGGATACCAGACACTTCCCGTCCGGATGATCTCGCGCACCCCGCCGGCCTGCGGCTTCATAGGAACATGACCGTTGTTGTTGGTGTCGGCCCGCTCTCCGCCGGCGAAGTCGTGTCCGTTGCCCGTCTCGGGACCCCTGTGGCCCTCGCCCCGGAGGCGCTGAAGGAAATCGCCCGCAGTCGCGAGGTCGTCCAAGCCCTCGCCGACGACGCCAAGCCCCACTACGGCGTCTCCACCGGCTTCGGCGCGCTGGCCACCCGCCACATCCCCACCGAGCTGCGGGCCCAGCTCCAGCGCAGCCTGGTGCGTTCGCACGCGGCGGGCTCGGGGCCCGAGGTGGAGCGCGAGGTCGTCCGGGCGCTGATGCTGCTGCGTCTGTCCACCCTCGCCACGGGCCGTACGGGCGTCCGGACGCAGACCGCGCAGACCTATGCCGCGCTGCTGAACGCCGGCATCACCCCGGTCGTGCACGAGTACGGCTCGCTCGGCTGCTCCGGCGACCTGGCCCCCCTCGCGCACTGCGCGCTGGCCGCCATGGGCGAGGGCGAGGTGCGCACCGCCGACGGCGTGCGCAAGCCCGCCGCCGAGGCGCTCGCCGAGGCGGGCATCACCCCGGTCGTCCTGGAGGAGAAGGAGGGCCTCGCCCTCATCAACGGCACCGACGGCATGCTCGGCATGCTCGTCCTCGCCGCCCACGACCTGCGCCGTCTGCTGCGCACGGCCGACATCGCCGCCGCGATGAGCGTCGAGGGCCAGCTCGGCACCGACGCGGTGTTCGCCGCCGACCTCCAGGCGCTCCGCCCGCACCCGGGCCAGGCGGACAGCGCCGGCAACCTGCGCTCCCTGCTCGCCGACTCGGCGATCGTCGCCAGCCACAAGGGACCGGAGTGCACCCGCGTCCAGGACGCGTACTCGCTGCGCTGCACCCCGCAGGTCCACGGCGCGGCCCGTGACACCCTCGCCCACGCCGAGCTGGTCGCCTCCCGCGAGCTGGCCAGCGCCGTCGACAACCCCGTCGTCACCCTCGACGGCCGGGTGGAAAGCAACGGCAACTTCCACGGCGCCCCGGTCGCCGCCGTGCTCGACTTCCTCGCCATCTCGGTCGCCGACGTCGCCTCGATCTCCGAGCGCCGCACCGACCGGTTCCTCGACCCGGCCCGCAACCGCGGCCTCAACGCCTTCCTGGCCGACGACCCCGGTGTCGACTCGGGCCACATGATCGCGCAGTACACGCAGGCCGCGATCGTCTCCGAGCTCAAGCGGCTCGCCGTGCCGGCCTCCGTCGACTCGATCCCCTCCAGCGCCATGCAGGAGGACCACGTCTCCATGGGCTGGTCCGCCGCGCGCAAGCTGCGCCGCGCCATCGACGGACTGGGCCGCGTCCTGGCCGTGGAGCTCTGCACCGCCGCCCGCGCCCTGGACCTGCGGGCCCCGCTGACGCCGGGACCGGCCACGGCGGCGGTGCGCGACGGGCTGCGCGAGACGGTCGAGGGTCCCGGCACGGACCGCTGGCTCGCCCCCGAGATCGAGGCGACCGTCCAGTACGTCGCCTCCGGCCGCGCCCTGGCCGCCGCGGAGTCGGTCACCGGCCCGCTGGCCTGACCCGGCAGTGCTCGCGCACCCTCCCGGCCCGTACGGACCGGGAGGGTGCCGTCGTCTTCGCGCCCGGACGCGGCCGGGTGCGGCCCTCGGGGCACGGCGGACCGGTGCGGGCCTTGTCCTGGCGCGGGCGCCCCGCCGCCAGGCTCCGCCGCGCCGGCCGGGGCACGGGGCAGACGACGGCTCGGGTCCGCGTGGTGCGTCCTCGGACAGCCGCCCGGTCCGGCGCCGGGGCCCGGGTACCGCGGTCGTCCTTGAGGGGCCGGCCGCGCTCCCCCTGGCCGCTGTCCGCCCCGGCCGCCCCGGCGCCGTCCTGGTCCCTGCGGGGCATCGCGACGGCCTTCCGCGCCGACGGCGTCCTGCCGCTCGTCGCCCGGCCCGGCCGGGTGGTCCTCGCGCGGTGAAAGCCGCGGCCGCCAGGCCGCGGCTTTCGTCGCTCGCACGGCCTGGCGGCCTGTTCGGGGGCGGGCCGGTGGCCCGCACACGGGGGGTGTCACATCCGGGCGGTCGCCATCCGGTGGATCAGGCGGGCGCCGGCGCGTGCCGTGCGCTGGTCCACGTCGAACTCCGGGTTCAGCTCGGCGATGTCGCAGACCGCCAGCTTGCCGCTGGCCGCCACCCGGTGGCAGACGCGCTCGATGACCTCCATCGGCACCCCGTAGGCGGCGGGGGCGCTGACGCCCGGCGCGACCGCGGCGGGGAGCACATCGAGGTCGATGCTCAGGTGCACGACGTCGCAGCCGGCGAGGAACTCGTCGACGAAGCTCTCGGCGCGCGGCAGATCCAGCAGGCCGCACCGGGTGTCCGGCAGATGGCGCACGCCGAGCCGGTCCGCGGTGCGGAACAGCCGCTGCGTGTTGCTCGGCTGGCTGACGCCCAGCACCCAGTAGTTGAACTCCCGGCCGTGCCGCTCCTCGCTCCGGGCGATCTGCAGGAAGGGGGTGCCGGAGCTGGGCCGGTCGTCGTCGCGCAGGTCGAAGTGCGCGTCGAGGTTCAGCACGCCCAGACGGCCGCCCTCCCGCAGTGCCCGCGTCGCGGCCAGCCCGAGGTAGCTGCCGTAGGCGACCTCGTGGCCGCCGCCCAGCACCATCACCGGGTGGCCCCGGTCGACGAGCGCGGCCACCAGGCGTCCGAGGCGCTGCTGCCCCGTTTCCAGGGCGTCCTCGCCGTCCCCGCGGACCTCGATGTCGCCGGCGTCGAACGCGCGCAGCGGCTTCGGCAGCGCCATCGACGCCAGGGCGCGGCGCAGGGCGTCCGGGCCCGCCGCGGCGCCCTGGCGGCCCCTGTTGCGGCGGACGCCCTCGTCGCTGCGGAAGCCGACGAAGGCGATCTCCCCCGGCGCCGCCCGCTCCGGGTCGAGGTGGACGGCGCCGTGCCAGCGCAGGTTCTCCTCGCCGGGGCCGTCGTCCCGGCCGGTCCACGGCGTGGCCGGGACGTCCGGGCGCGGGTGCGGGGCCTCCCTACGGGTCGCGACGCTCACGCCGTGCCGTCCTCGGTCTCGGTCATCGGGATGCGCACGCCGCGCTCCTTGGCCACCGCGGCGGCGTGCTCGTACCCGGCGTCCACGTGCCGGATGACGCCCATGCCCGGGTCGTTGGTCAGGACGCGGGCGAGCTTGCGAGCCGCGAGCTCGGTGCCGTCGGCGACGCAGACCTGGCCGGCGTGGATGGAGCGCCCCATGCCGACGCCGCCGCCGTGGTGGATGGAGACCCAGGAGGCACCGGAGGCGGTGTTCACCAGGGCGTTGAGCAGGGGCCAGTCGGCGATGGCGTCGGAGCCGTCGAGCATCGACTCGGTCTCGCGGTAGGGCGAGGCCACGGAGCCGGAGTCGAGGTGGTCGCGTCCGATGACGACGGGCGCGGACAGCTCGCCGGAGGCGACCATCTCGTTGAAGCGCAGACCGGCGCGGTGCCGTTCGCCGTAGCCCAGCCAGCAGATACGGGCGGGCAGGCCCTCGAACGCCACGCGCTCGCCGGCCATCTTCAGCCAGCGGTGCAGGTGCTCGTTGTCCGGGAAGAGCTCCATGATGGCCTTGTCGGTGGCCTCGATGTCCTTCGGGTCGCCGGAGAGGGCGGCCCAGCGGAAGGGGCCGAGGCCCTCCTCGAACAGCGGCCGGATGTGGGCGGGCACGAAGCCGGGGAAGTCGAACGCCCGCTGGTAGCCGGCCTTGCGGGCCTCGTCGCGGATGGAGTTGCCGTAGTCGAAGACCTCGGCACCGGCGTCGAGGAATCCGACCATGGCCTCGACGTGCCGGGCCATGGAGGCGCGGGAGCGCTCGGTGAAGCCGGCCGGGTCCTTGCGGGCCTGCTCGTGCCACTCCTCCACGCTCACGCCGACGGGGAGGTAGGACAGCGGGTCGTGGGCGCTGGTCTGGTCGGTGACGATGTCGATGGGCGCGCCCCGCCGGAGCAGTTCGGGGAAGACCTCGGCGGCGTTGCCGAGCAGGCCGATGGAGAGCGGCTTGCGGGCGTCGCGGGCCTCGACGGCCAGGCGGAGGGCGTGGTCCAGGTCGTCGGCGGCCACGTCCAGGTAGCGGTGGGCGATGCGGCGCTCGATGCGCGTCGGGTCGACGTCGACGCAGAGGGCCACGCCGTCGTTCATGGTGACGGCCAGCGGCTGGGCGCCGCCCATGCCGCCGAGGCCGGCGGTGAGGGTGATGGTGCCGGCCAGGCTGCCGCCGAACTTCTTGCGGGCGACGGCGCCGAAGGTCTCGTACGTGCCCTGGAGGATGCCCTGGCTGCCGATGTAGATCCAGGAACCGGCCGTCATCTGGCCGTACATCATCAGCCCGCGGGCCTCCAGCGACCGGAACTCCTCCCAGTTGGCCCAGTCGCCGACCAGGTTGGAGTTGGCCAGCAGCACGCGCGGCGCCCACTCGCTGGTGCGCATCACGCCGACGGGCTTGCCGGACTGCACCAGCAGCGTCTCGTCGTCCTTCAGCGTCTTCAGCGTGCGGACGATGGCGTCGTACGCCTCCCGGTTGCGGGCGGCCTTTCCGGTGCCGCCGTAGACGACGAGGTCCTCGGGGTGCTCGGCGACCTCGGGGTCGAGGTTGTTCATGAGCATCCGCAGGGCGGCCTCCTGCTGCCAGCCCAGGCAGTTCAGCTCGGTGCCGCGCGGGGCCCGGACGGCGCCGGAGCTTTGGGGGGAAACGCTGGTCACACGCACTCCTCACAGAGGGATCGAGCAGTTGCCCGGCCATCACACGGCAGCGGCGCGAGCGGAGCCAGCGGCGGCCGCGGCTTTTCTCGGATCCGAGACGCTTGTCCGTCTCCCGTCGGCCCCGGCCCCTTCGCGCGGGGGCCGACGGGGGCCTCTCGCTTAGGATGCGGGTCGGGTACGAGGCGGCGGCAGCGGAGCGGATGACGAGGACGGTGGGCGGCTTGGTCGTGGATCCAGCGGAGCTCGGCCGGCTCTACGAGCGGGGCACGGCCGCCACCGCTCCGGCGTACCAGCGCGTCAAGGACCTCGTCGCCCGGCAGATCGCGGACGGCCACTGGCGCGAGGACGACGCCCTGCCGTCGGAGAGCCAGTTCGTCGAGGCGCTCGGCCTGTCCCGCATGACGGTCAACCGCGCCCTGCGCGAGCTGGCCGCCGAGGGCGTCATCCGGCGGGTCATGGGGGTGGGCAGCTTCGTCGCCCCGGCGAAGGCCAGCTCCGCGCTGCTCGAGGTGCACGACATCGCCGAGGAGGTGGGCCGCCGGGGCCACCGGTACGAGGCGCGGGTGCTGTCCGTGCGCGAGGAGCGGGCCGACGAGAAGACCGGTGCGCACCTCGGCCTCGGCGAGGGGCAGCCGGTCTTCCGCTCACGGGTGGTGCACTACGAGGACGGGGTGGCGCTCCAGTTGGAGGACCGCTACGTCAACCCGGCCTTCGCTCCCGGTTATCTGGAGCAGGACTTCACCCGGCAGACGCCGTTCGCCTTCCTGTCCAAGGTCGCGCCGCTGGGCAAGGGCGAGCACATCGTGGAAGCGGTGCTGGCCTCGCCGCAGGAGTGCGAGATCCTCGGTATCGCGCCGTCCGAGCCGTGTCTGCTGATCCACCGCCGCACATGGTCGCGGGACGCGCTGGTCAGCATCGCACGGCTGCTGCACCCCGGCTCGCGCTACCGTCTCGAGGGCGCGTTCGCCGCGCACTGACGCTCAGGCGGCGGCCGCCGGCCCCGGCCCCGTCGTCGGCGCATGGCCGGAGACGGCGGCGGTCAGCCGTGCGGCGCCCTGCCGCAGGACGTCCCGCATCCGTTCCGTGTCGTGGCGGCAGTGGTGGCGGCGCCAGGTGCTGCTGATCGCCGCGACGGGCCGCCCGTTGTGGTCGAACGCCGCCACCCCCATCGAGCAGAACCCCTGGGTGACCAGTTCGACCTCCTGCGACCAGCCGCGCTCCCGTTCCCGGGCCAGCTCGCCGATCAGTCCCGGCAGTGTCCGCGGCCCCCTGCCGGTACGGGTGGTCAGGTCGCCGGGCCGGGGGAAGAGCGCCCGCAGCTGCGCCTCGGAGGTGTGGGCGAGGATGGCGCGCCCGTTGGCCGTCAGATGGGCCGGCAGACGTACCCCGATGTCGGTGACCAGTGCGATGTCGATGTCCCCGGCCCGGCCCGCGGGCGGCCGTTCCTTGAGCAGGTAGACGGTCTCCGCGCCGTGCAGGATGCCCAGGTGCACCGTCTGGCCGAGGCGGCCGGCGAGGGTGCGCAGGATGGGCTGGGCGAGCCGCTCCAGGGGCTCGTGGCGCAGATAGGCGGAGCCCACCTCGAAGGAGGTGACGCCGAGCCCGTAGGCACGCTCGGCCGGCACATGGGTGACGAAGCCGCGGTCGGCCAGGACGGTGAGGATGTGGTAGGCCGACGACCGCGGAATCCCCAGGTCGCGAGCGAGCGTCGCGGCCTGCACCAGCCCGGGGCGCCCGGCCAGGTACACCAGTATGTCCAGCGCCCGGCCGACCGCCGGCGACGCGCTGGAGGACGGCGACGTGCCCGGCGTCGACGCGCGTTCACTCATCGGGCCACCCCTTGACGCTCCTGTATAGGCAGGAATATACAGGCAGCCGTCCGCCGCCGGGAGTTCGGACGACGGACCGGCACGGCCGAGACAGCCCCCGCTCCGTCCTGCCTTCCGGCGCACACCCCGAAGAGGGAGACACTCGTTTTGCGTACCGACACCGCCGGCCTGAGCAGAGGGCTCCGTTCCCGGCACATCCGCTTCATCGCCCTCGGCTCCGCCATCGGCACGGGGCTGTTCTACGGCTCCTCCGAGTCCATCAGGGCCGGCGGGCCCGCGGTGCTCCTGGCCTATCTGATCGGCGGAGCCGCCGTCTTCCTCGTGCTGCGGTCCCTCGGCGAGATGGCCGTGGCCTCGCCGAGCGCCGGATCCTTCGGCGAGTACGCGACCCGGCACCTCGGCCCGCTCGCCGGTTTCACCACGGGCTGGACCTACGCCTTCGAGATGGTCATCGTCTGCGTCGCGGACATCACCGCGGTCGGCGTCTACATGGGCTTCTGGTTCCCCGACGTGCCGCGCTGGATCTGGGTGCTGGCCGCCGTCCTGCTCATCGGCGCGCTCAACCTGGTGAGCGTCAAGGTCTTCGGCGAGCTGGAGTTCTGGCTCTCCCTGGTGAAGATCGTGGCGATCGTCGCGATGATCCTCGCCGGCATCTGCGTGATCGCCTTCGGCCTCGGGGACGGCGAGGGCCATGTCGGTGTGTCGAACCTGTGGAGCCACGGGGGATTCTTCGCGAACGGCGCCGACGGTTTCGTCCTCTCCTTCGCCGTCGTGATGTTCGCCTTCGGCGGCACGGAGATCATCGGTGTCACGGCGGGCGAGGCGGAGTCCCCGGAGAAGACCATCCCGAGCGCGGTCAACTCCATCCCGCTGCGGATCATCCTCTTCTACGTCCTGACCCTCGCGGTGATCATGTCGATCACCCCCTGGCAGGACATCGACTCCTCGGGCAGCCCGTTCGTCGAGATCTTCGCCGGTGTCGGGCTCAAGTCGGCGGCCGCCGTGCTGAACCTCGTCGTGCTGACCGCCGCCCTGTCGGCGATCAACAGCGACATCTTCGCCGCCGGCCGCACCATGTTCGGCCTGGCGGAGCGGCGCCAGGGGCCCGCGGTGATGCTGTGGGTCACCCGCAACGGCGTGCCGTGGGTGACGACCCTCGTCATGATCGGGGCGCTGCTGTTCGGCGTGCTGATGAACGTCCTGATGCCCGGCCGGATCTTCCTGGTCATCTCCTCGATCGCGACCTTCGCCACCGTCTGGGTGTGGCTGATGATCCTGCTCACCCACGTGAAGGCCCGGCGGACGTTGTCCGCCGCGGAGGCCGCGTCCCTGAAGTTCCCCGCCCCGTTCTGGCCCTACGGGCAGATCGCCGCGATCGTCTTCATGGCCGCGGTCATGGTGTTGCTCGGCTTCCACGAGAGCACGCGGGTCGCCCTCATCGTCGGCGCCGTGTGGCTGGCCCTCCTCGCGGGCGTCCACGCCCTCTGGGTCCGCCCGCGCCGTCCCGGCCCCCCGCCCGCGGCCGCCGGGCGGGAGAGCGAGACCCGGACGCCGGACGGAGATCTGGCCGGGCTGGAGGGACCGGCGGGCGCGCCGCGCTGACGGCCGCCGGCGACCGTCCTCGTCGCCGGGCCGGAAGCGGCGGCCACCGGGGAGGTGACCACCGGGGGTGGTGACCACGGCGGTATCCGGCCCGGCGGGGGGCACGTCGGGGGTACGGGGA
>NZ_WYCT01000917.1 GCF_011008945.1 Streptomyces harenosi
CCTGGAAAACCTGCCGCTGCTGACCGCCCGCGACCAGATCAAGTTCGTCATCTGCAACCGCGAGGACTACGACTGGGCCAAGGCGATGGTCGCCGAGCACGGCCTGGTGCAGCGCTGCACCGTGTTCTTCTCGCCCAGCAAGGGCGAGATCACCGCGCGGCAGCTGGCCGACTGGATTGTCGAAGACCGGCTGCCGGTGCGCTTCCAGATGCAGTTGCATAAAATCCTGTGGAACGACGAGCCGGGCCGATGAGCCGGCGCAGCGTTCCCTGATGTAACTCCGGCGCGGGACAGCGTGCTGGCTTTCCCCTCCCAACCGGATGTTTTTCCCATGAAGAAGGCAGTCGTGCTTCTCTCCGGCGGCATGGATTCAGCCGCCGTCATCGCCATGGCCCAGGAACAGGGCTTCGCCGTGCATGCCCTGAGCG
>NZ_WYCT01000918.1 GCF_011008945.1 Streptomyces harenosi
ATGCGCTTCTCGTGTTGTGAGTGGGCTGGCAAAGGCGTTTAAGGCGTCAGCGTGGGAGCGACAAGCACGCTCCCACAGGTGCCAATCCGAGTAGCCCAACCGTGCTCGATATGCCCACTTCCGCAGGCCATCGAACAGCGTGACGTTCCTCCCCTCCCCCACCGCTTCCAGTCGTGCGATACGCAGCGGCAGACGGTCGCCAAGGTAGTCACGTAACTCCCCCAGCTCGTAGGGGTCAGGGCGCTCCCAAAATGTGCGCCAGGTGGGATGGTCGGGGGTCTTGGTCAGCCGGTGGGTGTAGGCCCTGTCCGCATCGAGGGCCATGGTCAAGCCGTGCTGGATGCGAGCCAAGAACCGTTGAGGGGTCGCCCGTGCTTTCAGTGTCCTGGACACCGGAGAGGCCAGCACGTAGCCCAGATGCGCATGAC
>NZ_WYCT01000919.1 GCF_011008945.1 Streptomyces harenosi
GTCCTCATAGCGGCTGGCTGCACCGATGCTCCAGCGCTCGCCCAGCGGCACTTCCATGTCCACGTAGGCGGCCTTGCTGCGCTGGCTCCACTGCCCGGCCTGGCTGGCCGAGAAGCCCGGCGCGCCATTGGAGTTGGCCTCCAGGCCCCCGGCCGCGCCCGGACCCACCGCGTACGAGGCCGGATCACCGGCGCGCACCTGGTAGGTTTCCTGGCGGAACTCGCCACCGAAGGCGACGTTGATCGGCTTGGACAGCGCAGCCACGTCCCATTCGTAGTTGAAGTCGGCGTTGGCGTTCTTCTCGG
Organism: Streptomyces harenosi; assembly: GCF_011008945.1. Lineage (GTDB taxonomy): Bacteria > Actinomycetota > Actinomycetes > Streptomycetales > Streptomycetaceae > Streptomyces > Streptomyces harenosi. The sequence continues at coordinate 306 of NZ_WYCT01000919.1, forward strand.
TCTGGGTCAGGCGGCCGAGATCGAAGTCGGTCGGGCTGGCCGGGCCGAGCGAGGCATTGATCGAGTTCTTCAGGCGATAGTCGATGGCGTTGCGGCCATACGAGGCGCTGACATCCCAGCGC
>NZ_WYCT01000920.1 GCF_011008945.1 Streptomyces harenosi
CCTCCCACTTTCTCTAGAAAGGATCCATTCTTGGCAACAAAGATCTTGCCTTCGGATCTGAGGTAGAAGGTGTGGGTGTCAAAACCGGCGGATCTCGGGTAGGGGGTCCCGAACTGTGCTTCTAAGGCAGATGGTAACAAGAGGCAGGAGCCACGATGTTTACCCAGGTTCGGGCCCTCTCGATGGAGGTAATACCCTACTTCCTGCTTGATTGATCTTGATGATATGAGTATTAGAAGAGTTGATCTACCACGAGATCGTAGAGGCTAAACCCTAGAAGCTAGCCTATGGTCTGATTGTTCTTATCCTACGGACTACACCCTCCGGTTTATATAGACACCAGAGGGGGCTAGGGTTACACAGAGTCGCTTACAAGGAAGGAGATCTACATATCCGTATTGCCAAGCTTGCCTTCCATGCCAAGGAG
>NZ_WYCT01000921.1 GCF_011008945.1 Streptomyces harenosi
GATCAGGTCATGTCGACCAGATTTTCGATCTTCACGTCCGGATTGACGTCGGCCTCGTAGTCCACGCCCTCCACGCCGAAGCCGAACAGGCGCAGGAAGTCGGCCTTGTAGCCGGCCAGATCGCTGATCTCGTACAGGTTCTCGTTGGTCACCTGCGGCCACAGCGCGACCACCCTGCCCTGCACATCTGCGGCCATTTCCTTGTAATCGGCGCGCAGGCGGCCTTCCTCATCGATCAGCGCAACGGTGCGGCCATCGCCATCGACCAGGTCGTGGCGCAGGCGATCGATCGCCACGCCGTCGGCCTTGCCGCCGTAGAGGATGTCGTACAGCACGTCCAGCTGTTCGATGCAGCCTTCGTGGGTGCCCTTTTCCTTCATCACCTTGAACAGCAGCGACAGGTACAGCGGCATGGTCGGAATGGCCG
>NZ_WYCT01000922.1 GCF_011008945.1 Streptomyces harenosi
GTGCCGCCGGGCTGGGGTGAGCCGATCTACGGCAAACTCGACGGTGAACTGGCTGCCGCGCTGATGAGCATCAACGCAGTGAAGGGCGTGGAGATCGGCGACGGTTTCGCCAGCGCCGCGCAGAAGGGCACCGAACACCGCGACCTGCTGACCCCGCAGGGCTTCGCCAGCAATCATGCGGGTGGCATCCTCGGTGGCATTTCCACCGGCCAGCCGGTGGTCGCCTCGATCGCGTTGAAGCCGACCTCCAGCCTGCGCCTGCCGGGCCCGTCGCTGGATACGTCCGGCAACGTGGTCGAGGTGGTCACCACCGGCCGCCACGACCCCTGCGTCGGCATCCGCGCCACCCCGATCGCCGAGGCGATGGTAGCGATGGTGCTGATGGACCAGGCGCTGCGTCACCGCGCGCAGTGCGGCGATGTGGGCA
>NZ_WYCT01000923.1 GCF_011008945.1 Streptomyces harenosi
GTGGGTGCGCGCGGTCGACCGGCCCGACCTCGACCCCGTCCAGTCCCGGCTCGGCGAGCACGTCGACGGCCGGACGCTGGCCTCCCCGATGACCGTCTTCGGTCTCACCGACGCCCCCGCCACCTCCAGCGGCCGGCCGCAGCTGCGCCTGGTCCACGCCGGCGCGGCCGCGGCCGCCAGCGCCCCCCGCCCGGCTCTGCCGCCGGCGGAGGAGGAGTACCGCTACGACCCCTTCGAGGGCTACGGGTTTCCCACCTCCATGTCCGCCCGCTCCCTGACCGCCGGTGACCTGGTGCTCGTCGACGAGGACGAGATGACTTGGGGCGTGCTGGACGAGGACCCCACCGAGGACCTCGAGGACGAGGGCTACCTGGCGCTGTCGTGGCGCAGCGATGACGACGACAGCGGCGTGCTGTCCGTCCCGACC
>NZ_WYCT01000924.1 GCF_011008945.1 Streptomyces harenosi
AAGCCGCGGATGTCACGCTCGGCGTCGGCGGCGCCACGCTCGCCGGCCACCGTGGTGAAGCGGGCGAACATCTCGGTCTGCTTGCCGACCTTCTCGAACAGCTTGGCGCGGGTGTACTTGCTGATGTCGTGAGTGACGGTGAAGGTGCAGAATGCGCCCGAGCCCTTGGCGTGCATGCGGCGCTCGGGAATGATCTCGCGGTTGAGGTTGGCCAGCTTTTCCAGCAGCCACACGTCTTCCATCAGCAGCGGGCCACGCGGGCCGGCGGTCTTGCTGTTCTGGTTGTCCACCACCGGCGCGCCGAAGGCCGTGGTCATCGGCGTGACCGGTTCATCGCCGTGCTTCTGCTTCGGGGTAGTGCTCAGCTCGCGCTGCTGCTGGGCGCCTTCCGCAGGCGACGGCGCGGTGTGATACGGACATTTCGGG
>NZ_WYCT01000925.1 GCF_011008945.1 Streptomyces harenosi
ATGCCCGCCGTGCAGATACCGATGATCACCAGCACCACCATCAGTTCCAGCAGGGTGAAACCACGCGGCACGTGCTGCATCGACGTTGCCTCCTGTCCAGGTCGATGCCTGCCAGCGTAGGCCCGCATGATGAAACAAAAGCGTCAGCGGCGGCTGCTAGCGTGGGCGGACACGAACGTGGCGATGGTGCGGAACATGGATGGCAGGCGCTGGGATCGCAATCGGATGTTGACCCTGCTGGCGGCCACCCTGCTGCTGGCGGTGGTGGCCTATTGGAGCGTCACCCTGTCTGCGGTGGCGCCTGCGGCGGCGGCCAGCGAAGCGCATGCCGATGCGCCGGCGCGGCCGCTGTTCGATGCGGTGGCCAGTCTGCCGCTGGTGCGGCTGCTGTCGCCCGGTGCGGTGCAGACCGAGGTGGTCGTGCTG
>NZ_WYCT01000926.1 GCF_011008945.1 Streptomyces harenosi
GTATTTCGCAGCGCAAGCTGGACCAGCAGGCGCTGGTGCTGAGCGCGGACACCCTGCAGGCGGCGGTGGAAAAGGCCGGCTTCGTGCTGCAGGACGTGCTCAACGCACTGCCCGAGGATGCGCGCCTGGGCGACTGGGAGCAGGCCGTGCATCAGATCGACGCACGCATGCGCCGGCTGGAGCCGGTCAACCTTGCGGCCATCCACGAGTACGGCGAGGCTTCGCAGCGCTCGGATTACCTGGATTCGCAGCACACCGACCTGACTACGGCGCTGGAAACCCTCGAGGATGCCATCCGCAAGATCGACCGCGAGACCCGCGGCCGTTTCAAGGACACCTTCGACCGCGTCAATGCTGGCGTGCAGGCGCTGTACCCGCGCCTGTTCGGTGGCGGCCACGCCTACCTGGAGCTGACCGGTGAAGACC
>NZ_WYCT01000092.1 GCF_011008945.1 Streptomyces harenosi
CCCCTGCCCGCCCGAGCGCGCGGCCCTGGCCGCCCTCACCGACGACCCGCGCACCCTCGTCGAACTCGTCGAGGACCACCCCGCCCTGCGCGGCGCCCTGGACTGGCCGGCGCTCCTGGACCTCCTCACCCCGCTGCGCCCCCGCCACTACTCCATCTCCTCCTCGCCCGCCGTCAGCCCCGGTCACGCGGATCTGATGGTCTCCGTGCTCCAGGCCCCGGCCCGCTCCGGCAAGGGCCTGTACCGCGGCACCGGTTCCGGCCACCTGGCCGCCGTCCGGCCCGGCGACAGGGTGTACGCCCGCGTCCAGCCGTGCCGGGAGGCGTTCCGCATCGACACCGCCGACACCAGCGCGCCGGTCGTCATGGTGGCCGCGGGCACGGGCCTGGCCCCGTTCCGCGGGGTGGTCGCCGACCGCGTCGCCGCCCTCGCCGCGGGCGCCTCGCTCGCCCCCGCCCTCCTGTACTTCGGCTGCGACGCCCCCGGCGCCGACTTCCTGCACGCCGAGGAGCTCCGCGCCGCCGAAGCAGCCGGGGCCGTCAGCCTCCGGCCCGCCTTCAGCGCCGCGCCCGAACGCGGCATCTCCTTCGTGCAGCACCGCATCGCCGCCGAGGCCGCAGAGGTGTGGGAGCTGCTGGAGGCCGGCGCCCGCGTCCACGTCTGCGGCGACGGCGCCCGCATGGCACCCGGGGTGCGGGAGGCGTTCCGTACGCTGCACCGCAAGCACACCCCCGGCGCCGACGACACGGCCGCGGGGGAGTGGCTGGACGGCCTGATCGCCGCCGGGCGGTACGTGGAGGACGTCTACGCCGCCGGGTGACTGGGCGGGCCGCCGCACACGGGCGGGCCGCCCCGGCGGGAGTCCCGGAGCGGCCCGTTTAGTTCACAGCATGAATTAAGTAATGGTCCGAAGTCGCGTCCGGTGCCCGGCCGGAGGTATCTTGCAGGCCGGGCACGGGCGGAGGGAGCCACATGGCGGGGCGAAACGGGCGCACGGTACGCGACCTGAGGAGGGCCAACCGTACGGCCGTCCTGCAGCGGCTCTACTTCGACGGACCCCTCAGCCGGTTCGAGCTGGGCCCGGCGACCGGGCTCAGCTCGGGCTCCGTCAGCAATGTCGTCGCCGACCTGGTCGCCGACGGGCTGGTGGAGGAGGCCGGCAGCGTCGACTCCGACGGCGGCCGTCCCCGCACCCTGCTGCGGGTGGCGCCCGGCAGCGGCCACATGATCGGCGTGGACGTGGGCGAGACCCGGGTGCGGATCGAGCTGTTCGACCTGACCCTGACCGAACTGGCCCGCGCCGAGCGTCCGCTCGCCCAGCAGCGCTACGAGGTCGAGGTCATCGTCGGGCACATCCGCGACGGCATCGCCGAAGTGCTGGACACCGCGGGCCTCGCCCCCGAGCGGCTGCTCGGCGCCGGTATCGGCGTCCCCGGCATCGTCGAGCACACCGTGGACCGGGGCGCCGTCGTGCACGGGCAGACCATCGGCTGGGACGCGGTCCCCCTCGAAGCACTGCTCCGCGCCGGTTCCGGCCTGCCCGACACCGTGCCCTACCTCATCGACAACGGCGCCAAGACCCTCGGCCAGGCCGAGATGTGGTTCGGCGCCGGGCGCGGCGCCCGCAACGCGGTCGTCGTCCTCTTCGGCTCCGGTGTCGGCGCCTGCCTGGTCACCCCCGAGGTGGAGCACGGGCGGGCGGTCGAATGGGGCCATCTGACGGTACGGGTCAGGGGGCGCCGCTGCCGTTGCGGCGCGCTCGGCTGCCTGGAGGCGTACGCCGGGGCCGAGTCGCTGCTGGCCCGCTGGCGCGAGGCCGGCGGCACCCCGCCCGAGGGCACGGACGAGGAGACGGCCCTGACGGCGATGCTCGCCGCGGCCTATCCCGCCGGCGGCGGCCGTCCCGACCCGGTCGCGCTCGCCGTCCTGGAGGAGACCGCCGAGTACCTGGGCGCGGGCCTGTCCGACCTGATCAACCTCTTCCAGCCCGAGCGCATCCTCATCGGCGGCTGGGCCGGTCTCCAGCTCGGCACCCGCTTCCTGCCCGCCGTCCGCCGCCACGCGATGTCCTACGCGCTGCGCCACCCGGCCGAGAAGGTGACCGTCGAGCTCGGGCGGCTCGGGCCCGACGCGGTGACCGTGGGCGCGGCGATCCTGCCGCTCGCCGACTTCTTCGCCCGTGGCGGGCGGCGGCCCGAACCCGCCCCGGAGGACCCGCTGCCCGCCTGGCGCCGGGCGCTCAGGGAACGCGCGCCGCGCTGACCGGCCGGGCCGCCGACGTTTCGCAGGCCGGGCGCGGAGGTACTCGGGGGCGCCCCGACGACCGACCGACAGCAAGGGAGCGCACCGTGACCGACCACCGCCTCGAGGGCCCGGGTGAGAACGGGGCCCCCATCCCGCGGGACATGCCGGACCAGCAGGCCGACGCCGGTGAGGACCCCTGGGAGGTCGCCCCCGGCCTCGCCGCCCGGCAGGACACCGGTGCGGACGACGACGAGAGCGCCGGTGCCGAGGAGCCCGCCGACGCCTCCGACGTGCCCGACACCGACGAAGCGGGGACGGGCCGCCAGGGCGCACCCCACTCGGGTGCGGTCAACCCCGACCAGCCCGTGCCCGACGAGTCCTCGGGCTGAGCGCGGGCGCGCGGGGCACCGCCCCGCGCGCCCGGCCCGGCCGGCTCCGGCGCGGCGGCGGTCAGCCGGCCTTGCGGCCCCGCAACGGCACGGTCTGCGCCCCCGCGCCCTCCTGCAGGCCCTGGAGGAACTCCCGCAGCACCTCCGTCGCCGTGCGCTCCGGCCGCCAGCCGAGCTCCGTACGCGCACGCGACCAGTCCATCAGGGGCAGCCGCAGCACCGCGTCGAACAGATGCGGCGAGGCCGGCAGCAGACGCAGCCCCCACGCGGCGGCGATCGCCGAGCGCGCGGCGGAGCGGGGCAGCCGCACCCGGCGGGTGCCGAGCATCTCGCCCAGCAGGTCGGCGTCGACCGGCGGATCGGCCGCCAGGTTGAACGGGCCGCGGACATCGGTCCGGGTGGCCAGCCGGTAGGCGTGCGCCGCGTCGTCGGTGTGCAGGGCCTGCACCCGCAGCCCCGGTACGTCCGGCAGGAAGGGCAGCAGCTCGGGACGGGCCAGCGGCCCCGGCAGGAAGCGCCCGCCGAAGATCCGGCGCTGCTCGCTCGCCGACTCCCGCTTGAAGAGGAACGCGGGCCGCATCCGCACCACCCGGATGCCGGGGTGGTCGCGCTCGAAGCTGTCCAGGGCGCGCTCCAGATACGCCTTCTCACGGCAGTAGGCGGCGTCCGGCCAGCCGTGCGTCGGCCACGACTCGTCGACCGGGCGGTCCTTCGGCCCCGGCGAGTACGCGCCGACCGACGAGGCGTGCACCAGGGCCGGCACGCCCGCCGTGGCCACCGCCTCGAACACCCGGATGGATCCGAGGACGTTGGTCCGCCAGGTCGTCGCGGGATCGTGGGTGGGCTGGAACGCCCAGGCCAGATGCACGACGGCGTCGGCACCCGAGAAGTGCCCGGCCAGATCGGCGTGTTCGGAGGCCACGTCCACCGCGGCCCAGTCCGTCTTCGGAGGCGACCAGTCAGGAAGCCGCCGGGCCAGGCCCAGCACGGATCCCACCTGAGGGTCCTCCGAGAGCAGACGCACGACACTGGTGCCCACGTTGCCGGTGGCGCCCGTGACCACGATCCTGCTGCCCGTTCCGCTGCTCACTGCCCGCTCCTCTCGGCCGTCGGTGCGGCGGAGGTCACCGGGTACCCCCGGCCTCCCGGATACACGCGGGGCTCCTTGCGGAGACCGGAGCCGGCCGAGCGTGCGCGGCAGCGCGGCCGGTGCGGCGGGCAGGAGAAGAGCCCCGACCGGACGGGGGGATCGCGGTCGGGGCTGCTCGGGGTGGGGCACGGATGGCGGTCGCCTCTCGGCGGAGGGCTCCACAGGGCTTCAGCCGGACGATCGTCCCTGTGGGCTAGGGGTGAGGCCCGGGGACACTGTCCCATCCGTACCCACGCCCCGTTCAACGGGGACGGGGCCTCGCGTGTTCCGTGATCTGTCCGGTTACGGGGTGATCCGCGTCACTGGTCCTGGGTGTCCGGCAGGGTCTCCGCCCACAGGTTCTCCGCCTGGAGCAGCAGGGTGCCCAGCACCGCCGCCCGCGCCGCCTCCTGCCCGGCGTGCTCCCGCAGCCCCTCCTGCAGCCGCAGGTGCAGCTCCTCCAGCGCCGCTTCCGCCGGTCCCTCGGCCGAGGCCCCCTCGCCTGCCTCGCCCAGCAGACGGCCGGCGTCCGCGTGGCAGGCGTCCCCGATCAGCTCCAGCAGCCGCGCGTACATCTCCAGCACCGGCCCCTCGGGCGGAGCCGGTGTCCGGTTCTCGTCCGCCGCCACCGCCAGCGTCCGGATCAGCGCCGTCATGTGCCCGGTGACCCGGCTCCACCGCTGGTCCTCCTGTTCGGGCGGGACCGCCGCGGGAGCGCGGTGCAGGGCGCGCAGCGGGCCGTACGTCAGCCGCAGGCTCTCCTGGCTCCAGCCGCGGGCCGAGCGCAGCGCGTCGAGGCGGTGCTGCAGCCGCGCGGCCGCGCTCGTCCAGCCGGCGGCGGTCTGCGCGTCCCACGAGCAGTCCCGCAGATCGGCGGCGACCGCGTGCAGCACGTCGCCCGTCTCGCGGGCGAGCGCCGCGAGGTTCTCCCGCACGTCGCGCAGATGGATGGGGGGCAGGACCAGCGCGTTGACGGCGACGCCGATGACCGCGCCGAGCGCCGCCTGCCCCACCCGGTGCCCGACCGCGGAGGCGGAGACGGCACCGGAGGCGAGGGTGAACACCGCGGTCGTCGCGGCGTAGACGCCCTGCTGGCCGAAGCGGTGCCAGTTGGCGACCAGCATGAGCAGCGGCAGGCACAGCGCGAGCGCGCCCGTGGTGTCGTCGGTGACCGCCTGGGCCCCGGACGCCACCAGCGTGCCGGCGCACATCGCCGTGAAGAGCTGCGTCGCCTGCCGGACCGAGCTGTACACGGTGGCCTGCACCAGCACCACCGCCACCCAGGGGGCCATCAGGGCCATCGGGTCGCCCATCCAGAGCCGCGCCACGCACCAGGCGAGCAGCCCCGCCCCGGCCGCCTTCAGCGACTGTACGACCAGATCGCGCTCCCGGCCCGGTCCGCGCCACGCGGCCCGGGCGGCCCGCCCCACGGCGGCCGCCTCCCGCCGTACCGTGTCCACCGGCCGTGCGTCCCGGGCCGCCTGCCACAGCCCGCGCACCCGCGCCCGCCCGCCGTCCACTCCGCCGGCCCTGTCCGAGTCCTCCGCATTCCGGGGGCCGTCGGGGCCGTCCGCGCCGTCGTCCGGGTGCGGCGACCCGGTTCCGGCGGACCGCTCGCCGGTGCCCGGCTCGTCACCGGCGGACCCGGCACCGGCCTCCCGGGTCTCCGGGTCCCCTGAGCCCGCCGGACGGCCGGCGGGCTCAGGGTGGGACGCCGCCTCGCCGGCGTCTTCCCGGTGCCCCGCCGCACCCCGTGCCCCGGCCCGCCGGGCCGTCCTCCGTGTCGCCCGGGCCATGACCCGGGCCGTGCGTCCCACCGTCTCCCTCACACGCGTCATAGGCTGCCGGGTATCCGTGCGACCGGGTGTTTCATGCCAGCGGGCTGTCCGCCAGGGAGGCCAGCAGGTGCGCCGGATCGGCGTAGACCGCGTCCGCGCCCGCCTCCTCCAGGTCGGCGCGCGGGATGCCGCCGCACAGGACGCCCACGCAGCGCACCCCCGCCCGGCTGCCCGCCCGCATGTCCCAGACGGTGTCACCGACGAACACCGCGCGCTCGGCGGGCACCCCGGCCAGTTCCAGGGCGTGTTCCACCGGCTCCGCCGCGGGTTTGCCCGCGTCGACGTCGTCGGCGCTCGCGGTGGCGGTGATCGCGTCGTCCGCGTCGATGGCCCGGCGCAGCGCGCTGAGCTCGGCGCCGCCCGCCGAGGTGGCCAGCACCACCTTCCAGCCGTCGCGGGCCAGGCGCCGCAGCAGCTCTCCGGCCTCCGGCAGCGCGGGCAGCCGGTCGAAGTACTGCCCGTACAGCGCCTTGTGCGCGGCGCTCAGCTGCGCGTCCTGGTCCTTGTCGCGGTCGTCGCCGAGCAGATGGCCGACGAGGTCCGTGGAGGCCAGGCCCACGGCCCGGTGGACGGCGTGCATGGGCACCCGGTGGCCGGCTTGCCGGAACGCCTCCCACCAGGTGACGACATGCAGGTGATTGGTGTCGACGAGGGTTCCGTCGACGTCGAACACGGCCGCCCGTTCCATGCACCGGTCCTTTCCTCGTGCTGGTGTCCTGTTCAGGGTCGGCCACGGGTACCACGCCCGCGGCCCGCCACTCCGGACGGCACACGGCCCTTGCGCGTCCAGGCCAGCAGGTCCTCCAGCGGCCAGGTGGTGACCACCCGCTCGGGCGGCACCCCGCACTCCTCCGCCCGCGCGCAGCCGAGGATCTGCCAGTCGAGCTGGCCGGGCGCGTGCGCGTCGGTGTCGAGGGAGAACAGCACCCCGGCCGCCACCGCCCGGCGCAGCAGCCGCTTCGGCGGATCGAGGCGTTCGGGCCGGCTGTTGATCTCCAGGGCCGTGCCGGTCTCGGCGCAGGCCGCGAACACCTCGTCGGCGTCGAACTCCGACTCCGGCCGTCCCCGGCCGCTGAGCAGCCGGCCGGTGCAGTGGCCCAGGATGTCGGAGTGCGGATCGCGTACGGCGGCCACCATGCGGCGGGTCATCGCGCGGGCGTCCATGCGCAGCTTGGAGTGGACGGACACCACGACCACGTCGAGCCGCTCCAGCAGCTCCGGGTCCTGGTCGAGGGAGCCGTCCTCCAGGATGTCGCACTCGATGCCGGTCAGCAGGCGGAAGGGCGCCCAGGTCTCGTTGAGCTCCGCCACCACCTCGAGCTGCTCGCGCAGCCGCTCGGCGGACAGGCCGCGGGCCACCGTCAGCCGGGGCGAGTGGTCGGTCAGCACCGCCCACTCGTGGCCGAGCCGGGCGGCGGCCCGGCCCATCTCCTCGATCGGGCTGCCGCCGTCGGACCAGTCGGAGTGGAGATGGCAGTCGCCGCGCAGCAGGGCCCGCAGCCGCTCCCCGCCCCGGGGCGCGGGCGCGGACGCCGCCTCGTCCTCCAGTTTGCGCAGATAGCCCGGCACCTCTCCGGCCAGCGCCTCGCTCACCACCTGCGCCGTCTTCGGGCCGACCCCCTTCAGGGACTCCAGCGACCCGGCCGCCGCGCGCTGGTGCACCTCCGCCTCGGGCAGGCCGGACAGCACCCGGGCGGCGGTGCGGAAGGCACGGACGCGGTACGACGGCGCCAGCGACCGCTCCAGCAGGAAGGCGATCCGGTCCAGGGCCTCGACGGGATCCATCACCACCTCCTGTGCCGCCTCGCCCCTCCAGGGTTCCCCAGCCTCCGGCGGGCCGCACGGCGGACCCCGCGGTTTGCCCGTACCGCACCGGGGTACTGCGCGCCCCGTCATCGCGTCCCACCCACGAGGAGGTCCCGCATGTCCGCCCCCACCCCGTCCGCCGCCAAGGTGGCCGTCGTCACCGGTGCCGACTCCGGCATCGGCCGCGCCACCGCCGTCCGCCTGGCCGAGGCGGGCATGGACATCGGCATCACCTGGCACACCGACGACAAGGGCGCCGAGCGGACCGCCGAGGAGGTGCGCGCCCTGGGGCGACGGGCGGAGACCGCGCAGGTGGACCTGGCCCGGCTGCCCGAGGCCGCGGACACCGTCGACGAGCTGTGCGAGCGGCTCGGCCGTGTCGACGTCCTGGTGAACAACGCCGGTACGGGCACCGCGACGCCCTTCCTCGACCTGAGCCTGGACGACCTGCGCCACGTCCTCGACGTGGACCTGGCCGGGCCCTTCCTGTGCGGTCAGCGGGCCGCGCGCCGCATGATCCGGCAGGGCGACGGCGGCCGGATCGTGAACGTCACCTCGGTCCACGAGCACCAGCCGCGGGTGGGCGCCGCCCCGTACTGCGCGGCCAAGGGCGGCCTCGGACTGCTCACCCAGGTGATGGCCATCGAGCTCGCCGAGCACGGCATCACCGTCAACGCGGTCGCGCCCGGCGAGATCGCCACCCCCATGACCGGCCAGGAGGACACCGACCCGCACACCGAGCACCGGCCCGGCGTGCCGCTCGGACGGCCCGGCGACGCCCGCGAGGTCGCCGCGGTGATCGCGTTCCTCGCCGGGCCCGACGCCTCGTACGTCACCGGCGCCTCCTGGAGCGTGGACGGCGGCATGCTGCGCATGGGGCCGATGGCCGGATCGCATCTGACCGGCGACGACTGGCGGCGCCCCTGAGCGGGCCGTGCTGTGCCCGTGCTCCCCGAAGCACGCCTGCGGCATGTTCGCGAAGAGCGCGAAAAGGTCATAATGGCTGATTGCGCTCTACGCTCTCTGTATGACCGAAATCGCGAGCCTGCACATCACCCATCCGCGGATCACGGTGCTCGGCGTCCAGCCGGGAAGGCCCCCGTTCCGGATCGTGGAGATCGACGGTCAGGTGGTCGGTGAGGCGCGGACCCTCATCGACGTGCTGGAGGCCGCCGCCGCGTTCGGCATCACGGTCCACGACCTGGACGATCCCGAGGCGGTCCGCTGGGTGGGTGGCGACAAGTTCACCTGGACCCGGGACTAGGGCCTGTCCGACGGCCCCCGCCCGCCTCGCGGACGGACGACGGGAAAGCCGGACAGACCCTCGCAGTGCCCGGTGGTTCCCGCCCGCCCGGGCCGGCGGACGCGGAGGCGCCGGGCCCGGCCGCGCCTCCGCGCCGGGCGGCCGGCGGCGGGCGGTCCCGGCGTTCCCCGGCCCCGCCCCGTGCCGGAGGCCGCTCCGCCGGACCGGCCCCTTCCGCGTGGGCGACGGGCCCCGGCGGAGCCGCGGACGCGTCTCTCAGTGCGCGGGCCGGCGGGCGTGTACCGCGCGGCTCAGGCGCCGTCCGAGCAGCAGGTAACCGACCAGCGCCCCGGTGGTGTTGAGGATGACGTCGTCGATGTCGAAGGCGCGGCCGGTGACCAGCGCGCCCTGCGCGAACTCCACCAGCAGCATCACCAGGGCGGTCAGCGCCAGGACGCGGAGCACCCCGCGGGTGCGCGGGGCGACGACCGGGACCAGCACGCCGAAGGGCACGCCGAGCAGCACGTTGCCGCCGACCTGCTTGACGGCGTCGCGCAGCGCCGGCTGGTCGAGGTACGCCTCCAGGGAGCGGCCGGGGTGCAGGTTCGTGTGCGTGAGCGATTCCGAGGCGGGGGAGGGGTGCAGCGTGAGCCGGGCCAGGACCACCGCGAACGCCACCATGAACACGAACGCGCACGCCATCGCGAGCAGGCGCAGCGGAAGGGGCAGCGGGCGCCGCTCCGGACGGGCGGGTTCCTCCGCCTCGGGAGCGCGGGGGCGTGCCAGGAATCGCGGCCGTGGGACTGCACGGGCCATGAGATGTCCTCCAGACGTCGGCTTTCCTGCGGGAGACCTGCGGGAGAGGGGCTGACCGCTGAGTGAGGGACCGGTTACCCGCCGGGGCGGCGCCGATGCCGCCCGCCCGGCCCGCTCACTCCCCGTACGACACCCGCACCTCCTTGAACCCCAGGGACCGCAGCAGGCCCTGGAGCATGCCGGTGGTGTTGCTCTCGGCGCGCGCGGTCAGCCCGCTGTCCTCGGCGGCCCGGGCGATGTGCCGCACGGCGAGCTTCTGCACGGCCTGTTCGCTGTTGGGGTTGTCCGAGAAGAGGTCGCCGAGGCGGTCCAGGAGGCCGCGCTGCTTGGAGACGGCGTAGGAGTGCTCGGGGTCCAGGGCCGGGGTGCCGAGCGCGGCGCGCGGCAGCCGCAGCGTCGCCGACGTGCGGTCCCCGTTCACCGTCACGTCGTCCTCGCCTACCCTGCCGAGGTCGACGTAGGCGTCGACGGTGCCCGCGCCCACGTACAGGGTGCGGGTGCCCCGGATCGCGTCCGGCAGGAGCCGGGTGTCCTTCTCCAGGTCCACGACCACCTGGAAGGTGCCCGAGGCGGCGTCGAAACGGCTGATGTCCCGGATGGACTTCAGCAGCGCGGGGCCCGAACGGTCGTGCGTCTCGGTGCCGAACACGTCCTTCAGGCCCGGGATCACGCTCAGCCGCAGGCCCGCGAAGAGCACGGCGAGCACCACCGCGAGCGCGGTCAGTGCCTTCACCCAGCCGGGCACGCGCCCGCGCGGGCGGCCGATGGGAGTCGTCATGGCGGCGGCCCTCCTTCCTGCTGTCCGGATGCCCCCTCATTCCGTATGCCAGACAGGGGAGTTGAGAGTGGCCGGCGACAGGCCCGCGGCGGTCCCGGACGATCACGGGACGGTGCGGGAGCCGGGTGATTCCGCGGAGCGGGCGCATGGCGGGCTCCCGGGGCGGGGAAACACCGACCGCGCCGTCATGGCGTGCCTGCGCGGGTGCGCCGCGACGAGGTGCCCTCGTCGGTGGCACGGGGCCCGGCCCGACATGATCACGCGAGGAGCGGTCCGTGCGAGACATCGCCGTGTTCAGCGGCAGCGCCCACCCGGCGCTGGCCGAGGAGGTCTGCGCGCACCTCGGCGTCCCGCTCAGCCCCGTCCGGACCAGCCGGTTCGCCAACGACTGCCTTCAGGTGCAGCTGCGGGCCAACTGCCGGGAGCGGGACGTCTTCCTGGTCCAGCCGCTGATCCGGCCGGTGCAGGAGCACCTCGTCGAGCTGCTGCTGATGTGCGACGCGGCGCGCGGGGCCTCGGCGGGCCGCATCACCGTGGTCATGCCGCACTACTCCTACGCCCGCTCGGACAAGAAGGACGCTCCCCGCATCTCGCTGGGCGGGCGCCTGGTGGCGGACCTGCTGGTCACGGCGGGCGCGAGCCGGGTCCTGACCATGACGCTGCACGCGCCGCAGGTGCACGGCTTCTTCGCGGTGCCCGTGGACCACCTGCACGCCCTGCGGGAGCTGGCCGCCCACTTCCGGCGGTACGACCTGACCCGGACCACCGTCGTCTCGCCCGACCTCGGCAACGCCAAGGAGGCCGCGGCCTTCGCCCGCCTGCTGGGCGCCCGGGTGGCCGCGGGCGCCAAGCAGCGCCACGCCGACGACCGGGTGACCATCACCTCCGTGATCGGCGACGTCGCCGGGCGGGACGTCATCGTGCTCGACGACGAGATCGCCGGGGGAAGCACCGTCCTGGAGCTCCTGGACCGGCTGCGGGAGGCGGGTGCGCGTTCCGTCCGCGTCGCCTGCACGCACGGGCTGTTCGCGGCGGGCGCGCTCGGGCGGCTCGGCGAGCAGCCGGACGTGCTGGAGATCGTGTGCACCAACACCGTCCCGGTCCCGGCCGGCCACCACACGGACAAGCTGCGCGTCCTGTCCGTGGCCCCCGCGTTCGCGGAGGCCGTACGGCGGATCCACAACGGCGAGTCCGTCAGCGCCCTGTTCGACGGGCCGCCCACGGGCTGACGGTTCAGCCCGGCCCGCAGGCGGCCCCCGTCCGTTCGAGGGCCGCCCCGACCGTCGGATGCGGTGGCAGCAGACGCGCGAGCCCGGTGATCCGCAGGACGCGCAGCGTCAGCGGGTGGGTGCAGACCAGATGGAGCCGTCCGCCGTGGTCCAGCACCCGCTGCCGGGCCCGGCACAGCAGTCGCAGCCCGGAGCAGTCGAAGAACTCGATCCGGCCGAGGTCGAGCACGATCAGGGCTCCCGGCCGGTCCGTCTCCCGGTCCAGATGCGGGGCGATCTCGGCCGCCGCGGCGATGTCGATCTCGCCGTGGAACTCCAGCACCGTGTACGCCCGCTCGCGGCGCACGCGCAGATGCCGGGTGAGCGGTGCGGGTTGGTGCCGCACGACGGCATCGCCTCCAGCCTGCTCCCTGGACGGTGGGATCGTGGGACAGCACCGCCTGTCCTCGCCCCGCAAGTTACCCTCGATCGAGGGAATTTGAGCATGTTCGCTTGACATATGTCTTCAAATTCTCGAGTCAGTTCGCGTGACCTGCGGTGCGAGGAGCGGCGCGGCCGCCGGCGTGCGTCCGGATGGCCGAGGTCAGTCGGTCACGAGGACCAGCTTGCCCGTCGTACGGCCGGTCTCGCCCTGCGCGTGGGCCCGGGCGGCCTCGGACAGCGGGAAGGTCTGCGCGATGGTGGCGCGCAGCTTCCCGGACTCCACCAGACCGGCGATCGCCCGCATGCCGCCCTGGTCCGCGTCGACGAGCATCCGGACCGCCCGGACACCGAGCCGCTCGGCCTCTCGCAGGAACTCCTCCGGACCGACCGGCAGGATCGACACCACGATGCCGCCGGGGCGCAGCACGCGCAGCGAGCGGAGGGCGGTGTCGCCGCCGATCGTGTCCAGGACGGCGTCGACGTCCCGCACGGTCTCCGCGAAGTCGGCCTGGCGGTAGTCGACCGGCTCGTCCACCCCGATGGAGCGCAGGAAGTCGTGCTTGCCCGCGCTGGCGGTGCCGATCACGTACGCGCCGCGCGCCTTGGCGATCTGCACGGCCACATGGCCGACACCGCCGGCCGCCGCGTGGATCAGCACCCGCTGCCCCGGGCGGACGTCCGCCCGCTCCACCAGGGCCTGCCACGCGGTCAGCGACACCAGGGGCAGCGCGCCCGCCTGGACGTGATCGATCCCGGCCGGTTTCGGGGCGAGCGCGCGGGCCGGGGCGATGACGTACTCGGCGTGGGAGCCGTGGCCGAACGGGTAGGGCAGCATGCCGAAGACCTCGTCGCCCGGCTGGAACGCCGCCACGCCGATCCCGACCGCCTCGACGGTGCCGGCCACGTCCCAGCCGAGCACGAACGGCGGCTCGCCCAGGAAGCCGCCGTTGGCGCGGTGTTTCCAGTCGGTCGGGTTGACGCCGGCGGCGCGCACCCGGACGAGCACCTCGTTCGGGCGCGGCGCGGGGCGCTCCAGTCGTACCTCCCGCAGGACCTCGGGCCCGCCGAGAGTGTCCTGGCTGATGGCTCGCATGGTGTTCACATCGCTCATGGTGTCCCAGCCTGCCCGACTCCGCCCGTCCGGAACACGCCGTGACGGCCGATCTTCGATGATCGGGCCAGGCGGTGTCCCGGGCCCGGGGAACGCGTGGCGGCAGGTCCGGCGGCGTCCTTCCCCGGGCGGGGCGTTCCCCGCCGCACCCGCGGCCGGGCGCCGGCCGCGCCCCCGCGGCGCCGCCCGCCGGGCTCCGGACAGGGCCGCAGGGCGACCCCCACCGGGGGCCCGCCGGACCGTCGTACCGCGTGTTCCCGCACCTTCCGCTCTCCTCGCGCCTCCGGCTCTCCGCGCACCTTCCCGTATCCCCGCACATCCGGCTCTCCGCGTACATTCCGGTCTCCCCGCGGGTTCGGCTCTCCCTGCGCCTTCCGGTCTCCTCGCGCATCCCGCTCTCCCTGTACATCCCGCTCGTCCCGCCTGTTCCGCCGGGTGCACGCCCTCCCCGGGGAGGGCGTGCACCCGCCTTCCGCGCACCGCGTCCACCGGCCGCCTCCCGGCCGCCGGCTCACCCGGCACCGGGGAAAGGGGCCACCGGCCCCGGCGGCCGGAGCGGGCGCGCCGCGATCGGTCCCGCGGGAGCCGTTCGGAGGGGGCGGCGACCGCGCCGGCCGGCGGGTCGATTCACCCGCCCCGCGTTCCCTGGCGGAGAGTGACGGAACCCTCACTTCCGCAGGTGGTTGAGATTGATCCTTTTCCGTTCGAACCCGATAAGGTTCCGATCGGCGCTGCGAGTTGACGCGATCGCGACGGCTCGGATCGCCCTGCGTACCCATGAGTGCGGTCCCCCTTGCGCACCCCCCTGATCGATCGTGTTGCTTCGAAGGATGCAGATGGAACTCGCCACTCCGCCACCTGCGGCGCGGGCCCCTGTCGCCTGGTACAGCTGGTGGCTGATGCCGCTGGGCCTGGGAGGCGGGACGGTAGCCGCCACGTTCATGAGCTCGGAGCGGATAACCGCGGCCGTCGCCGGTGTCACCGCGACGGCGGCCAGCGCCGTGTGCGTACGGCTCCTGGTCCGCACGCAGGCCCGGCTGCGGCGCGCCGAGCGTGACTTCCGCGCCTCGCAGGAGGAGACGCGGCAGTGGCAGCAGCATGTGGCGGGCCTGGAGCGCGAGTTCGCCGCCGAACGCGCCGCCCGGGAGACGCGACTGGCCGAGCTCGAACAGACCCACCGGGCGCAACTGGCCGAACAGGCCCAGACCTACGAGGCGCAGCTCACCGAGCGGGACCGGTCCCTCGCGGAACGGCTGAGCGAGCAGGCCGCGTCCTACGAGGCCCGGCTCGCCGAGCAGTCCGAGTCCGCGCGGGAGCGGCTGGCGCACCAGTTGGCCGCCGTGGCCCGGCTCGCCGACGAGCAACTGCCGAGCGCGCTGGACCGGCTGCGCGCCGGTGACGCCATCGACGACATCCTGCCCAGCGTCGAGCAGTGCGCCAAGGTCGGCGCCGAGCTGCAGGCCGAGCTGCGCAAGGTGCTGCGCACCGCCCTCATGGGCGTCGAGCACGAGTTCGACCGGTCGACCTCCGCGGAACAGGCCGTCATCAGCATCGGCAACCGCATCCACGTCCTGACCAGCAAGCTGCGCGGACGGCTGCACGAGATGCAGGGCGAGCACGGACGGCTGCCCGCCGTCGCCCGGGGCCTGATGGAACTCGACCAGGCGATCGGCCCCGCCGACTGCCTGGCGGCCAGCATCAGCGTGCTGGGCGGCTCCGACCGCCCGGGCCGGCAGTGGCAGGAGCCGCAGCGCCTGCTGAGCGTGGTGCGCGGCGGCGTCGGCCGGATCAAGGACTTCCACCGCGTCCAGGTGCGCCACCTGCCCGAACTCGGTGTCGACGGCGGCCTGGTGGACCACCTGACGCTGATCTTCGCCCATCTGCTCGACAACGCGGCCCGCTACTCGCCGCCCACCGAGCCGGTGCTGGTCTCCGGCAAGGAGGTGCCCAACGGCGTCGGCATCGAGATCCAGGACTCCGGCAAGGGCCTGAGCGAGGAGAAGAAGCGCGAGGCCGAGCACGCCCTCGCCGGCACCGCGCCCGGCGCCGGTCTCGGCGGCATCACCGAGGACGCCAACATCGGCCTGCGGGTCGTCGGCATCCTCGCCCGCCGCTACGGCATCCGCGTCACCTTCACCGACTCCCCCTGGCTCGGCACCTCGGTGGTGGTCGTCGTACCGCACAAGTACTTCAGCCCGCTGCCGTCGGCCGCCCCGGCCCCCGCCGCCGTCACGGCGCAGGACCCCCCGGCGGCCCCGCCGCACGAGCCGCCGGCCGCGCCGGCCGAGGCGGCCGGCACCGTGGAGACCACCCCCGGCGGCCTGCCCCGGCGCAGGAGCCGGCGCGGCGACGGCGACCGCCCCCGGCAGGCCGGACGTACCGAGCGGACCACGCGGAGCAGCTTCTCCGCCGTCCCCCCGGACGCCTCCTTCGCCGGCCTGGCCGCGTTCGCCACCGCCGGCCGGGACGCCGGCGAGAGCTCCCGCCCGGCCGGCGACCGCGACACGACCACCGGTGGCGCGTCCACCGAGCAGCGCACGGAAGAGAGCGACTAGTGCCATGACGTACCAGGGAACCGACGTAAGCTGGGCGCTCCGCGATCTTGTGGAGAGCATCCAGGAAATCCGCTTCGCCCTCGTCGCCTCCAGCGACGGCAAGGCCATCACGTCCTACGGCGCCGAGGACCCCGACGACGTCGACCGCTTCGCGGCCGTGGTGGCCGGTCTGCAGGCGCTGGCCCAGCCGGTCGCCGAGCAGTTCCCCGGCCACGCGGGGCAGTTGCGGCTGGCCATGATCGAGGTCGACGGCGGCCACCTCTTCGTCGTCCGCGCGGGCGTCGAGACCTACCTCGGCGTCCTCGCCCGCGAGGGACTCGACCAGGGCCTGCTGGGACACCAGATGAGGGACCTGGCCCGCAGGATGGGCGAGTTGCTCGGCACCACGCCGCGCCTGGAGGAGCACTCTGGATGAGTGCTCCCCGCCGGCCGACGGACCCGTCCGGTCTCGAGCGTTACTACGTCCTCACGGGCGGGCGCAGCGGACCGGGCGGTTCGGCGGCGAGCCTCGACGTGGCGACCCTTGTGCTCGCCCGCGCCGTCCCCTTACCGGGCATGCAGTACGAACACGCGGAGATCCTCAGGCGCTGCCGCGATCCGCTGTCGGTGGCCGAACTCGGCGCCCACCTCCACCTGCCCTTCAACATTCTCGCGGTGCTGCTGTCGGACCTGCTGGACGCGGGCCGCATCGAGGCCCGCGACCCCATCCCGGCACACGACGCCGGCCGCGGGCCCGACCTCGCGCTCCTTGAGGAGGTACTCAGTGGACTTGAACGGCTTTGACCGGCCCGGCCGGCCCACGGCCGGTGACACCCGCTCGGTCAAGGTGATGATCGCCGGCGGCTTCGGCACCGGGAAGACCACCATGGTCCGCTCGGTCAGCGACATCAAACCGCTCACCACCGAGGAGACCCTCACCCAGGCCAGTGCCGACGTCGACCGCCTCATCGGCGTCGCCGACAAGACGCAGACCACCGTCAGCCTGGACTTCGGGAAGATCAGCATCAACGACACGCTGATGCTGTACCTGTTCGGCACCCCCGGCCAGGAGCGTTTCTGGTTCCTGTGGAACGGGCTGTTCAAGGGCGCGCTCGGCGCGGTCGTGCTGGTCGACACCCGGCGGCTGGCGTCCAGTTTCCGGGCGATCGAGGAGATGGAGCGGCAGGACGTGCCCTTCGTCATCGCGCTGAACGTCTTCCCCGACTCCCAGGACTTCCCGGTCGAGGAGATCCGCGACGCCCTCGACATCGCCCCCCACATCCCGGTCGTGTCCTTCGACGCACGCGACCGGGCCTCCAGCCGTGACGTGCTCGTCACCCTCATACGTCACCTGAAGGACCGCCCGGCCGTCGCCCTGGAGCCCCGATGAACGACCAGACCACTCCCGGCGCCGTCGGCGGCTGCCCGGTCGCCCACGGCGCCGCCCCGCGCCTGTACGGCCCCGAGGCGGCGACCGACCCGCAGGGCCTGTACGCGCGGCTGCGCAAGCAGTACGGCGCCGTCGCCCCGGTCCTGCTGGAGGGCGACGTCCCCGCCTGGCTGGTGCTCGGCTACCGCGAGAACCGCCGGGTGCTCGACAACCCCCTCCAGTTCAGCCGCGACTCACGGATCTGGCGGGACTGGCGCGAGGGCCGGGTCGAGGAGGACTCGCCCCTGATACCGATGGTGGGCTGGCGCCCCGACTGCGTCTCGCAGGACGGGGAGCCGCACCAGCGGCTGCGCGCCGCGGTCACCGACAACCTGAACGCCGTCGCCGGGCGGGGCATCCGCCGCCACGCCACGCACTTCGCGCACAAGCAGATCGACGCCTTCGCCGACGCCGGCCGCGCCGATCTGGTGACCGACTTCGCCGAGTACCTGCCCATGCTGGTGCTCACGCGGGTCTTCGGACTGGCCGAGGCGGAGGGGCGCCGCCTGGCCGAGTCGAGCAATCTGGTCATCAAGGGCGGCGCGGACGCGTTGGCGCACAACGAGCGCATCATGGGCATCCTCGGCGAACTGACCGCCCGCAAGCGCGCGGAGCCGGGCTCCGACTTCACGACCGGGCTCATCAAGCACCACGCCGGGCTCGACGAGGACGAGATCGTCAACCATCTGCGTCTGGTGCTCATCACCGCCCACACCATGACCAGCAACCTGCTCGCCCGGGCGCTCCAGCTCGTCCTCACCGACACCTCCTGGCTGTCCGGGCTGGTCAGCGGCCAGCTCGACCTCTCCACGGTCGTGGAGGAGGTGATGTGGAACAGGCCCCCGCTGGCGGTGCTGCCGGGACGGTTCGCCACCGCCGACCTGGAACTGGGCGGCTGCCCCATCAAGAAGGGGGACCTGCTGGTGCTGGGCCTGGCGGCCGGGAACTCGGACCCCGAGATCCGCCCGGACGCCGACGTCTCCGTCCAGGGCAACCAGTCCCATCTGGCCTTCAGCGCCGGACCGCACGAGTGCCCCGGGCAGAACATCGGCCAGGCCATCATCGAGACGGCCGTCGACGTGCTGCTGCACCGCCTGCCGGGCCTGCGCCTGGCCGTGCCCCCGGAAGAACTCACCTCCACGGCCTCCACCTGGGAGTACCGCCTGGACAGCCTGCCGGTGGAGTTCACCGTCTGAGGCGCGGCGGGCCGGCGAGGGAGTCACGCGGCGAGGGCGGCGAGGGGGCCATGCGGCGAGGCCGCGAGGAAGCCGTGCGGCGAGGCCGCCGGCCCGCCCAGCGCCGCGCCCGCCCCGCATTCGGGCCGCCGCCCGGCCGGCGGCCCGGCCGGGCGGCACCTGCGGGGGCACGAGGGTTCAGACCGTCAGCAGGTCGTCCACCGAACCCCGCCCGGCCGACTCGGCCGTGGCCACCGGGCCCTGTTTGACCGCCGCGTAGCGCCCGGTGGTCAGCGCCCACTCGTAGTTGCCGTTGATCCAGTGCCGGATGGCCTCCACGCCCATCTCCACCCGGAGCCGCTGCTGCGCGTCGAGCCCCAGCTCGTCGCACATCAGCGGGACGCGAGCCTCCAGTTCGAGGTACTCGCCCAGGCGGGCGGTCGTCATGCGGTAGGCCGCGTCGGCGGCCTCCGCCCACGAGCACCCCCGCTCCCGGTGCAGGACGGCGACGAGGTTGTGGCCGTCCCCGCGGCGCCGCTCCCGCTCGAAGGAGTGGATGTCGTTCATGAACCCGATGGTGTCCGCGGCCAGGTCCCGCATCCGCTCCATCAGCGGATGCGCCATCGCCTGCGCCGGTACTTCGAAACCGCGGCTGGCCTCGCCCGCGTCGATGCTGTGGTGGATGCCGACCGTGCGGCGCCGGAACGCGGTGTACTCCGCCACCCCCAGCGACCCGGCCAGCCCCCGGGCCGCCAGGTCCACCTCCTCGCAGTGCGCCGCCAGGAACCGCCCCCAGGAGGCGGCGAACCGTGTCTTCCAGGTCAGGGACATGCCATGCGAGAGCTGTTCCCAGACCTCCGTCCAGGCCAGTGTGATGGGGCAGACCACCCTCGGCGGGGCACCGGCGGGCCGCAGCGGCGTGACGATGAGCTCCCGGGCCACCTCGGCTATCCGGTCCGCCCGGTCGGGCCGACTCGCGTCGAACTGGTCGTCGAAGAGGAAGGCCAGAGAGAACCAGTTCATCAGCACCACCATGCCGTCCGCCGAGGCGTACGGGTAGGTGCGTGCGGCGGCCTGGGCCAGGTCCCAGGACACGTACTCCTCGAACCCGGCCTGGCTGCGCACCAGTCCTCGCTCCCACACCCAGCGCAGATGGCGCTCGCGCGCGTAGGCCAGGTGCTCGCTGACGGGGGTGTCGAAGGGAAGGTCGAACCGGACGTCCTGCATGGGGTTCCTTTCGGGAGAAGGACCGCAGAGCCCCCCGCCCCTGCGAGCGGGCGGTCTCCCTGACCGCCCGCACTGTCGAACTCGTCTTCACGGCTCGAAAGTTGAACCGAAAAGCGGTACGAGGCTGCCCAGGCCGTAAATGATCTACACGGTGGCCATGTCGTGATCTTGGTTACTGCCCGGGCACCGGCGACCGCGTAGACTCACCCGCTTCTCACCTGGGAAGACGCCTTCTCGACACGCCGGCAGATGCCGCAAGGGCGGTGCGCGTGCGCCCCGTCCGCTCCGGGGTGAGAGGCCCGGCGGGCAGCCGACGGCTCCGGTGTCCGACTTCCGCGGGCCTGGTGCGCCCGTGCCCGCCTGGCCGGAAGTACCGGTACGGGCCTGGTGTGACGCGGGGGAGAGCGGTTACCGTCCCGGCAGGCACACCTGGGGACGCACCCACGCTCCTCCGGCCCGGCCGGTTCCCCACCCGGCCGGTTCCGGCATCCGCGTCCCCGTGGCGCGGCCGTCCGTGTCCGGCCGGACCGGCGGGCGGCGGCGCGGTCGTGCCTGCCCCCATGGAAGCGCCACCGCCGTGCAAGCGTCCTCGCTCCTGGAGCCGACATGTTACGACGCCGCTGGACCGGTCCCCTCCTGCTCGCCGCCCTCCTCACCGTCCTGGCCCCGCTGCCCTCCCGGGCCGCCGGACCACCCCCCGCCGCGGTACCCGCGGCCGCCACCGGGGCGGCCGCGCCCCGCACCGAGGCGGCCGCCGCCACGGTGCCGCTGCCGTCGCTCAGCGCCACGACCACCCAGGTCGCCTCCGGCCTGCGACGGCCGACCGCACTGGCCGCCCCCGACGACGGCACGAACCGCCTGTTCATCACCGAGAAGTCCGGCACCGTCCGCGTCTACCACCCGGACACCGGCCTGGCCGGCACCCCGCTGGTCGACATCACCTCGGCCGTGGACGAATCGGGCAACGAACGCGGCCTGCTCGGCATCGCCGTCCCACGCGACTTCGCCACGAGCCAGGACCTGTACCTGGCGTACACCGCGCTCCCCGACGGCGCGGTCACCCTCGCCCGCTACCGGCTCGACGCATCCCGCCTGGAGGTGCTGCTCTCCCAGGAACACGCCGAGTACAACAACCACAACGGCGGCCAGCTCGCCTTCGGCCCCGACGGCAAGCTGTACTGGAGCATCGGCGACGGCGGCGGATCGGGAGATCCCTTCCGGTCCGGGCAGCGCCTGGACACCCTGCTGGGCAAGATCGTGCGGATCGACGTCACCCGGAGCTGCGGCACGCTCCCGTACTGCGTCCCCGGGGACAACCCCTTCACCGGCACGGCGAACGCCCGCCCGGAGATCTGGCTGTACGGACTGCGCAACCCGTGGCGGTTCTCCTTCGACCGCGCCGACGGCTCGCTGTGGATCGGCGACGTCGGCCAGGGCCGCTGGGAGGAGATCGACCGTCTCGCGCCCGGACAGGGCGGGGCGAACCTCGGCTGGTCCTGCTACGAGGGACTGGAGAAGTTCGACGACGGCCACTGCCTGCCCGGTGAGGAGTACACCGAGCCCGTCTTCACCTACTCCCCGTACACCGGCGGCTGCTCGGTCATCGGCGGCCACGTCTACCGGGGGAAGAAGTACGCCGACCTGGTCGGCGGCACCTACATCGCCACCGACTACTGCTCGTCCACCGTCTGGGCACTGCGGCCGGACGGCCGGGGCGGGTACGAGCAGGCCGAGATCGGAGCGATGCCCACCCAGGTGACGACGATCGGCACCACGGCCGACGGTGAGTTCTACGTGGTCAACGACCTTCCCGGCGGCCTGCACCGGGTGTCGTTCACGCGGGAGGAACCCACCTGCCGGGTCGTCCCCACCGTCCGGTCCTGGGGCACCGGCTTGACGGTCGACCTCACCGTCACCAACACCGGTGACACCCCGGTGAACGGCTGGACGCTCCAGTTCCCGCTGGCGTCCGGGCAGAAGGTCGTCTCCGACTGGAACACCGACCTCACCCAGCTGAGCAACGTGATCAGGGCGGCCGACGCCGGGCACAACGCGACGATCCCGCCGGGCGGGAGCGTCACCCTCGGCTACCTCGCCGACCACACCGGCGACGCCTCGGCGCCACCGCGGTTCACCCTCAACGGGGACGCCTGCGCCGTCGGCCGCTGAACCGCCGGCCCACGGGCCGGCGAGGGGAGCGCTCCGTGTTCGTGGGAGCGCTCCCCGGCCGGGTTCGCCCCGCCCGCGACGGCCACGGCCCGGGGCCCGCGGCCGACTGAATCCGCCGGGCCGGGATATCCGCAAGGCAACAGGGCGCGGGGCACGGCCGCTTCGCGCCCGGAATCCCTTCGGAGGAGACATGGCACTGGTGAACGCGGGCGTCGTGGTGCTCGACTGTGCCGAGCCCGAGAAGCTCGCCGAGTTCTACAAGGCGCTGCTGGGCGCCGAGGAGACGGAGGCGACCGCCAACCGGGTGGAGATCCGGGGCGCGGACGGCTTCCGCATGGCCTTCCGGCGCGATGTGAACGCGACCCCGCCGAGCTGGCCCCGTCCCGAGAATTCCCTCCAGGCCCACCTGGACTTCGTGGTGGACGACCTGGACGAGGCCGAGCGCGGAGTCGTCGGGCTCGGCGGACGCCCGATGGAGGCGAAGGACGCGCCCGGTCCCTACGAGGAGCGGGGCTTCGCCGACCCGGCGGGCCACTCCTTCACCCTGCGCCGCGTCGCGTCGACGGCGCCCAAGCAGGGCTGAGCCCCGTCCCGGGCGTCCCGCCGGGGCGGCCGGGCGAGAGCCCCGGTGCCGGCCGGACCCCGTGGGTGGTGTCCGGCCGGCACCGGGGCTCACGTGATCAGTCCCGGCCGCCGCTCTCCTTGGAGGGCCAGACCCCGGTCGAGCGGGCGATGGCCTTGGCGCCGGTCCGGTCCACGGCACTGCGCACCACGGCGAAGATGGCGCCCTGCACCGCGGCCGCCAGCAGGATCTCGCCCCAGCCGCGGTCCGGGTCGAGCGCGTCGGGCGCGTCGTCCTCGTGCCGGAGTACCTTCCAGGTCTTGCGGAAGGCCATGCCGGCCAGCGCACCGCCCGCCCAGCCCAGCACGAACCCGACGGGCTGGTAGGCCAAGGGGAGTTTCTTCTTCTTGCTCTTGCCCACGTGGATCTCCTTGTGTGTGATGCGGGTGTTGCCTG
Source organism: Streptomyces harenosi (assembly GCF_011008945.1). Lineage (GTDB taxonomy): Bacteria > Actinomycetota > Actinomycetes > Streptomycetales > Streptomycetaceae > Streptomyces > Streptomyces harenosi. The sequence goes on from NZ_WYCT01000092.1 coordinate 22,559, forward strand.
TGCGGTGGGTCCTTGGTGAGGCGCGGTGAGCGCACCGGCCGGGTGCCCGACGCGCGGGGGGAGCCGGGCGCTCAGGGGCGGCCCCGCGCGGGCACCCGCTCCCCGGCGGGGACCGGACCCGGCGGCGTCCCGTCGCCGAAGGGCCGGCCGCCCAGCTCCTGGCGGTGATGCGGTGTCAGCCACCCGGACAGGTCCGGGCCCAGCGGCACGATCCCGGTGGGATTGATGCCGGTGTGGACCTGGTAGTAGTGGCGTTTGATGTGGTCGAAGTCGACGGTGTCGCCGAAGCCGGGCGTCTGGAAGAGATCGCGGGCGTACGCCCACAGGACCCGGTTCTCCGTCAGCTTCCAGCGGTTGCACTTGAAGTGGCCGTGGTAGACGGCGTCGAAGCGGACCAGGGTGGTGAACAGCCGGATGTCCGCCTCCGTGATCGTGTCGCCCACCAGGTAGCGCCGCCGCTCCAGCCGCCGCGCGAGCTGCTCCAGCCGCGCGAACACGGCCGTGCAGGCGGCCTCGTACTCCCGCTGGCCGGTGGCGAAGCCCGCCCGGTACACACCGTTGTTGACGTCCTCGTAGACCTCCGCCATCACCGTGTCGATCTCGTCCCGCAGCGCCGGCGGATAGAGGTCGGGCGCCCCCGGACGGTGCAGCGCCGACCACTGGGTGGCCAGGTCCAGGGTGATCTGCTGGTAGTCGTTGGTGACCAGCCGGCCACTGGGCACGTCCACGATCGCCGGCACGCTCACCCCGCCCGGATACCCGGTCTCCCGCTTGTCGTACGCCTCGCTGAGGTACCGGATGCCGAGCACGGGGTCGCGATCGTCCGCGTCGAGGGTGAAGCGCCAGCTCCGGTCGTCCTGGACCGGGTCGGCGATCGCCAGGGACAGGGCGCCCTCCAGGCCGAGCAGCCGCCGGGAGATCACCGCCCGGCTGGCCCAGGGACACGCGCGGCTCACCACCAGGCGGTAGCGGCCGGGCTCCACCGGCCAGCCGTCCCGCCCGTCCGCGGTGATCCGGTCCGCGAAGTGGCTCCTGGACCTCTTGAACGCCTTCCTGCCGTACGCGCGGTTGCCGCCGTCCCCGCCGTCGCCGCTCATGCACCTCACCTCCCAGTCGTACCCGTCGTGCGGGTGCCCTGGTGGACGCGTTCCCCGTTTTGCGCCGTCGGCACTGGTGAGCCACCCACAAGAAGGGTGTGAGGGCGTCGGGCCGGGGCAATCGCCGAGACGTGAGCGGGACATCCTCGGATCGGCAGACGGAGCGGAAGACGGAGCGGCGCGAGACGCGCCGGGCGGCGGACGGCACACCCCACCGGGGCGTGCCGGCGCACCGGGAGGGGAGGCTGTCTCTTATACACATCT
>NZ_WYCT01000927.1 GCF_011008945.1 Streptomyces harenosi
GTCGAGTAGAGTGCGCAAAAATTGAGCAGTTGCCGTTCATGTTCGACACCCGCCTCATCCGTCTGCCCGACCAGTCGCACACCCACGCCCACGAGCATCACCAACTGGTGATGTCGCTGGCCGGGCGCGCCGAATTCGAGGTCAACGGCTGTGGCGGGGAAGTCTGCCGGATGCGCGCCTGCCTGGTGCCGGGCGAGGCGGGCCACGTGTTCGCCGGGGTGGGCGACAACCGCATGCTGATCATCGACCTGGGCGAGGACAACCCGACCCCGGAAGACCCCGACCTGCTCGCGCGCCTGTTCGAGGCGCCGCGCTACCCGACCCTGGACGCCGACTTCCAGAACCTGCTCAGCTACGCCGGCGCCGAACTGGCCCGCTACGGCAGCGACCCGCTGCTGACCCGTGCCCTCGGCGGAGTGCTGATC
>NZ_WYCT01000928.1 GCF_011008945.1 Streptomyces harenosi
CTCCTTGATCTGCTCCTGCTCCGGCTCGAACAGCTCGTTGGTCAGGCCGCTGGACAGCGCGGTCTGCGAGATGTCGATGATCAGGTCGGGCATTTCGGTCTTGCTCGGCAGCTGCCGCAGCATCTGCTGCAGCACCTGCTCCATCTGCGCCAGCTGCTGCTTCAGCGGCCCCAGGTTCACCGCGCGTTCCTGCTGCTTGGTGAACTCGGTGCGCAGCTCGACTTCCTTCGATTCCAGGCCGGCCAGTTCTTCGCGCTTGCCGCTGATCAGCAGCATCCACGCCACGAACATGATGACCAGCGCCAGCAACGAGCAGAAGACGATCTTGGCCTTCTGCGGCCAGTTGCCGATGTCGTTGAAATCCAGGTTCTTGATGTCGATCTTCTGGCTCATGCGCGGTCCCCCTGCAGCAGCGCATTGAAGGC
>NZ_WYCT01000929.1 GCF_011008945.1 Streptomyces harenosi
CTTCACGCCGTAGCCGAAGGTACCCAAGTGGCGCTGCTGAACTTCCAGCAGGTGGCGCGCGGTCTGGGTGTCGTGCACGTCGACATAGCGCGACAGCAGGTCAAGGTAATCCTGCTCGGCCTTGCGGTAGTAGTCCTCGCTCTTCCACAGCGTGTCGTCACCGTCAAAACCGACCAGGCCGATGGCGCGCGACGGCGCAGGCGTGGACGTGTTCATCGGCCAAGGATACAGGGGTGGCGATGACGAGAAAAACCCGGGCGGCCGCAGCCGCCCGGGTCCCCATGCACCGGTCTTCCCGAATCAGGTCTGGATCAGCGGCCCTGCGCCGCGCCGGCACCCGCACCGGCCTGCTGCGCGGCCACGTAGGCCTTGTACTCGTCGGCGCTCAGCTCGCCGTCCTTGTTGGTATCGGCCTGGTCGAACAC
>NZ_WYCT01000930.1 GCF_011008945.1 Streptomyces harenosi
GTCCGGCACCGGCAAGGGCTGGGATCTGGGCGTGGACGGCGCCGCCTTCACCATCAGCCGGCGCTGAGCCGTGCCGGCCGCTGCAGCCACAGGGCAAGCACGCCGCACACGATGAGTGTCGGCGCCAGCAGTTGCAGTGCGCCGACCACGGCCATCGCCACGCCGATCAACAGGTAGTAGAGCAGGCCGAACAGGGCGCCGGCGCTGCCCAGGCAGTGCGGGTATCCGCGCAGGGCCTGGCCCAGCACATTGGGAATGGCCAGGCCGAACCCGGCCACCACCGGTACCATCGCCGCGACCAGTGCCGGCTGATTGTGCAGCAAGGCAGCCAACAGCCCACCGGCCAGCACCAGCCCTGCGGCGAGCCGGATGCGCGTGGCAGAGGCAACGCCTGCGCGCAGCAGGCGAGCATTGCCCCATGCAC
>NZ_WYCT01000931.1 GCF_011008945.1 Streptomyces harenosi
GCCCCGAGAGCGTGCGCGACAAGACCCTTCTGGTGAAGCTCGGGGGCCTGCGCGGCGTGATGTTCTGGGAACTTTCGAACGACGGCGGCGTGCTGGTGGACCTCGCCGGCCGCGAACTGTCGGGCCTGCGTTGAAGCCGGCCGTGGCGCAGCGGGCGAATCCGGGATAATCCCGTGATTCCCTGCAGCCGGGCCCCGTGCCCGGCTCTCTATTTTCAGCACGAGACATGAGCGCCACTGCAACCCCCACCGACCCGAACCGCCAACACCTCGAAACGGCGCGCGAGCTGATCTCGCGCGGCGAACTGCAGCAGGCCGCGCTCACGCTGAACCAGGCGCAGCGGACGATGCCGAACGATCCGCGGGTGTTCATGCTCGCGGGCCTCATGGCCGAAAAGGCGGGCAACATCCCGAAGGCCTTCGAC
>NZ_WYCT01000932.1 GCF_011008945.1 Streptomyces harenosi
GTCCACTGTCACGTGTGCCACCGCCACTGCGATCAGGCGTCGGGCGCAGCCGGCGGCGCACCCTCGCCGCCACCCGACGGCTTGCGACGGCGGCGGCGGCGCTTCTTGACCGCGGACCCTTCGGCGCTGCCCTCCGCATCGTCCGGGAGGCCATCCGCTGCCGGCGCGGCAGCACCGGACGCCGCAGCGGCGCCGGACTCGTCGGCCGGCGCGGCCGGCTTGGGCACGCTGCGCACCACGGGTGGATTCTTGCGCGCACGCTGCTTCTGCTCCTCGCGCACCTGGTCGATCATGTCCTCGCGGCGGGCCTCGTCTGCGAGCTGGAATTCCTGCCACCAGTCGGCCAGGGCCTCGTCCACCTCGCCCACGTCGGCACGCAGCCTCAGGAAGTCGAAGCCCGCGCGGAAGCGCAGGTGCGTGACC
>NZ_WYCT01000933.1 GCF_011008945.1 Streptomyces harenosi
GGATGGGTTCGATGCCCTCCCGGGGTGCAGTTGGAAAAACCGCTTCGCACCAGCGGGGGACGGGGCCGAAGGGCTGTCGGGTCAGCCCATGAACCCCAGATTCACCGGATACGCCGACCCCCCGAAATTCCCGATGCGCGGCAGCACGCCCGCCAGTTCGGTGTTCGCCACGCCGAACCAGCGCGCCAGGGTGGCAGCGTACTGGTCCACGGCCGTGCTGGGCAGCAGGCGCCCCTGGCCCACGTGCCACTGGTCTTCGCTGCCGCTGCCATTGCCCACGCTTACCGGTGGCGGCGCGCCGTAGAAGGCCGCGCCGCGCACCGCGCCGCCGACCACGAAATGGTGGCTGCCCCAGCCGTGGTCGGAGCCGTCGCCGTTCGAGGTGAGGGTGCGGCCGAAGTCCGAGGCCGTGAAGGCGGTGAC
>NZ_WYCT01000934.1 GCF_011008945.1 Streptomyces harenosi
CGGTACAGCAGTTCATAGGCCGAGGTATCGCCGGCGGCGGCCGCCCGCACCAGGGCGGGTTCATCGACGGCGTCGTGGGCGGCAGGCGGCGCGGGCATGGGGGTGTCGAGCATATCGCTTGGATGCGGCGGCCCGGGAAAAGGTTTAGAGCCGGACGACGATCACTGCCGTGCAACCTTTTCGACACCTGCTGCATCCATGGAAGGTCCTTCGCGAAATTGCCGTCCAGGAGTCCTGCCATGTCCAGCCCAACCTGCGCCGCCCTGCTGGTGATCGCCGCCTGCGTCGTGCTGCAGGCACTGGGCCTGTCGCTGCAGCTGCACCCCGGTAACGGCCGTGCCTGCCTGCAACAGCACCGCCAGGCGCTGGTGTGCCTGGCCTGGGCCCCGGCGGTCGAATCCCCGGCACGCGCCGGGTAACAT
>NZ_WYCT01000935.1 GCF_011008945.1 Streptomyces harenosi
GCCTTGGTGGTCATGCTCGAGCGCGGTGATCAGGCCGCCGGGCATACCCGGCACGTTCGAGACCTGCACCCGGTCGCCGTCGATGCGCACCACGCCCTTCTGCGTGCCGGCCCAGACCACGCCCTGCGGGTCAACGGTGATCGCACGGATGTTGCCGCCCGGCATGCCGTCAGCCGCCGCATAGTTGTGGCGCAGGCCCCCATCGCGACCCAGCCGGTAAACGCCGTCGCCGAAGGTTCCCACCCACAGGTCACCGTCCGGCCCCTGTGCCAGGCTCGGTACCGAGGGCGCCTTGCCGCCGCGGTTGTGCAGCGGCACCGCGCGGAAACGACCGTCGCGGGTCTGGAGGTCAAGGCCGCTGGCGCTGCCGACCCACAGCTGGCGGTCGCGATCCTCGAACACCGTGCGCACGTAGTCGCCAC
>NZ_WYCT01000936.1 GCF_011008945.1 Streptomyces harenosi
GTTCGTGGTGCAACAGGCCGCATGTGCTGGGCTGGGTGCAGCGGTGGTCTCGGCCTGGCTGGTGGCCGGAGACCTCGCACAAGGGCGGCTGGTGCAGCTGCTGCCGGACTGGCAGGCGCCGGCGCTGCCGGTACACGTGGTATTTCCCGCCGCGCGCCAGCAGCCGCCACGGCTGCGCGCCTTCATCGATGCGATGAAGGCCGCACTGCCGCAGCTGCACGGAATGCGGCCGGCACCGCGTTAGGTCACTGGCCGCATCATCCACGCATGGCGTGGATGTGTCGACCAAGGTCGACACCTACCGTCGGGCGCGGATAACTGTCGAAGGCGGGGTGGGTCCGCCATCTCACGGGTAGCCGTTTTTTGCCGTTGCTGTTGAGGTTGCCGGCCAGCGGCCGGCACTACCGCTTGTGCGGGTGCAG
>NZ_WYCT01000093.1 GCF_011008945.1 Streptomyces harenosi
GCATCGGCGACACCATCCGCGTCTCGCTGAGCGCCCCGCCGGTGGAGGAGGTCAAGGTCGGCCTCCAGATCCTCCAGTCGCTGGGCCTGCGCCGGCGCGGCCTGGAGATCGTGTCCTGCCCGTCCTGCGGCCGCGCCCAGGTCGACGTCTACAAGCTGGCCGAGGAGGTCACCGCCGGCCTGACCGGCATGGACGTCCCGCTGCGCGTCGCCGTGATGGGCTGCGTCGTCAACGGCCCCGGCGAGGCCCGCGAGGCCGACCTCGGGGTGGCCTCCGGCAACGGCAAGGGCCAGATCTTCGTCAAGGGCGAGGTCATCAAGACCGTCCCCGAGTCCAAGATCGTCGAGACGCTCATCGAGGAGGCCATGAAGCTGGCCGAGCAGATGGAGAAGGACGGCGTGGCCTCCGGCGAGCCGTCGGTGTCCGTCGCCGGCTGACCCCTTCCGCCCCTCCCGCGCCGCCCCCTGGGGGCGGCGCCGCCGTTTTCTGGCAGGTACAGTGCGGAAATCAGCGACCTTAGAGGTGAGGCCCCGCACCGTGTTGACGCAGACCACCTCCCGCGTGCTCGAACCGGCAGACCTGGACGCCGCGCTCGCCGTCCTCGACCGCGAGCCGGTCGCGAACGCCTTCGTGACCTCCCGTGTCCAGGTGGCCGGCCTCGACCCGTGGCGCCTGGGCGGCGAGATGTGGGGCTGGTACGAGGACGGCATACTGACGTCCCTGTGCTACGCGGGCGCCAACCTCGTCCCCCTGTGCGCCACCCCGCGCGCCGTCCGCGCCTTCGCCGACCGGGCCCGCCGCGCCGGCCGCCGCTGCTCCTCCATCGTCGGCCCGGCCCGGCCCACCGCCGAGCTGTGGCGCCTGCTGGAACCGGGCTGGGGCCCCGCCCGCGAGGTCCGCGCCCACCAGCCCCTCATGATCACCGACCGGATGCCCGCCGGCGTCGCCCCGGACCCCTACGTCCGCCGCGTCCGCAAGGACGAGATGGAGACGATCATGCCGGCGTGCGTGGCGATGTTCACCGAGGAGGTCGGCGTCTCCCCGCTGGCCGGCGACGGCGGCCTGCTCTACCAGGCCCGGGTCGCCGAGCTGGTCGGCTCCGGCCGCTCCTTCGCCCGCTTCGACGCCGACGGCAAGGTCGTCTTCAAGGCCGAGATCGGCGCCGTGACCCACCGCGCCTGCCAGATCCAGGGCGTGTGGGTGGCCCCCGAGTACCGGGGGCGGGGCCTGGCGGCCCCCGGCATGGCCGCCGTCCTGCGCTACGCGCTGACCGAGGTCGCCCCGGTCGTCAGCCTGTACGTGAACGACTTCAACACCCCCGCCCGCCGCACCTACCGCAAGGTCGGCTTCCGGGAGGCCGGCGCGTTCATGAGCGTGCTGTTCTGACGAGCGCCGACTTCGCCGCCATGCGCCCGGCGCACGCGGGTAGGCTCCCCGCCATGGACCTCGCGATCGGCCCCCTGGACCTGCCCGCCCACGTAGACGAAGCCCTCGCGGTCCAGGCCGCCGCCTTCGGCCTGGGCCCCGACGAGGTCGCCGTACGCCGCCAGATCGTCCTGCGCCACATGACCTACCCGGGCGCCCGCGCGCTGGGCGCCACCGCCGGGGGCGACCTCGTCGGCTTCGTCTACGGCATGCCCAACGACCGCACCCACTGGTGGTCCACCGTCGTCGAGCCCTATCTGCGCGCCCAGGACCACGAGGAGTGGCTCGACGACTCCTTCGTCATCACCGAGCTGCACGTCCACCCGCACCACCAGAACCGCGGCATCGGCCGCTCCCTGATCACCGCCATCACCGACGGCGCCGCCGAGCCCCGCTCCATCCTGTCGGCCATCGACACCGAGAGCCCGGCCCGCGCCCTGTACCGCTCCCTGGGCTACCGGGACCTCGCCCGCCAGGTCGTCTTCCCCAGCGCCGCCAAGCCCTACGCCGTGATGGGCGCCCCCCTCCCGCTGCGCAGGCGCTGAACTCCCGGCCGATTTCCGCCGCGCCCGACCGCCCGGCTAACCTCGTTTGCCATCACCCTCCCCCAGGCTCTCGGCGCCGCTCGAGCACGGGGGACCCCCAGCAGCAGGAGATACGAGAACCATGGCGAACGCACCGGTCCAGCGCATGTCCCAGTTGTTGGCGAAGACGTTGCGCGACGACCCGGCGGACGCCGAGGTCCTCAGCCACAAGCTGCTCGTCCGCGCCGGCTACGTCCGCCGCACCGCCGCCGGCATCTGGACCTGGCTGCCCCTCGGAAGGAAGGTCCTCGCCAACGTCGAGCGGATCGTCCGCGAGGAGATGGACGCCATCGGCGCCCAGGAGGTGCTGCTCCCCGCCATCCTGCCCCGCGAGCCGTACGAGGCGACCGGCCGCTGGGACGAGTACGGCCCCGAGCTGTTCCGCCTGAAGGACCGCAAGGGCGGCGACTACCTGCTCGGCCCCACCCACGAGGAGATCTTCACCCTGCTGGTGAAGGACCAGGCGTCCTCGTACAAGGACCTCCCGGTCATCCTCTACCAGATCCAGAACAAGTACCGGGACGAGGCCCGCCCCCGGGCCGGCATCCTGCGCGGCCGGGAGTTCCTGATGAAGGACTCCTACTCCTTCGACGTCGCCGACGAGGGCCTCGCCGAGTCCTACGCCCTGCACCGCCAGGCGTACCAGCGCATCTTCGAGCGCCTCGGCCTCGACTACCGCATCTGCGCCGCCACCGCCGGCGCCATGGGCGGCTCCAAGTCGGAGGAGTTCCTCGCCCCGGCCGAGGCCGGCGAGGACACCTTCGCCGACTGCCCGCACTGCGACTTCGCCGCCAACACCGAGGCGATCACGTACGAGCTGAAGCCGGTGGACGCCGCGGACGTGCCCGCCGCCGAGGACATCCCGACCCCGGACACCCCCACCATCGAGACCCTCGCCGCCGCGCTCGGCGTCCCGGCCTCCGCGACCCTGAAGAACCTCCTGGTCAAGGTCGACGGCGAGATCGTCGCCGTCGGCGTCCCCGGCGACCGCGAGGTCGACCTGGACAAGGTCGAGGCCCACTTCGCCCCGGCGGCCGTCGAGATGGTCACCGAGACGGACTTCGCCGCCCGCCCCGACCTCGTCCGCGGCTACGTCGGCCCGCAGGGCCTGGACAAGGTCCGCTACGTCGCCGACCCGCGGGTGGCCCCGGGCACCGCCTGGATCACCGGCGCCAACAAGCCCGGCACGCACACCCGGAACGTCGTCGCGGGCCGCGACTTCGAGGTCGACGAGTACGTCGACGTCGTGGTCGTCCAGGAGGGCGACCCCTGCCCGAAGTGCGGCACCGGCCTCAAGCTGGACCGCGCCATCGAGATCGGCCACATCTTCCAGCTCGGCCGCAAGTACGCCGACGCCCTCAAGCTGGACGTCCTCGGCCAGAACGGCAAGCCGGTCCGCGTCACCATGGGCTCCTACGGCATCGGCGTCTCCCGCGCCGTCGCCGCGCTGGCCGAGCAGCACGCCGACGACAAGGGCCTGGTGTGGCCCAGGGAGGTCGCCCCGGCCGACGTCCACGTGGTCGCCGCCGGCAAGGCCCTCCAGACCGAGGTGGCGCTCGAGGTCTCCGGCAAGCTGGCCGACGCCGGCCTGCGCGTCCTGGTCGACGACCGGGCCGGTGTCTCCCCGGGCGTGAAGTTCACCGACGCCGAGCTGATCGGCGTCCCGAAGATCCTGGTCGCCGGACGGCGCGCGGGCGAGGGCGTCGTCGAGCTGAAGGACCGCCGCACCGGCGAGCGCGAGGAACTGCCGGTCGAGGAGGCCATCGCCCGCCTGACGGCCTGAGCGGACGCGGCGAGGGGCCCGTCCGCGGCCCGCACGCCCTCCGCGGGCGGGGCCGGGCGCCCCGGCGGGGCTCACAGCCAGCCCGCGAACTCCAGCAGCAGTTCCGCGTCCTTCTCCCGGCCGACCCTGCGGGCCCGCACGCCCGACTCCACCGCCCGGAACAGCGTCCAGCCGCGCAGCCGCTCCTGGTCGACCTCCAGCGACTCCGCGAGCCGCTTGATCCGCCGCCGCGTGGTCGTGGCGCCCGACGGCTGGGCGATCAGGTCCTCCACCCGGTCCCGTACCAGCCGCGCCAGGTCGAAGGCGCTCTCGCCGACCACCGGATCCGGCCCCACGGCCAGCCACGGCATCCGGTCCCCGGCCAGCACCTTGCTCTGCCGGAACGTGCCGTGCAGCAGGAGATCCGCGGGCGGCCGGACCAGCAGGTCCGCGCGGACCGCGAGCGCCGCCTCCACCAGCGGTGCCACCTGGGGATCGGCCGCGGCGGCCGACCGCATGGCCTCGGCCTGCCGCCCGGTGCGCTCCGCCACCGTCTCGAACCGGTGCCCGGCGGGCGGCTCGACCCACAGCCGCCGCAGCGTGCCCGCCGCCTCCAGCAGGGCCTTGGCCTCCGGCAGCGACCGCACCGACACGTCCGGGTGCAGCCGCTCCAGCAGCAGGACGCCCTCGGCCGGGTCCGCCTCGTCGAGCAGCTGCACGGCGCCCCGGCCGCCCCAGTGCGCCAGCGCCGCCCGCTCGCTCTCCGGGCGCGCCCGCGGCGGGGCCAGCTTCAGCACGGCCGGCGAGCCGTCCGCCCGCCGTACCAGCACGACCAGGCTGCTGCGCCCGCCGGGCACCTGCACCCGCTCGACGGTCAGCTCGCGCGACGCGACGGCCTGCCGCGCCAGCCCGGGCAGCCCCGCCAGCCAGCCGTCACCGTCCGGTGCCGTCTCACCGAGCGCCCTGACCAGGCGCCGCGGCGGTTCGAATGCCATGCGCGAGCCGTTCCCTTCCCGTCCGTGTCCGTCCCGTCGGTGCCGCCCCGGGCCCCCGGGTCCCGCAGGGCTCGTCCCGCGGGTGTCCTGCCGTGTCCGTCACGCCGTCGGCGAGGCCGGGGCCGACGGACCGGCGGCGCCGACCCGCTCGGCGAGACCAGGGAAGGCTACGCTCTCGCCGCGCCAGCCGACGGCACGGACCGCCGCCTCCCGCAGCGCGTCCGCCGCGGCGGCCCGCCGCTCACCGGCGGCGGCGCGGACCAGGTCGGAGTAGACACCGGCCACCCTGTCCTCCAGCTCGGCCGCCAGCCGCACCGCCGCGGCCGCGTCCGGCACCGGGAAGGGCAGCGCGTAGCCCGCGGCCGCGGCGACCGGCTCGCCGCCGCGGTCCCGCACCTGCCGCACCAGCGCGTCGCGGCGCGCCCGGTGCGCGTCGAAGGCCGCGCGCGCCCGGGCGCGCCGCTCCGCGCCGATCCGGCCGCCCACGACTCCGTAGCCGTAGACCGCCGCGTGCTCGGCCGCCAGCGCCGCCTGGAGGGCGTCCAGCTCCCGTTCGCTCGCCTCGCTCACCCGTCGACCTCCGTCAGCAGATACACGTGCGCCGCCCCGGCCGCCGCCACGGAGGCCAGCAGCCGCGCCAGCTCGCCCGGCACGTCCGCCAGCGCCCCGGTCCGCCGCCCGGCCAGCTCCCGCTCGGCCGCGGCGAGCCCGGCGAGTGCCTCCTTCTCGTTCCCCGGCACGGCGGCCGGCGGGGAAACGGAGGGTGACGCCTGGGCCGGGGAGGTCCGCGGGGCGGGCGCGGTGCCGCCGAACGCCTCCGCGTGCCGCACGACCTCCTCCCGCAGCGGCCGCAGCCGCGCGGCGAGCCCGGGATGGGCGGCGATCACCGCGTCGTACCGGGCGGCGAGCCGCTCGCTGTCGCGGGCGGCACGCGCGCGCACCCGGGCGCCGGCCGCCGGGCTGCCGCCCGTGCCGTCGGAGTCGGACCCGCCCGAGCACCCCGCGAGCAGGGCGGTCCCCGCGGCGGAGGCGAGCAGGCTCCTTCTGCGCGGCCCCGGGCGGGTGGGCGGCGATGAGGTGAACGGCGGCACGGCGGACGTCCTCGGGAACTCGTACCAAACGAACGGCTGACGTTGCGACGGGTGAGACGGGTGAACCGACAATAAGCCTGAAGATATGACTGGAAAACCGAACCGAAGGTGCAAAAAGGGGAGTTGGCAGGGGTCGAAAGGCGGCAGGGAACGAACCGGAGCGACTCGAAGCGATCGGGACGCGAAGCGGACCGTTCGTGATCACGGTACCCGGGCACCCGCCCCGCACCACTCAGCGGCACCGCCCGCCGCGGCCGCGCTGCCCGGGTGAACGGCAACACCCTCCCGGACCGGATACCCTTTGACCTGACACGCGACCATCCCACAACAGCACACGCGGCCGAGGAGTCACCCGGATGAGCACCACCCAGAGCGAGAGGCTGCGAGAACTGCTGGAACCGCTCGTCACCTCCCAGGGCCTGGATCTCGAGGAGATCGCGGTGGACTCGGTCGGACGCAAGCGGGTGCTGCGCGTCGTCGTCGACTCCGACACCGGTGCCGACCTGGACCGGATCGCCGATGTGAGCCGCGCGCTCTCGGCGAAGCTCGACGAGAGCGACGCGATGGGCGAGGGCGAGTACACCCTCGAAGTGGGAACCCCGGGCGCGGAACGCCTCCTCACGGAACACCGGCACTATGTGCGCGCCACCGGCCGGCTGGTGAAGTTCCAGCTCGCCGAGGGCGGCGAGCTGGTGGCCAGAATCCTGACCGTCGACGGCGACGGGGTCGACGTCGAGGTCCCCGGGGTCAAGGGGCGCAAGCCCACCGCACGCAGACTCGCCTTCGGCGACATCGCCCGGGCGCGCGTGCAGGTCGAGTTCAACCGCAAGGACGACACGTCCCACAAGAAGGAAGAGGAGGCGTAGCCGTGGACATCGACATGAGCGCCCTGCGGGGCTTGGTACGGGAGAAAGAGATCTCCTTCGACCTGCTGGTCGAGGCGATCGAGTCCGCCCTCCTCATCGCCTACCACCGCACCGAGGGAAGCCGCCGGCACGCGCGCGTGGAGCTCAACCGGGAGACCGGGCATGTGACCGTGTGGGCGAAGGAGGACCCCGAGGACCTCGAAGAGGGCCAGGAGCCCCGCGAGTTCGACGACACCCCGTCCGGCTTCGGCCGTATCGCCGCCACCACCGCCAAGCAGGTCATCCTGCAGCGGCTGCGCGACGCCGAGGACGACGCGACGCTCGGCGAGTACGCCGGCCGCGAGGGCGACATCGTCACCGGCGTGGTCCAGCAGGGCCGCGACCCCAAGAACGTCCTCGTCGACATCGGCAAGCTGGAGGCCATCCTGCCCGTGCAGGAGCAGGTGCCCGGCGAGACCTACCCGCACGGCATGCGCCTGCGGTCGTACGTCGTACGGGTGGCCAAGGGCGTCCGCGGCCCGTCCGTGACCCTGTCCCGGACCCACCCCAATCTGGTGAAGAAGCTCTTCGCCCTGGAGGTGCCGGAGATCGCCGACGGGTCCGTGGAGATCGCCGCGATCGCCCGTGAGGCCGGTCACCGCACCAAGATCGCCGTCCGTTCCACCCGCTCCGGACTGAACGCCAAGGGTGCCTGCATCGGCCCCATGGGCGGCCGTGTGCGCAATGTCATGGGCGAGCTGAACGGTGAGAAGATCGACATCGTCGACTGGTCGGAGGACCCGGCCGAGATGGTGGCGCACGCCCTCTCGCCCGCCCGGGTCTCCAAGGTGGAGATCGTGGACATGGCGTCCCGGTCCGCCCGCGTGACCGTGCCCGACTACCAGCTCTCGCTGGCGATCGGCAAGGAAGGGCAGAACGCCCGGCTCGCGGCCCGGCTGACCGGCTGGCGCATCGACATCCGCCCGGACACCGAGCAGCCGGCGGAATAGCCCGGCGGGCGGCCGGGAAAGAGATCGTTGGGCCGACCGGGGAATAGATCCGGGCCGTGGAGCGCTGAGATCACGACAGCTTCCAGCGCGCCACGTGTTCGATTCTTCCCCCGAAGGGGTGAGGTCGGCCCGGGGAGGTAGACTGAGAAGTGTCTGGCCGGACGCACGCCCGCGCATGCCCTGAACGCACCTGTGTGGGGTGCCGGGAGCGAGCGGTCAAGAACGAGCTGCTGCGGATCGTGGCGGTCGAGGGCGCATGCGTCCCCGATCCTCGCGGTACGCTGCCCGGCCGGGGTGCGTATGTGCATCCCGCCACGGTCTGTCTCGACCAGGCGGTACGCCGCCGGGCGTTCCCGCGGGCACTGCGCGTCCCGGGACCGCTCGACGTAAAGGCGTTGCGCCATCACGTCGAGCAGGCACAGGGTTGCTGAGGGCAACCTGGTAAGGAAGACGTGCCGCACGGAACCCCGTGCGGTCTGGTACCTCGCGAGTCGAAAGCAGGTCGAGATTGCGATGAGCACTCGATGAGTACGCGATGAGTACGCCCATGAACTAGCGACGGTCCGGCCGCAACCCGGACCTCAAAGGAGCGAAGTGGCTAAGGTCCGGGTATACGAACTCGCCAAGGAGTTCGGTGTGGAGAGCAAGGTCGTCATGGCCAAGCTCCAGGAACTCGGTGAATTCGTCCGTTCGGCGTCTTCGACGATCGAAGCGCCTGTGGTACGCAAACTGACTGACGCATTCCAGCAGGGTGGCAACGGCAAGTCCGCCGCCAAGCCCGCGGCCCCGAAGAAGGCCGCCCCCAAGCCCGCCGCGCCGGCCCCGGCGCAGGCGGCACGTCCGGCCGCGCCGCGGCCGGCCGCCCCCAAGCCTCCGGCTGCCCAGCAGCCCGCGGCTCCGTCGGCGCCCGCGCCGGCCGCCCCCGGCCCGCGCCCGACGCCGGGCCCCAAGCCCGCGCCGCGTCCGGCCCCCGCGGCCCCGGAGTTCACCGCTCCGCCGTCCGCCCCGGCTCCGGCCGCGCCGAAGCCCGCGGGCGCCCGTCCCGGCGCGCCCAAGCCCGGTGGCGCCCGTCCGGGTGCCGGTCAGGGCCAGCAGGGCGGCCAGGGCCGTCCCGGTGGCCAGGGCGGTGGACGCCCCGGCGCCGGTGCGCCGCGTCCGGGTGCCCGCCCGGCCGGTCCGCGCCCGGGCAACAACCCCTTCACCTCCGGTGGCAACGCCGGTATGGCGCGTCCCCAGTCGCCCCGCCCGCAGGCCCCGCGTCCGGCCGCGCCCGGCGGCGCCGCCGGCCCGCGTCCGCAGGGTCCGGGCGGTGCCCAGGGCGGCGGCCCCCGTCCCCAGGCTCCGGGCGGTCCCCGTCCGACCCCGGGTTCGATGCCGCGTCCGCAGGGCGGTCCGCGTCCCGCCGGTCCCGGCGGCCCGCGTCCCAACCCCGGCATGATGCCGCAGCGTCCCGCTGCCGGCCCGCGTCCCGGCCCCGGCGGCCGTGGTCCGGGCGGTGCGGGCCGTCCCGGCGGCGCCGGTCGTCCCGGCGGTGGCGGCGGCTTCGCCGGCCGTCCCGGTGGCGGCGGCGGTGCCGGTCGTCCCGGTGGCGGCGGCGGTTTCGCCGGTCGTCCCGGTGGTGGCGGCGGCTTCGGCGGTGGCGGCGGTGGCCGTCCCGGCTTCGGCGGCCGTCCCGGCGGTCCGGGTGGCCGTGGTGGCACGCAGGGCGCCTTCGGCCGTCCCGGCGGTCCGGCGCGCCGCGGCCGCAAGTCGAAGCGGCAGCGCCGTCAGGAGTACGAGGCCATGCAGGCCCCGTCGGTCGGCGGCGTGATGCTGCCTCGCGGCAACGGCGAGACCATTCGCCTGTCGCGCGGTGCGTCGCTCACCGACTTCGCGGAGAAGATCAACGCCAACCCGGCGTCGCTCGTCGCGGTCATGATGAACCTCGGCGAGATGGTCACCGCGACCCAGTCCGTCTCCGACGAGACGCTGGAGCTCCTGGCCGGCGAGATGAACTACACCGTTCAGATCGTCAGCCCGGAGGAGGAGGACCGCGAGCTGCTCGAGTCCTTCGACATCGAGTTCGGCGAGGACGAGGGCTCCGAGGAGGACCTGGTCGTCCGTCCGCCGGTGGTGACCGTCATGGGTCACGTCGACCACGGTAAGACCCGGCTGCTCGACGCGATCCGCAAGACGAACGTCATCGCGGGCGAGGCCGGTGGCATCACCCAGCACATCGGTGCCTACCAGGTCACGACCGAGGTCAACGACGAAGAGCGGAAGATCACCTTCATCGACACCCCGGGTCACGAGGCGTTCACCGCCATGCGTGCCCGCGGTGCGAAGTCGACGGACATCGCGATCCTGGTGGTCGCGGCCAACGACGGTGTGATGCCGCAGACGGTCGAGGCCCTGAACCACGCCAAGGCGGCCGACGTGCCGATCGTGGTCGCGGTCAACAAGATCGACGTCGAGGGCGCCGACCCGACCAAGGTGCGCGGTCAGCTCACCGAGTACGGTCTGGTGGCCGAGGAGTACGGCGGCGACACCATGTTCGTCGACATCTCCGCCAAGCAGGGGCTGCACATCGACTCCCTGCTGGAGGCCGTCGTCCTCACCGCCGACGCCTCGCTCGACCTGCGGGCCAACCCGAACCAGGACGCGCAGGGCATCGCGATCGAGTCCCGCCTGGACCGCGGCCGCGGTGCCGTGGCGACGGTCCTCGTCCAGCGAGGCACGCTGCGGGTCGGCGACACGATGGTGGTCGGCGACGCCTACGGCCGTGTCCGCGCCATGCTCGACGACAACGGCAACAACGTGGCCGAGGCCGGCCCGTCGATGCCGGTCCAGGTCCTGGGTCTGACCAACGTCCCGGGCGCCGGTGACAACTTCATCGTGGTCGAGGAGGACCGTACGGCCCGCCAGATCGCGGAGAAGCGTGCCGCCCGCGAGCGGAACGCCGCGTTCGCCAAGCGCACGCGCCGCGTCTCCCTGGAGGACCTGGACAAGGTGCTCAAGGCCGGCGAGGTCCAGCAGCTCAACCTCATCATCAAGGGTGACGCTTCCGGATCCGTCGAGGCCCTGGAGTCCTCGCTGCTCCAGCTCGACGTCGGCGAAGAGGTCGACATCCGCGTCCTGCACCGCGGCGTCGGTGCGGTCACGGAGTCCGACATCGACCTGGCGATGGGCTCGGACGCCATCGTGATCGGCTTCAACGTGCGCGCCGCCGGGCGTGCCGCGCAGATGGCCGAGCGCGAGGGCGTGGACGTCCGGTACTACTCGGTCATCTACCAGGCGATCGAGGAGATCGAGGCGGCCCTCAAGGGCATGCTCAAGCCGGAGTACGAGGAGGTCGAGCTCGGCACGGCGGAGATCCGCGAGGTCTTCCGCTCGTCCAAGCTGGGCAACATCGCGGGTGTGCTCATCCGCTCCGGCGAGGTTCGCCGCAACAGCAAGGCGCGCCTCATCCGCGACGGCAAGGTCATCGCGGAGAACCTCAACATCGAGGGTCTGCGTCGCTTCAAGGACGACGTCACCGAGATCCGTGAAGGCTTCGAGGGCGGTATCAACCTCGGAAACTTCAACGACATCAAGGTCGACGACGTCATCGCGACGTACGAGATGCGCGAGAAGCCGCGGGCGTAACCTCCGGCTGACGGTGGGCACTGGCCGACGGGACATCGTTCCCGTCGGCCAGTGCCGCGTCCCCGGGCGTTGCGCGGGGCGGGCGGAAACTCCGTCGAGCCTCCGGGCGCGTTCGGGGTACCGTTCTTGATGTCCCTGTCCTTACGGATGGCAGGGCCATCGATCCCGTACCGGCGGGTGAACCGGTTGCACATGTATGTGGGGACGCTGTCCTTCGACCTCCTCCTCGGCGACGTACATTCGCTGAAGGAGAAGCGCTCCGTCGTCCGCCCGATCGTCGCCGAGCTCCAGCGGAAGTACGCGGTGAGCGTCGCCGAGGTCGACCATCTGGACCTCTACCGCAGGGCCGGCATCGGCCTCGCGGCGGTCTCCGCCGACGCGGGACACCTGAGCGACGTACTGGACCGGTGCGAGCGGCTGGTCGCCGGCCGCCCCGAGGTGGAACTGCTGTCGGTCAGACGGCGCTTCCACGGCGACGACGACTGACGACCAAGCCGACCCAGGCACGAAACGAAGAGAAGAAAGAACGGGAGACGGACCAGTGGCCGACAACGCGCGGGCTAAGAGGCTGGCGGACCTCATCCGAGAGGTGGTGGCCCAGAAGCTGCAGCGCGGGATCAAGGACCCGCGGCTCGGCTCTCACGTCACCATCACGGACACCCGGGTCACGGGTGACCTCCGGGAGGCGACCGTCTTCTACACCGTCTACGGGGACGACGAGGAGCGCCAGGCCGCAGCCGCGGGTCTGGAGAGCGCCAAGGGCATCCTCCGTTCGGAGGTGGGCCGGGCGGCGGGCGTGAAGTTCACGCCGACCCTCACCTTCGTGATGGACGCCCTGCCGGACACCGCCCGGACCATCGAGGACCTCCTCGACAAGGCGCGGCAGTCCGACGAGAAGGTGCGCGAGGCGTCCGCGGGCGCTTCCTACGCCGGTGGGGCCGACCCGTACAAGAAGCCCGCAGACGAGACGGACGACACCGCCGAATGACCGCCAAGCACACCCCGCCCGACGGCCTTGTCATCGTCGACAAGCCGTCGGGCTTCACTTCGCACGACGTGGTCGCCAAGATGCGGGGCATCGCCCGGACGCGGCGCGTCGGGCACGCCGGCACCCTCGACCCGATGGCGACCGGCGTCCTCGTCCTCGGCGTGGAGAAGGCCACCAAGCTCCTCGGGCACCTCGCCCTCACCGAGAAGGAGTACCTGGGCACCATCCGCCTGGGCCAGACGACGATCACGGACGACGCCGAGGGCGAGATCACCGCGTCCGCCGACGCCTCGAAGGTGCGGCGGGAGGACATCGACGCCGGGGTCGCCAAGCTGACCGGCGACATCATGCAGGTGCCGTCCAAGGTCAGCGCCATCAAGATCGACGGTGTGCGGTCCTACAAGCGGGCGCGGGAGGGCGAGGAGTTCGACATCCCCGCCCGGCCGGTCACCGTCTCCTCCTTCGCCGTGTACGACGTCCGCGAGGCCGTCGCCGAGGACGGCACGCCGGTGCTGGACCTCGTGGTGTCGGTGGTCTGCTCCTCCGGCACCTACATCCGTGCCCTCGCCCGCGACCTGGGCGCGGGCCTGGGCGTCGGCGGCCACCTCACCGCCCTGCGCCGCACCCGCGTCGGCCCCTACAAGCTGGACGGCGCGCGCACCCTGGACCAGCTCCAGCAGGAGCTGACCATGCTGCCGCTCGCCGAGGCGGCCGCCGCCGCGTTCCCGCGCTGGGACGTGGACGACCGGCGGGCCCGGCTGCTCGTCAACGGCGTGCGGCTGGAGATGCCCGACGAGTACGCGGGCGCCGGCGCCGTGGCCGTCTTCGGCCCCGGGGGCCGTTTCCTGGCCCTGGTCGAGCACCAGCGGGGGAAGGCCAAGAGCCTGGCCGTCTTCGGCTGAGCGCCCCCGCCGGCCGGGCGGCCGGTGCCCGCCCGTGGAGCGGCGGCCACGGGGATTCCTCCGCCGCCGCTCCACGGTCCCCCCCTCGGTTCCCCCACCCTTAGGGTCTCTCCGCCACCCCCCTTCTGTTCACCCGTTCGGGCAGGCGCTCGGAGTGAACCGGGGGAGCGCAAGGGGGCGCTTTCGACCGGTGATCTGTCCTGCCGATCAGCGCCCGCCTGACGTCGGAGCGGGGGCACGGTGTGCGGCGGTGGGTCCCCTCCCCGTCCGCTCGCCGGGAACGCGGCGAGCGGTCCCGGCGCCCGGCGCCGGTCTCCCTTTCGCGGGCGTCACCGAACCGACGGCCGTCTCGGTCGGCCAGCCTGCCCGACCGGGCCGCTCGGCGGGGATGTCCCCGACGCCGAGCCGGTCGCACGGGCCGCCGTGCCGCGGGGGCCGGCCGCGTTCCTCGACGGCCCGGCGCCGGTCCCCGGCGCCGCGCTCGCGCCCCGGGTCACCGCTCTGCTGGACGGCGGCCCCGAGCCCGTACGGGCCGCTCGCCGCCGGGGGCGCCCCCGAGCCCGTACGGCCCGCGCTCGCCGCCGCGGGCGCCCCCGCCTTCCGTCCGCTGCGCGGCGAACCGTCAGAGTCCCTCCCGGCCCTCCCGGCCCTCCCGGCCCGTGAGCGCGTCCCGGCCGTGCCGGTGGCCCTGCCGCGCGCCGCCGCCCGGCGCAGCGGGGGCGGCGACCTGCGCGGCCCGCTGCACCGCACCGCCTTCCTCCCGGGCCGCACCCCGGACGTCGCCGCCCGCTTCGGCCGGGCCGGCCGTGGTCGGCCTCGGCCGTCATGTCCCGGGCTTCGCCGCCCGGGTGACCCGCCGGCTGACCGAGGCGCCGGGGCAGGGGCGGTACTGGTGGGGCCCGGCGCCCGCTGGAGACCATGGAACCTGGCGGAGGCCCACGTCCCGGCCTGACCGGACCCCGGGTCCGGTTGCGTGCACCCGGTCACACCGTCCATGCCGGTGCGGGCGAGAAGGGCGCGGCATGGCACTCTTAGACCTGCGTAGAGGCGTAATTCACGGACACGGGTTCGACGAGTACTCGACAAGGAGCAGTCACAGTGCAGCGCTGGCGTGGCTTGGAGGACATCCCCCAGGACTGGGGGCGCAGCGTCGTCACCATCGGCTCCTACGACGGGGTGCACCGCGGGCACCAGTTGATCATTCGGCATGCCGTGGACCGCGCCCGCGAGCTGGGCGTGCCCGCCGTCGTCGTGACCTTCGACCCGCACCCCAGCGAGGTCGTGCGCCCCGGCAGCCACCCGCCGCTGCTCGCCCCGCACCACCGCCGTGCGGAGCTGATGGCCGAGCTGGGGGTGGACGCCGTCCTCATCCTCCCCTTCACCAGCGAGTTCTCGAAGCTGTCCCCGGCCGACTTCGTCGTCAAGGTGCTGGTCGACAAGTTGCACGCCAAGGCCGTCGTCGAGGGCCCCAACTTCCGCTTCGGCCACCGGGCCGCCGGGAACGTCGAGTTCCTCGCCGAGCAGGGCAAGATCTACGACTTCGAGGTGGAGGTCGTCGACCTGTACGTGACCGGCCGGGCCGGCGGCGGCGAGCCGTTCTCCTCGACCCTGACCCGGCGCCTGGTCGCCGAGGGCGACGTCGCGGGCGCCGCCGAGATCCTGGGCCGCCCGCACCGGGTCGAGGGCGTGGTCGTGCGCGGGGCCCAGCGGGGCCGCGAGCTCGGTTTCCCCACGGCCAACGTGGAGACCCTGCCGCACACCGCGATCCCGGCCGACGGCGTCTACGCCGGCTGGCTGCACGCGCAGGGCGAGGCGATGCCGGCCGCCATCTCGGTGGGCACCAACCCGCAGTTCGACGGCACCGAGCGCACGGTGGAGGCGTACGCCATCGACCGCGTGGGGCTCGACCTGTACGGGCTGCACGTCGCGGTCGACTTCCTGGCCTTCGTCCGGGGCCAGGCGAAGTTCGACACGCTCGAGGCGCTGCTGGAGCAGATGGCCGCGGACGTCGAGCGCTGCCGCCGGCTGGTGGCCGACTCCGGGAAGCCCGCCTAGGGCCTCTCGTGCGCACCATGCCGGGGTCGCGGGCTCCGGCACCCTGCCTCGCCGGGTCCGGCCCGCTCCGGAAGGCGAGGACCCTAGCCGGTCCCGGCCCGCGCCCAGTGGCACGCCACCTGGGCCGTCCCGCTCCCGTCGAGGATCTCCGGGTCCCGGCCGCGGCACGCGTCCGCGACACCGGCCCGCTCGGCCGCGCCGCCGGCCAGGACCGGGCAGCGGACGTGGAAGCGGCAGCCGGCCGGGACGCGGGACGGGTCCGGGGGCTCACCGGTGAGGACCACCGGGTCGCCCGGGGCCTCCGGCAGGACCGACAGCAGGGCCCGGGTGTACGGGTGCCGGGGCGCCGTCAGCACCTGCTCCACCGGGCCCGTCTCCACGATCCGGCCCAGGTACATCACGGCGACCCGGTCGGCGATGTTCCACGCCAGCCCCAGATCGTGGGTGACCACCAGCGCGGAGAGCCCGAGTTCGGTGCGCAGCCGCAGCAGCAGGGCGAGGATCTCCCCGCGCACCGAGGCGTCGAGGGAGGCCACCGGCTCGTCGGCGACCAGGAGTTCGGGCTCCAGGACGAGCGCGCCCGCGATGACGACCCGCTGGCGCTGGCCGCCGGACAACTCGTGCGGGTAGCGCAGGAAGAAGCGTTCCGGGGGCCGCAGCCCGGCCCGGGCCAGGGCCCCGGCGACCGCCGCCCGCTCGTCACCGCCGTGGCCGTGGATGCGCAGGCCCTCGGCGACCGCGTCGTAGACCGTGTGCCGGGGGTTGAGCGAGCCGCTCGGGTCCTGGAGCACGAGCTGGACGCGCTTGCGGTAGCCCTTCAGCGACCGGGCGGAGTACTCCAGCGGGCGTCCGTCGAAGACGACCTGGCCGCCGGTCGGCTGGACCAGGCCCAGCAGACAGCGGGCCAGCGTGGTCTTGCCGCAGCCCGACTCGCCGACCAGGGCGACGATCTCGCCGGGGCGGATGTCGAGATCGACGCCGTCGACCGCGCGGGCCCGGGGGGCGCCGTGCCGGCCGGGGAAGGCGACGCGCAGGCCCCGGGCGCTGAGCAGGGCGGCACTCTCGGCGCCGTCCGGCGCGCCGGGGGCGGCGGGGGAGGTGGTCATGGAGTGGCGCGCCTCGCTTCCTCGATGTCGTCCGCCTCCGGGACCGGCCCGCCGGCCACCCGC
The DNA here is from genome assembly GCF_011008945.1 of Streptomyces harenosi. Lineage (GTDB taxonomy): Bacteria > Actinomycetota > Actinomycetes > Streptomycetales > Streptomycetaceae > Streptomyces > Streptomyces harenosi. Next base: position 16,451 of record NZ_WYCT01000093.1, read on the forward strand.
ACACACGCCGCCCGCCGGTGCGCCCCGGCGCCGCGCAGCACCTGGTCCTGCGTGGCGCACGACTCCAGCGCCACCGGGCACCGCGGGTGGAACGCGCACCCGGGCGGCACGGCCGTCGGGTCCGGCGGATCGCCCGCCAGCCCGCGCGGCGCGAACCGGGAGGCCGGGTCGCCGATCCGGGGGAACGCGGCCGACAGGGCCTGCGCGTAGGGGTGGCGGGCGTCCTCGTACACCTGCCGGGCCGGTCCCTCCTCGACCACCCGCCCCGCGTACATCACGGCGAGCCGGTCGCAGGTGTCGGCGAGGACGGCGAGGTCGTGGCTGATCATGATCAGGCCCAGGTCCTGCTCGGCGACGAGCTGTTCGATCAGCCGGAGGATCTGCGCCTGGACCATCACGTCGAGCGCCGTGGTCGGCTCGTCGGCGACGATCAGCCGCGGGTCGCAGGCCAGCGCCATCGCGATCATGACGCGCTGGCGCTGCCCTCCCGACAGTTCGTGCGGATAGGCGCCGGCCCGGGCGGCGGGCAGTCCGACCTGCTCCAGCAGTTCGCCGGTCTTCCTGCGGGCCCCGGCCGGGGTGGCCTTGCGGTGCAGCAGGATCGGCTCGGCGATCTGGTCACCGACGCGGTGCACGGCGTTGAGGGAGTGCATCGCGCCCTGGAAGACGATCGAGGCCCCGGCCCAGCGGACCGCCCGCACCCGGCCCCACTTCATCGTCAGCACGTCCTCGCCGTCGAGCAGGATCTGCCCGGTGATACGGGTCCCGGGCGGCAGCAGCCGCAGCAGCGCCAGCGCCAGGGTGGACTTGCCGCAGCCCGACTCGCCGGCGATGCCGAGCTTCCGGCCCGCCTCCAGGCGCAGGCCGACCCCCCGCACCGCGGCCGCGCCGCCGGCGTACGTCACCGTCAGGTCCCGGACGTCCAGCAGGCTCACCGCCCCACCCCCAGCCTGGGGTTGAGGACGGACTCCACGGCCCGCCCGCACAGCGTGAACGCCAGCGCCACCACCGCGATGGCGATGCCCGGCGGCACCAGGTACCACCAGTGCCCGGCACTGACCGCGCCCGCCTCCCGCGCGTCCTGCAGCAGCCCGCCCCAGGACACCACCGTCGGATCGCCCAGGCCCAGGAAGGCGAGGGTGGCCTCGGCGAGGATGGCCGAGGAGATGATCAGGGTGGTCTGGGCCAGCACCAGCGGCATGACATTGGGCAGGACGTGCCGGGTCATGATGTGCCGGTGCCCGCCGCCGAGCGCCCTGGCACGTTCGATGTAGGGCCGTGTCTCCACCGCCAGCGTCTGCGCGCGCACCAGCCGGGCCGTCGTCGGCCAGGTCGTCACGCCGATCGCCACGACGATCGTGGTGAGCGAACGGGACATCACGGTGGCCAGCGCGATCGCCAGCACCAGCGTCGGCATCACCAGGAACCAGTCGGTGATCCGCATCATCACCGTCGCGTACCAGCCGCCGAAGTGCCCGGCCGTCACACCGATCAGCGTGCCGATCGCCACCGAGAGCACCGCGGCCAGCAGCCCCACCAGCAGCGAGACGCGCGCGCCCCACACCAGCAGCCCGAGCAGGTCACGGCCGAACTGGTCGGTGCCCAGCGGGAACGCGGCGCTGGGGCCCTGCAGGGGACGGCCCGGCGCGTCGGTCACGTTGCTCACGCCGGAGCCGACGAGCAGCGGCGCGGCCAGGGCCAGCAGCGCGAAGAGCACCAGAGCGGCCAGGCCGAAGAGGCCCGCCCGGTGGGTGCGGTACTGCCGCCAGAAGCGCGCGGCGGAGGCGCGGCGCCGCCGCCGGGCGAGGGCGCGCGGACTGGTCGTGGTCGTCTCGGTCGTCATCGGCCCACCCGGGGGTCGAGCAGCGGATAGATCAGGTCGGCGAGTGTGTTCATCAGGATCACCGCGGCGGCGAAGACGAAGAACAGGCCCTGCACCAGCGGCAGGTCGGGCACGCTCAGCGCCTGGTAGAACAGCCCGCCCAGGCCCGGCCAGGAGAAGACGGTCTCCACCAGGATCACCCCCGCCACGGTCCGGCCCAGGTTGATGAAGACCAGCGTCACGGTGGGCAGCAGGGCGTTGGGGACGGCGTGCCGCCGCCGCACCAGATCGTCCCGCAGCCCCTTGGCGCGCGCGGTCGTCAGATAGTCGCTCCCCATCTCGTCCAGCAGCGCCGACCGGGTCACCAGCAGCGTCTGCCCGTACTCCACCGCCACCAGCGTCATCACCGGCAGGACCAGGTGGTGCGCCACGTCCACCACGTACGCGAAGCCCTCCTCGCCCCCCGACTCCATGCCGCCGGTCGGGAAGAGGCCGGGCAGCGGGCCGGCGCCCACCGACAGCACGATGATCAGCAGCAGCCCCAGCCAGAAGGAGGGGATGGAGTACAGCGTCAGGGCGAGGCCCGTGTGCAGCCGGTCGCCGAGCCGGCCGTGCCGCCAGGCCGACCGCGTGCCGAGGAAGACGCCCAGGGCGGTGTAGAGGACAAAGGCGGTGCCGGTCAGCAGGAGCGTGTTCGGCAGCGCCTCGGTGATCTTGTCGAGGACGGGGGCGTTGAACTGGTAGGACGTCCCGAGGTCTCCGGTGAGCGCCTTGCCGCAGTAGTCGGCGAACTGCTGCCACAGCGGCAGGTCGAGCCCGAACTGCTCGCGGTAGGCGGCCAGTTGCCCCGCGGAGACCGGGCGTCCGCCCGTCATGTACTTCACCGGGTCGCCGGGGATCAGCCGGAACAGGAAGAAGCTGGTGACGAGGACGGCCAGCAGTGAGACGGCCGCGCCGGCCACCTTGCCCGCCACGTACCGCGGATACGCCGTGCCCCCGCGCCCGCGCCCCGCGGCCGCCTCCGCCGTCCCGGCCGGCGGAGGCGGCGCGCCCGGCGCGTCCGTGGGCACGCCCACGCGCTCGCCCCTGTCGTCGCGGTCCATCGCCGCCCTACTCGCGGTCCTCGGCGGTGGCCCGGCGGCGCAGCGCCGCGAACCCCCCGAGCGCGGCCAGCACCACGACACCCCCGACCACCCCGAGGACCACACCCGTCGAGGACGAACCGCCCGACGAGCCGCCGGATTCCGCGGGCACCGCCGACCACCAGCTCCAGTAGCCGTCCTGGCCGTAGATGTTGCCCGCCTGCGCCGGCATGGTCGTGATCGACTCGATCTGGTCCGTGCGGTACGCCTCGACGGCGTTGGGGTACGCCATCACGTTCATGTATCCGAGGTCGTACAGCCGCGCCTGCATCTGCTTGACGAGGTCCGCCCGCTCGGCCGGGTCGTACTCGGCGAGCTGCCGGGCGTAGAGCTCGTCGTACCGCTCGTCGCAGATGAAGTTGTCGGTGGCCCCGGTGTCCTTGGGCGTGGCCGGGAGCGCCGCGCAGGTGTGGATGGACAGCACGAAGTCCGGGTCCGGGTTGACGGACCAGCCGTCGAAGGCCAGGTCGTACTTGCCGGCGAGCCACGGGTCGGTCACGTTGTCCAGGCAGTCCAGCCGGACGCCGATGCCGAGCTCGCCCCACCACTCCTGGAGGTACTTGCCGATCGCCTTGTCGTTCGGGTCGGTGGCGTGGCACAGGACGCGGTAGGTGATCGGTTCACCGTCCTTGCCCAGGCGCCTGCCGTCGCCGTCGCGCCGGTAGCCGGCCCGGTCGAGCAGCCGGGCCGCCTTCGCCGGGTCGTAGGCCAGCTTCCGGGCCGGGGACGGCTTCCAGAAGTACTGCGAGAAGCGCGGCGGTATGTAGCCCTCGCCCTCGACGGCGTGCCCCCGGAACACCTTGTCGATGATGGCCTCGCGGTCGACGGCCATGAACAGGGCGTGCCGCACCCGCTGGTCCAGCAGGGACGGGTGGCCGTCGCCGAACTTCTGGCCGTTCTTGGCCCTGGCTCCCGGATTGGTGGCCAGGGCGTAGAAGCGGCGGCCCGGGGCGTCGTTGACGCGGATGTCCGGCTCGCCCTCCAGGGAGGCGGCCTGAGCCGGTGTCAGGGAGGGCGATCCGGCGACGAAGGACACCTCGCCCTTGCGCAGGGCGGAGACGGCAGCGTCCTGGTCCTTGTAGTAGCGGAAGACCAGCTCGTCGAACTTGGGCGCGCCGCGCCAGAAGGTCTTGTTGGCCTTGAGGCGGACGTAGCTGTCGGCCTTGTAGTCGGTGAGGACGAACGGCCCGTTGCCGACGACGGGGAAGCGGGTGTCGTTGTTGAACTTCGAGAAGTCGCCGACCTTCTCCCAGACGTGCTTCGGCACGATCGGCACGTCCAGCGCGGTCATCGTGGCCTGCGGCTTCTTCAGCTCGATGACCAGCTTGGTCGGGCTCGCGGCGGTGACCTTCCTGAAGTTGCCGACGAAGCTGCCGTTGGCGGTGGCGGCGCCCTGGTCGGTCATCATCTTGTTGAACGTCCAGGCCGCGTCCTCGGCGGTGGCCCGTTTCCCGTCCGACCACCGGGAGTCGGAGCGGATCGTGTACGTCCAGGTCAGTTTGTCCGGCGACGACTCCCACCGGGTGGCCAGCCCCGGGACGGCACGGGCGTCCTCGGGGTCGTAGTTGGTCAGGAACTCGTACATCAGCCGCTGGATGCTGGTGCTGACCAGCCGCACCGCCAGGAAGGGGCTGAGCGAGTCCACGCTCTGCGCCACCGCCACGGTCAGCACCTTCTCGCCGTCACCGGCCGCCCGCGCCTGCGCGGGGGACGGGTTCAGCGGAGTCGCGAGTGAGGCGGTGAGGGTGAGCGCCGCCGCCCCCGCGCCCGCGAGGAGCCGGACGCGGCCCGGAAGGCTGCCTGTTCGTGTGTCCATGGGGTCGGTGACCTCGCGTCATCGCTCGCAGGGGACGGACGGGTTGATCAGGTGCCGATGGATGATGAGTGTGTCTATCAGCGGCGGTTGCACCCGTCAATGGCGCGTCCACCCCGTGTGGCCTGCGAAAACAACGAATCGACGGTCATTTTTCAGCCATTGGTCGAGACCACTGAAGCCTCGCTGGCCAGGGCGTGACGCCACCCGTCCCGGCTGTGCTCCTCAGACGGAAAAGGCCCGGGGCGCGTACCGCGGAAGACGGTACGGGCCCCGGGCCGGCGGGCCCCGGTGGTCGGGCGCGCTACTGCTGAGGCGGCAGCTGCCCGGGCGGCATTCCCGGCCCCGGCTGCTCCCCTCCGGGCTGACCGTACGGGTGCGGGGCGTACCCGGGCTGGGGACCGGGCTGCCAGGGCTGACCGGGCTGGGCCCCGGGGTGCCCCTGGAACGGCTGCCCGCCCGGGGACGGATGCCCCGGCATCGGCGGGGCCATGGTGGGCGGCGGATTGCCGTCCGAGGTCCACAGCCCCTGCTCCTGCTGGGCCCGTACGAAGTCCTCGGCCACCTTCGCGGCCAGGTCGAAGTACGCCTCGCGCACCTTGGGCCGCATCATGTCGAGATCGACCTCGGCGCCCGCCGCCAGATGCTCGTCGAACGGTACGACGATCACGCCCCGGCAGCGCTGCTCGAAGTGGGTGACGATGTCCTCCACCTTGATCATCTTGCCGGTCTCGCGCACTCCCGAGATCACGGTGAGGGACCGCGAGACCAGGGACGCGTACCCGTGCGCGGAGAGCCAGTCGAGCGTCGTGCTGGCACTGCTCGCCCCGTCCACCGACGGCGTGGAGATGATGATCAACTGGTCGGCGAGGTCGAGCACCCCGCGCATGGCGCTGTAGAGCAGTCCGGTACCCGAGTCGGTGAGGATGATCGGGTACTGCCGGCCCAGCACGTCGATCGCGCGCCGGTAGTCCTCGTCGTTGAAGGTCGTCGACACGGCCGGGTCCACGTCGTTGGCGATGATCTCCAGGCCGGAGGGCGCCTGCGACGTGAAGCGGCGGATGTCCATGTACGAGTTGAGGTACGGGATCGCCTGGACGAGGTCGCGGATGGTGGCGCCGGTCTCCCGGCGCACCCGGCGGCCCAGCGTGCCGGCGTCCGGGTTGGCGTCGATGGCGAGGATCTTGTCCTGCCGCTCGCTGGCGAGCGTGGCGCCCAGAGCCGTCGTCGTGGTCGTCTTGCCGACGCCGCCCTTCAGGCTGATGACGGCGATCCGGTAGCAGGAGAGCACCGGAGTGCGGATGAGCTCGAGCTTGCGCTGCCTCTCCTGCTCCTCCTTCTTGCCGCCGAGCTTGAACCTCGACCCGCCGGGGGTCGGGCGGCTGCTCTTGGCCTTCTGCTTCTTGGTGTTCACCAGCCGGTCGGAGGTCAGCTCCACCGCGGCGTTGTAGCCGAGCGGCGCGCCGGGGCTGATCTGCTCCCGCTGGTCGTGCTGGAGGGCCTGCGGCCAGGGGGCACCGGTACGGGGATCCACACCGGGCTGGCCGGGCGGCTGGGCATAGGGGTGCGGGGCGTGCGGCGGCTGCCCCGGCTGCGGCTGTCCCGGCAGGGGAGGCTGCCCGGGCTGCGGCTGTCCCGGCTGCGGCTGTCCCTGCGCCGGAGGCGGCAGGGGCTGGCCGGGCTGCGCGGGCGGCTGCTGGGGCTGCGCGAAGGGCGGCTGCTGCGGGTAGCCGTAGCCCGGCTGCGGGGGCACCGGCGGCTGCGGGTAGCCGTAACCGGGCTGGGGCGGCTGCGGGTAGCCGTACCCGGGCTGCGGGGGCACCGGCGGCTGCGGATAGCCGTAACCGCCCTGCGGGACCGACGGGGGAAAGCCGTAACCGCCCTGCGGGGCGGGGGGCTGCCCGGGAGCGCCCGGCCAGCCGCCCGGCGCGGGCTGCGGCGCCTGCGGCTGGGCCGCGGCGGCCGGGGGCTGAGCGGGCGCGGACGGGTCGGCGGGCTGCGCCATGGGCGGCTGCGGCTGTCCGGCCGCGGTCGGCCACTGGGGCGCGGCTGCCGGCGCCTCCGTGGCCGCGGAGGGGAACTGCGGCGGCAGCGGCGGAACGGCCCCCTGCGGCGCGGGCGGCGGCCGCCAGCCGGTCGACGCGTCCTGCTGCGGGCTCTCGGTCTGCTCGGACGCGCCGCCCGGCGCGGCCGGGGCGTCGCCCGCGGGTTCGGCGCCCTGGGACTCGCCGTCGTCGCCCGGTGCGGATGCCGGGCTCGCGCCCTCCTCCGGGCCGGGTGCGGCCGCCCCCTCGCCGCCCTGCGGCTCCGGCCGGGACGCGGCACCGTCGTCCGCGCCCTGTTCCGGCGCCGCCTGCTCGCCGGTGCCGGAGGCGGCTTCCGCGCCGCCCGGGCCGGCGGACGCCTCCGCCGCGCCCGGCTCCTGCGCGCCGCCGGCGGCGGGGGTGGGCGCGGTCTCGGCGGCGGACGCCTCGCCCGCCGCCGCGCCGGACGACGCGGCGGCACCTTCCGGGCTGTCTCTTATACACATCTCCGAGCCCACGAGACACTCGCTCAGCTCGTATGCCGTCTTCTGCTTGAAAAAAAAAGACGAGGACAGCGTCGTGCAGGGGGTTATGGACGAGTTCGATCAACAGGAGGCGACCGGCAATCCACGCGATCGCGAACAGCAG
>NZ_WYCT01000937.1 GCF_011008945.1 Streptomyces harenosi
CCAACAAGAACCTGCTGCTGTCGGCCGATGCCGAGATCGACACCCAGCCGACGCTGGTGATCGACGCCGATGAAGTGAAGGCCGCGCACGGCGCGACCGTCGGCCAGCTCGATGCCAATGCGCTGTTCTACCTGCGCTCGCGTGGCCTGCCCCAGGTCCAGGCGCAGGCACTGCTGAGCGCTGCGTTCTGCCATGAACCGCTGAAGATCCTGCCGGACGCGTTGCGCGAGCAGCTGGCACGCCGCCTGGACAAGGCCCTGGCCGAGGCGGGTGTGGCATGAACCTGTCCACGCCACGCCCGATCGAAGAACGCACCGGCGCCCCGGACTGGGATCGCGTCCGCCTCGACTTCCCGCTGCTGATGCGTGAAGTGCACGGCCTGTCCCTTATACACATCTGACGCTGCCGACGAAGCTAGAAG
>NZ_WYCT01000938.1 GCF_011008945.1 Streptomyces harenosi
GCGCCACCACATTAGTGTTCGATCACTTGAGCGCTTGGCAAAGCGCGAGCTAGGGATGGGGTTCGGAGAGTGGCGCAGTCGGCTTCGTTTTCTGAGGGCAATTGATGCCTTGGGTTCAGACCGATCAATTACGCAGATTGCAGACGATCTGGGCTATGCAAACTCAACGTCTTTCAGTGAGATGTTCAAGCGACACTCTGGCCGGACCCCAGACCAGTATAGAAGGGGCCTCAGTCCGCTCCAGCGAGAGGTGGAGCCCTCCTCCCGCTGAATCGAGGCAGGCCTCGAAGCTGTTGGGTCAACCATTTAGCTGGCCCAGACAGTGGCCATTCGGATCGATGGATCATCCAGAGGGTGTCAACCACCGGAGATCCACAGTCAACCACCTCAATTGCGTCTTGCCGAGCGAAGGATTCACGGG
>NZ_WYCT01000939.1 GCF_011008945.1 Streptomyces harenosi
CCGTCCGGCGCTGACCTTGTGGGTGTCATGCAGAAGTACGACCGCGGCCGATGCACTTCGCGCCATGCCCAACGTGCATGTACACCAGCAATCCTTTGCCGCGGCCCTTGGGCTGGCGGAACAGGTGATGTCGTCGCTTGGCATGTCGGCCGAGCTCGTCGAACGAAACATCAGTGCGATGCGCCGCCGTCTCGACAGCGGCAATGTCGCAGGGAGTCCATCTGCATGAAGTCAACAGGCCGCAATCCATTTCAGGTCTTCCGTGACCAATGGGCCATCATGAGTTTATACGATCGCTTCGAGCAGGTCGTCGCCCTCGTTCTGTCGGCGGTAATTGCCGTCATCATCGTGGTGTCGCTGTTCCAGCTCATCGCCATCGTCTTCACGCTGCTGGTCCTCGATGCCTTCAATCCCCTGGAT
>NZ_WYCT01000940.1 GCF_011008945.1 Streptomyces harenosi
GCAGGATGCCGTGCAGCGCGCCGGACGGCTCGTTGCGGTGGCAGGAACCGAACTCACCGTAGCGGATCGGCAGGTCGCGGTAGCTGTGCAGGCCCTGGTTGAACACCTGGATATGGCCCGGGCAGTTCATCGGCTTGACCGCGTAGGTGCGCTTCTCCGACTCGGTGAAGAACATGTTGTCCTGGTAGTTGTCCCAGTGGCCGGACTTCTTCCACAGGCTCACGTCCAGGATCTGCGGGCAGCGCACTTCGCCGTAGCCGCTGCTGCGGTAGACCTTGCGCATGTACTGCTCGACCACCTGCCACAACGCCCAGCCCTTCGGGTGCCAGAACACCAGGCCCGGCGCCTCTTCCTGCAGGTGGAACAGGTCCTGCTGCTTGCCGATGCGGCGGTGGTCGCGCATCTCGGCTTCCTCGATG
>NZ_WYCT01000941.1 GCF_011008945.1 Streptomyces harenosi
GTCCCAGTTCATGAACTTGTGCAGGCCGCCGAGCCGTTCCATCCGCTCCGGGCCCGGACGCAGCATCAGGTGATAGGTGTTGCCCAGCACCACGTCGGCGCCCAGCTCCCGCACCTGCCCCGGATACATCGCCTTCACGGTCGCGGCGGTGCCCACTGGCATGAAGGCCGGCGTGCGAATGTTTCCGCGCGGCGTCGCGATTTCTCCGGTCCGGGCGGTGCCGTCCTGCCCGTGCAGGGTGAAGCCGAAGGGCGCCGGCTCGGTCATGGCAGGAACGGTCATGAGATGTCCGCGCGCGGGCCCGGGAACAGCAGGCTGGCGTCGCCGTAGGAGTAGAAGCGGTAGCCGCTCCGGATCGCGTGCGCGTAGGCCGCCCGCATCGTGTCGAGACCTGAAAACGCCGAGACCAGCATGAACAG
>NZ_WYCT01000942.1 GCF_011008945.1 Streptomyces harenosi
ACGTGGGCGAGGGTGCGGGTGGGGTCGAGGCGTTCGAGGAGCAGGGTGCCGGTGGCCTCGTCGTGGGCGAGGAGGCGGACGGCCCCGTCGCCGTCCCAGGCGCGCAGGGCGAGGGGTTCGCCTTCGGTCTCCTCGTCGGGGAGCTGGAGTTTGAGGACGGCGGGGGTGCCGTCGTCGCGGTGTACGACGGGCAGGACGAGGGCGGCCCAGCCGTGCATCGGGGGGCCGTCGAGCCGGAGGCCCCAGTGGCCGAGGAAGCGGTCGGCGAGGGCGGGGAGGGCGTCGATGAAGGCGCGGCCGGCTTCGCCGTTGTGGCGGAGCTGGGCCGCCGCCAGGGCCCTGTCTCCTATACACATCT
>NZ_WYCT01000943.1 GCF_011008945.1 Streptomyces harenosi
ACGCAGGAGATCGACGCTGGATCGCGTCAGATCAACATACATGGTGTCGAGCCCGCGGATCGTCGCCAGCGCGGTATCCTGATCGGCGGAGACCAGCGCCCCCGGCGTAACCGACGAGATGCCGATGCGCCCGGCAATCGGCGCGGTGACGGTGGTCCAGTTCAGGTTAATGCGCGCGCTCTCCAGCGCCGCTTTCTTCGATTCCACGCTGGCCTTGTCCTGGGCGCAGGTGGAGGCGGCGTCGTCAGCATCCTGGCGGGAAACGCCGTTATCCCTGACCAGCGACGCGTAGCGCTGGGCCTTCTGGCAATCGGAGACCACCAGCGCCTGGGCCTGTTTCAGCGCCGCCGCCGCTTCGTTCCAGGTCGCGCGATAGCTGGAGGGATCGATCTGGTAAAGGGCCTGCCCGGCCTTCACC
>NZ_WYCT01000944.1 GCF_011008945.1 Streptomyces harenosi
ACAGCAGCTTTTCCAAAGAAATCAATTCTATCGAATTCAGACGGGCCTCCCAGTTCATGACAACGTCGAAAAATGGCAAAGTCCGGGAAAGAAAAAAAGAGCGGGAGTATAAAAGCAAAAAAAAGGAGCAAAGGACAGTAGGTGTATATTCGTGATCGTCGTGTGTTGAATTTCAGCAAGGCATTGCAAATCGTGGGAAAAAAGAGGTCCAAGGCTCAAACAGAACATCCTATCCAGCCCTAGAGACATGTCGCATATCGCCTATGCAAACATCTTGGCAATGTTCATCAGGCTACCAATGTTCTCCGAGATACCCCCACCACCACCCTCGAAACCACCACGGGTCTTCGACGCACCACCAAGGGCACTGGTAACAGCATGCGGCAAGCGAATCCCAATCATAGCAAGCAGCCTCGGC
>NZ_WYCT01000945.1 GCF_011008945.1 Streptomyces harenosi
GCCGAGGCCTACCTGCAGATCATCTTCCTGGCGATGCCGACGCTGTACGCGTTCGCCTTCCTCACCGCCGCCCTGCGCGGTGCCGGTGATTCGCGCACGCCGTTCCGCTTCCTGATGGTATCGGTGGCACTGGACATCGTGCTGAACCCGGTACTGATCTTCGGGATGGGGCCCTTCCCCGCGCTGGGCATCGCCGGCTCGGCCTGGGCCACGCTGGTCGCGCAGACGTTGTCGCTGGCCGGCCTGCTGCTGTACATGCGGCACAAGCGCCACACCCTGTGGCTGGGCCGCGCCGACCTGCGCTTGTTCAAGCTCGACATGACCATCCTCAAGGCGCTGGTGGTCAAGGGCGTGCCGATGGGCCTGCAGATGGTGCTGATTTCGCTGTCGGTGATCCTGCTGATGACCATGGTCAACC
>NZ_WYCT01000094.1 GCF_011008945.1 Streptomyces harenosi
CCCGGCGCCCCACCCCCCGGCCGGTCCCGCCGGGACGGCGGACGAGGGCGCCTCCACGGTGATCGTGGAGATGCGCGAGGAGGTGTGGCGGGCCGCCGGTTTCCCCGGCCTGCCGGAGCGGGAGTCGGCCGAGCGGTGCGCCGCGGTCTTCGCCGACGCCCTCGGCGGCCGGCCGCTGCGGTCGCACAACTCGGCGTGGACCACCTTCCGCACGGTCGTCACCGAGCGCTGGTCGCACGGCAACGTCGTCCTCCTCGGCGACGCGGCCCACACCGCCCACTTCTCCATCGGCTCGGGCACCAAGCTCGCCGTCGAGGACGCCCTCGCCCTGGCCGCCTGCCTGACGGAACGGCCGACGGTCGAGGAGGCCCTGGCCGCGTACGAGGAGGAGCGCCGGCCCGCCGTGGCCTCCGCCCAGCGCGCCGCCCGGGCCAGCCTGGAGTGGTTCGAGGACCTCGCCCTCCACCTGGACCAGCCGCCCCGCCAGTTCGCCTTCAGCCTGCTCACCCGCAGCCGCCGGGTCACCCACGGCAACCTGCGGCTGCGCGACGCCCGCTTCACCGAGGCCGTCGAACGGGACTTCGGCTGCCCGCCCGGCACCCCGCCGATGTTCACCCCGTTCCGGCTGCGCGGCCTGACCCTGCGCAACCGGGTCGTGGTGTCACCGATGGACATGTACTCCGCCGCCGACGGCGTCCCCGGCGACTTCCATCTGGTCCACCTGGGCGCCCGGGCCCTGGGCGGCGCCGGGCTGGTGATGACGGAGATGGTGTGCGTCAGCCCCGAGGGCCGCATCACCCCCGGCTGCGCGGGCCTCTACACGGCAAGGCAGGCCGAGGCGTGGCGGCGGATCACCGACTTCGTGCACACCCGCGCGCCGGGCACCGCGATCGGCGTGCAACTGGGCCACAGCGGGCGCAAAGGCTCCACCAAGCCGATGTGGGAGGGCATGGACGAGCCCCTGGAGGACGGCAACTGGCCCCTGGTGGCCGCCTCCCCGCTGCCGTACAAGCCGCACAGCCAGGTGCCGCGCGAGCTGTCCCGGGCCCAGCTCACCGACGTCAGGGAGCAGTTCGCGGCCGCCGCCGCCCGCGCCGCCCGGGCCGGGTTCGACCTGCTGGAGCTGCACTGCGCCCACGGCTACCTCCTGTCCGGTTTCCTCTCCCCGCTCACCAACCGCCGCACCGACGCCTACGGCGGCAGCCTCGGCCGGCGGCTGCGCTTCCCGCTGGAGGTCTTCGACGCCGTACGGGCGGTGTGGCCCCCGGAACGCCCCCTGACGGTGCGCATCTCCGCCACCGACTGGGCCGAGGGCGGCACGAGCGCCGAGGACGCCGTGGAGATCGCCCGCGCCTTCGCCGCGCACGGGGCCGACGCGATCGACGTCTCCACCGGGCAGGTCGTGGCCGACGAGAAGCCGCGGTTCGGGCGGTCGTACCAGACGCCGTTCGCCGACCGGATCCGCCACGAGGCGGGCGTCCCGGTCATCGCGGTCGGCGCGATCTCCTCCTGGGACGACGTCAACTCCCTCGTCCTGGCCGGGCGCGCCGACCTGTGCGCGCTGGCCCGCCCCCATCTGTACGACCCGCACTGGACGCTGCACGCGGCGGCCGAGCAGGGGTACAGCGGCCCCGGCGCGGTGTGGCCGGCGCCCTACCGGGCGGGCAGCCGCCGCCCGCCGGCCGGGCGGACGGACGCCCCCGGGCCCCGGCTCGCCCTGGGCGGCGCCTGAGCCGGGCCGCGGGTCACAGGTAGCCCCAGGTCCGGCACATCGGGCGCAGCGCCTCGGCGATCTCGCCGGGCCGCGGCAGCGGGCGCCCGGGCTGGACCTCTCCGGTGCGGATCGTCTCGCGCCAGTCGCCCAGGCCCCGGACCAGCCTGCCGCCGCCCGCACGGCCGTACCGGAGCATCCCCGGCTCGTAGCCGATGCCGAGGAACGCGCACAGGCGGCGCATCTGCTCCTCCGGGGCGGCGGTGACGTCCTCGTAGCGCACGGTGTGGCCGCCGTCCTCCGCCGCGCGGGCGGCCTGGACCGCCTCCATGTACCGCAGCGACTCGGTGACGGCCGCCCGATAGGGCCGTTTGACCGGGTCGCTCTCGTGCCAGGACCGGGCGACCGACTCCGGGTGGCGCAGCAGGAACACGAACCGGGCGTCGGGCCAGCAGTCCTTCAGGCGCTGGTACACGAACGCGTTGCCGGGCGTCTTCTCGACGATGACGTCCTTGCCGGACCTGACCAGTTCGCGGTGGAGGACGCGGTCCCACAGCAGGTGCTCCAGATCGCCGCGGGCGAGCCCGAGGGCGGTCGTGGCGCTGCGCGCGACGGCGTTGCCGTGGTCGACCCGCAGATGGCGGAGGTGCAGCTCGTGCGGGGCGTGCAGCCGCGAGTGGGCGCCCAGCATCATGCGCAGCAGGGTGGAGCCGGAGCGCACCGAGGAGATGATGAAGACCGGTTGCCGCAGCAGCCGCTCGACCGGCAGCTCCTCGGGCGAGGGGGATCGGTAGGCGGGACCGGACGGCTGCCCGGCCCGGTCGCCGGGCGCCGCCGGCCGGGACGGCGCGGGCCGGGCAACCCGCCGTACCTGCAAGCCGGTGGTGGCGGTGAGCGCCCGGTTCAGGGTACGCGTGAGACTCATGCGCCGGAGGCTAGGCGGGAAACCTGAGAGGACGGTGGGAGCTTCTTGAGGGTGGGCTTATCGCCGCCGGAGGCGAGGCGGCTCACGGACCGTCCGGCCGCGGTGGCAGCCCGGCGTAGACGGCGCCCGCGTCGCGCAGCCGCTCGTGCAGCGCGTGGAAGACGGCCGCCGAGCGTGCGCCCGGCCAGTCGGCGGGCAGCAGGCGCGCGGGCAGCCCGGGGTCCGTGTACGGCAGGCGGCGCCAGGAGTCCAGGGCCAGGAGGTAGTCGCGGTAGGCGTCCTCCGGCGGGGTGTCCGCGCGCCGCCGCCAGTCCTCCAGCACCCGCGCGTGGCGGTCGAGGAACGCCTCGTGCTCCGCGGCGATCGCTTCCAGGTCCCACCAGCGGGCCACCGCCCGCGCCGTCGGCGCGAAGCCCAGGTGCTCGCCGCGGAAGAGGTCCACGTACCCGTCCAGGCCCAGCCGCTCCAGAGCGTGGTGCGTCTCCTCGTGCAGGCGGGCCGGGGCGATCCACACCCCGGGCGCGGCGGTGCCGAAGCCGAGTCCGGCCAGACGCGAGCGCAGCACGTGCCGCTTCTGCCGCTCCGACTCCGGGACGGAGAACACCGCCAGCACCCAGCCCTCGTCCCCGGGCGGCGCCGCGGCGTAGATGCGCCGGTCGCCGTCGTCGAGCAACTGCCGGGCCTGCGCGGACAGCGCGTACCCGGCGGCGCCCTGCTCGGTGCGGGCCGGCAGCAGCAGCCCGCGCCGCTTGAGCCGGGAGACCGACGACCGCACGGACGGGGCGTCCACCCCGACCGCGGCCAGCAGCCGGATCAGCTCGGCGACGGGCACCGGGCCCGGCACGTGCCGGCCGTACGCGCCGTAGAACGTGACGATCAGGGACCTCGGGGCGTGCTGCGCGTGCTGCTCGGACACGTTGATCATCTTAGGTCGTCGGCATCGGTGCTGGTCACCCCCGGTGTCACCGGGGCGGTTCGCCCTCCGGTACCCCATCGGCGCGCAGCCTGAACCGCTGGAGCTTGCCGGTCGCCGTGCGCGGCAGCGCGTCCAGGAAGACGAACTCGCGCGGGCACTTGTACGGCGCCAGTTCCGACAGCACGAAGGCCCGCAGCGCCTCGGGGTCCCGCTCGGCGCCCTCCCTCAGCACGGCGTAGGCCACGACGACGCACCCGCGCGCCTCGTCGGGCCGGCCCACCACCGCGGCCTCCACCACGTCCGGGTGGCGCAGCAACGCCTCCTCCACCTCCGGCCCCGCGATGTTGTACCCGGCGGAGACGATCATGTCGTCGGCGCGGGCGACGTACCGGAAGTAGCCGTCGGGCTCACGGACGTAGGTGTCCCCGGTGACGTTCCAGCCGTCGCGCACGTACTCCCGCTGGCGCGGATCGGCCAGGTACCGGCAGCCGACCGGCCCGCGCACCGCCAGCAGTCCGGGCTGCCCGTCGGGCACGGGTCTGCCGTCGCCGTCCTGTACCCGCGCCTGCCACCCCGGCACCGCCAGGCCCGTCGTGCCCGGCCGTATGGCGCCGTCGGCCGCCGAGACGAAGATGTGCAGCAGCTCGGTGGCGCCGATGCCGTTGATCAGGCGCAGGCCCGTGCGCTCGTGCCAGGCCCGCCAGGTGGCCGCGGGCAGGTTCTCGCCCGCCGAGACGCAGCGCCGCAGCGAGGAGATGTCGTACGCGTCCAGCTCGCCGAGCATCGCGCGGTACGCCGTCGGCGCCGTGAACAGCACCGACACCCGGTGCTCGGCGATCGCGGCCAGCAGCCGCGCGGGCGTGGCCCGTTCGAG
The DNA here is from genome assembly GCF_011008945.1 of Streptomyces harenosi. GTDB lineage: Bacteria > Actinomycetota > Actinomycetes > Streptomycetales > Streptomycetaceae > Streptomyces > Streptomyces harenosi. Next base: position 4,427 of record NZ_WYCT01000094.1, read on the forward strand.
CAGCAGCGCACCGGCCCCCGCCCGCAGCGGGAAGACCACCAGCCCGCCCAGCCCGAAGGTGAACCCCAGCGGAGGGGTGCCCGCGAACAGGTCGTCCCGGCGCGGCTTGAGCACCCGCTTGGAGAAGGTGTCGGCGATCGCCAGCACGTCCCGGTGGAAGTGCGCGCACCCCTTGGGAGGGCCGGTGGTGCCCGAGGTGAACGCGATCAGCGCCACGTCGTCCGCCGCCGTGGCGAGCGCCGGGTACGGCGTGCCGGGCGCCGGGCGGCGCAGCAGGTCGTCGTCGGCGTCCCCGCCGTAGGCCGTGATCCGCAGCCCCGGAACACCGGCCTCGGCCAGGCCGCCGAGCGCCCGGACGTCGCACAGCGCGTACCGGACGCGCGCTATCCGGCAGATCTGGCGCAGCTCGTGCGGACGCTGCTGGGCCAGCACGGTGACGGCGATCGCGCCCGCCTTCAGCACCGCCAGCCAGCAGGCGGCCAGCCAGGGCGTGGTGGGGCCGCGCAGCAGCACCCGGTTGCCGGGCACCACGCCGAGGTCACCGGTGAGCAGGTGGGCGATCCGGTCGACGCGGGCGCGCAGCTCGCCGTAGGTCCACACGGTCCCGGCGCCGGTGCGGAAGACCGGCCGGTCGCCCAGCGGGCCGGCCAGCAGCTCGGCGGCGCAGTTCAGCCGGTCGGGATAGCGCAGCTCCGGCAGGTCGAGACGGAGCTCGGGCCACTGCTCGGGGGGCGGGAGGTGGTCGCGCGCGAAGGTGTCGACATGAGCCGAGGAGATCATGGCGGTTCGCCCCCTTGCCTGAGCGGGGTTCGTCCCCGTGCCTGGCGGCCTCCGTGGTGGGCTCGCCCCCCGAGCGTAGCGCCTTGGTGACGGCAGTCAACGGCGCGCGATACCGTCGTAACGGGCGGCCGCCGCACGGCCGCGGGCCAGACGGCAGCGGCCGGCCAGGCCGCGGGGAGGGAGGACCGGCGATGCCCGCTTTCTCGCTCGAACCGGAACAGACCGACTGGTGCGGCGAGTTGCGCGCGCTGGCCGCCGAGCGGCTCGCCCCGCTCGCGCGGCAGGGACCTCCCGGCCGGGTCAACCGTCCCCTCCTGGCCGAGCTCGGCCGGCTCGGGCTGCTGCGGCGGCTGTTCACCTCCGGCGCCCTCGACCTGTGCCTGATGCGCGAGTCCCTGGCGCGCGCCTGCACGGAGGCCGAGACGGCCCTCGCCCTCCAGGGCCTGGGCGCCCACCCCGTCCACGCCTACGGCACCGAGGAGCAGCGCGCCCGCTGGCTCCCGCGGGTGGCCGAGGGCAGCGCGGTGGCCGCCTTCGCGCTCAGCGAGCCCGCAGCGGGTTCGGACGCGGCGGCGCTCACCCTGCGGGCCGAACCGGAGGGGGCGCCCGGGGGCGGGACCGCCCGCTGGCGGCTCACCGGGGAGAAGTGCTGGATCTCCAACGCCCCCGAGGCCGACCTCTACACCGTCTTCGCCCGCACCACCCCCGGGGCGGGCGCCAAGGGCGTCACCGCCTTCCTCGTCCCCGCCGACCGCCCCGGCCTCACCGGCACCCATCTCGACATGCTCGCCCCGCACCCCATCGGAACGCTGGCCTTCGACGCCGTGCCCGTCACCGCCGCCGACCTGCTCGGCGAGGCGGGCCGCGGCTTCCGCGTCGCCATGCACACCCTCAACCTCTTCCGCCCCAGCGTCGGCGCCTTCGCGGTCGGCATGGCCCAGGCCGCCCTGGACGCCACCCTCGCGCACACCGCCCGCCGGGACGCCTTCGGCGGCAGGCTGAAGGACCTCCAGGCCGTCTCCCACCGGGTCGCCGAGATGGCGCTGCGCACGGAGGCGGCGCGGCTGATGGTGTACGCGGCGGCCACGGCGTACGACGAGGGCGCCCCGGACGTCCCCGGGCGCGCCGCGATGGCGAAGCTGCTGGCCACCGAGACCGCGCAGTACGTCGTCGACGCGGCCGTCCAGTTGCACGGCGCGCGGGCGCTGGAGCGGGGCCATCCGCTGGAACACCTGTACCGCGAGGTGCGCGCCCCCCGTATCTACGAAGGGGCGAGCGAGGTCCAGCGCGGCATCATCGCCAAGGAGCTGTACGCCACCGTGGAGGCACCGTGACCGCCGAGCGCCGCAACCCCGCCGGTCTCGCCCCGCCGGCCGGCTTCTCCCACGCCGTCGTCGCCACCGGCTCCCGGATCGTCTTCCTGGCCGGCCAGACCGCCCTCGACGCGGGCGGCGAGATCACCGGCGACACGCTTCCCGAGCAGTTCGCGCAGGCCCTCGGCAACCTCCTCACCGCCCTGCGCGCGGCCGGCGGCACCCCCGCCGACCTGGCCCGGGTCACCGTCTACGCCACCGACGTCGCGGCCTACCGGGCCCACGCCCGCGAACTGGGGCGCGTCTGGCGGAGCCTGGCGGGGCGGGACTACCCGGCCATGGCGGTCGTCCAGGTCGCGCGGCTGTGGGACGAGCGGGCGATGGTGGAGCTCGACGGGTTCGCGGTCCTGGCCTGAGCGGTGCTCGGGAGGCTACCCGCCGGGGCCGGGAACCTCCCGGGGCCGGCCGGAGAGCGTCCCGGCCGGCCCCGCGTGATCCGGCCGGGACGCCGCGGCGCCCTTCCGGCCGGCCGACGCGGACTCGCCACCGAAGGGGTGAGGATCACGGCGGCCGGACCGTCCGCCGGGTACCAGTGGAAACCCCCACGGGAATCCGGTCCCCCATCCCCCATCTCCGGGAGGTCCTTCCATGCCCGTACGTCCCGTCCTCGCCGCCCTCTCCGCGGCGGCCGCCGCCGCCCTGCTCCTGACGGCGGCCCCCGCCGCCGGTGCGGCCTCCGCGGCCCCGGGCGAGTCCGTCACCGTCGACCCCACGGGCCGCATCGCCGCCGACGGCACCATCACCCTCTCCGGCACCTACCGCTGCACCGGCGGCACCGGCCCGGTCTTCGTCAGCTCCTCCGTGGAGCAGGGATCGTCGGGCACCCGCTACAGCGTCGGCGGGACCCGCGCCGTGTGCGACGGGGTGGAGCGGCGCTGGGTCAACTCCGGCAGGGTCTCCTCGGCCTCGATGACGCCCGGCACGGCGCGTGTCCAGGCCACCGTGACGGAACTGCGCTCCTTCGGCATCCTGCCGCTGCCCGTCTTCCACGCGGTGCACGGGCAGGACATCACCCTCGTCGCGGACACGGCGACGGCCACGGCCTGAACCGTTCGCGCGTTGCCGGCCCCGTCCGGCCGGGCGTCCCCCCTCCGTCCGTTCGTGCGTTCCCCGTCCGTCCGGCCGGGCGTCCCCCTCCGTCCGGCCGGGCGTCCCCCTCCGTCCGGCCGGGCGTCCCCCGTTCGGGCGCCCGTCCGTCCGGCGGAGGGTTCCTGGTCCGTCCGGCCCGACGGATCGGGAACCCCCGGCCGGACGGCTCAGCCGCGCGGCGTACGGAACTCCGGCTGATCGATGACGCGCAGCCAGCTCCCGTCGGGCTGGCGCCGGACCACCTGCGCACGCGCGCCCGCACCGTCCGAGGGCGGAGTCGACGTCAGGGCGATATCGCCCTGGACCAGCGTCGGAAGCGGCGGCTCCGGCTCGAAGCGCGGCGCCTGGGCCAGCATCTTCTCGAACAGCTTGCGAATGTTCTCCCGGCCCACCGTGACGCTGCCGGGCGGGTAGGCCATCACCGCCTCCTCCTCGTAGAGGGCGGCGAGACCGGCGGCGTCACCGGCGTTGGCGCGCTCGACGAAGAGGCGGGTGAGATCCTCCGGCTGCATGGCCTTCTCCTGAACCGACACGGCTGTTCCTCTCTGCGCTCCGACTGTGCTCCGAACTGCGGGGACCACGGCGACTGTGGCGACCACGGCAACTGCGGCAGCCCGCGGCGACCGCGGCGACTGTGGTGACCGGCCACGCGAGCCTCCCGACGCCTACGGGACGAGTCTCCGACCGCCCCGGTGATAAGTCCAAGCGATTGTTCTGATCGCTACTACAATCTGCGGTTATGGAACTGAGGCAGTTGACGTACTTCCTCGCCGTCGCCGAGGAGCGCAACTTCACACGGGCCGCCGAGCGGGTGCACATCAGCCAGCCCGGGATCAGCGCCCGGATACGCCAGCTCGAGGACGACCTGGGGGCCGTGCTCGTCGACCGGTCCGGCCGCCAGGCCGGGCTGACCGCGGTCGGCGAGGTCGTGCGCGACCACGCGCGTTCCGTACTGGCCGCGGTGGAGGAGCTGCGCCGGGCCGTCGACGAGGTGAACGGGCTGGTCCGGGGCAGGGTCGTGGTGGGCATGGTCAGGGCGTGCACCGTCACCCCGCTCTTCGACGCGCTGTCCGGGTTCCACCGGGCCCACCCCGGAGTGGAGATCAGCCTGGTCGAGGACGACTCCGACCGGCTGGTGGAGCAGGTGCGCCAGGGGAGCGTCGACCTGGCCCTGATCGGCGCCGCCGGCCGGCCGCCCGAGGACCTGGACGGCTGGCAGATCGTCAGCGAGCCGATCGCGGCCGCGGTGCCGCCCGGCCATCCGCTGGCCGCACGCGGCGAGGCCACCCTCGCCGAGCTGTGCGCCCACCCGCTGGTCTGCCTGCCGCGGGGCACCGGCATCCGCACGGTGCTCGAGCGGACCGCCGCGGCGCGCGGCCTGACCCCGGCCGTCTCCCTGGAGGCGAGCGCCCCCGACGCCGTACTCGACCTGGCCGCCCGCGGCCTCGGCGCCGCCGTCCTGTCCGCGTCCATGACCGCCGGACGCGACGGGCTGCGGACCGTGGCCCTCACGGACGCCGACATCCCCGGGGTGCTGGCCCTGGTCTGCGCGCCGTCCAAGAGCCCGGCCCTGCGCGAACTGCTGCTCCACTGCCGCCGCTCCTTCGCCGGCCCCGCGTCCGCAGGCGAGGCCGCCACCGCGTGACCGCCCCCTGCCGGCTCCCGGGAGGCCACCGCCGGGAGGACCGTGGCGACGAGCGTCCGGACGCCGGGAACGCGATCGCGCCGCGTGGAAAGGTTTCAGCCTCTTTACCGTCCCGTCAGTGCGGAATGGAGAATTCCGCAGTGCCACGCGGAGTGCCTCCGTTAGCGTGATCGCATGAGCGAAGATTTCCCTCCCTCGGGGTCGTCTGGTGCCCCTTTGGTGCCGCACAAGGACTGGACGGGACTGGCCTGCCGCCCGCCCCGGACCTACTCGCCGGGCGTAGCGCTGCTGACGCAGGGGGACCGGAAGACCGATGTGTTCATACTGGTCAGCGGGTTGGTGAAGGTGGTCAGGACCGACCGTGAGGGGCGGCAGCGGTTGCTCGCCTTCCGTGGTCCCGGTGAGATCGTGGGGGAGATGGCGGCCCAGTGCGGGGGTGTGCGGCTGGCCAGCGTCTGGGCAATGAGCAAGTGCAAAGCATCCACCGTCTCCTCGGAGGAGTTCCACCGCTTCGTCCGCGAACACCGGCTGGCCTATCCGCTCGCCGTGATGGCCAGTAACCGACTGCGGGAGCAGACGGAGGTCCATGAGGGGGCGGTGCACGAGCGTCTCGCCATGGCCCTGCTTCGCCTGGTCGAGGTCTCCGGCGGGCAGACGTCGTTCTCCCTCACCAGGGAGGAGCTGGCCCAGCACGTCGGCGTGGGCCGCAAGGCCGTCACCAAGGGGCTGGAACGGCTCGGGCCGGGCCTGGTGAAGGCCGGGAAGAGCCAGATCGCCGTGGTCGGCCCGGAAGGGCTGCGCGATGTGATCGCCGGTCGCGACGGCGCGTGAGCACGGTGTGACCCACGTCACCCCTCGTAGGGGCCTGCGGAACGGAACGCCCGCGCGCCCGCTGTGAGGCTCGGCATGCCCAGCACCGCACGAGCCTGCCCGCCCGGTCCCCGAGGGCCGGGCGGGCCTCACCGAGGAGTGACATGCGCGAGTTCGACAGCGAACTGCCCCAGCCGATCACCGGTTCGTACACCCGCAGCCGTCCGCTGCCTCCCTACCGCGGCATCCTGGCCGTGGACGCCAAGGACTTCACGGGACGCCCGGCGATCGAGCACGAAGCCGTCAGCCGTGTCGTACCCGAACTCCTCAGGACCGCACTGTCCAGGGCACACCTGCGGGACCTGTGGGACGACCGCCTCTTCCCGGCCTCGACCGGCGACGGCTACGTCTTCGGGTTCGACCCCACGCGGATGCCCTTCGTGATCCACCCGCTGCTGCTCACGCTCCAGGACGTACTCACCGACTACAACATCCTGTCCCACGGGGCGGTGCCCGTCAGGCTCCGCGTCAGCCTGCACGTCGGCCCGTTGCCCGACACCGGGGACGAGTTCGGCGGCAACGGGACCGCGCGCAACGACACCCACCGTCTGCTCGACTCGCGCCCCGTCAAGGCCGTGCTCGCCTCCCACAAGGAGAACATCACCCACGTCGCGGCCATCCTCTCCGACCGTTGCTACGAGGACGCGGTCGCCAGTGGCTACACCGGGCGCCACCGCGACCACTTCGTGGAGGTGGCCGCGACGGTCGACGGCAAGCAGTTCTCCCAGCGGGCCTGGATCTACGTACCCCAGCCGTCCGGGCCGCTGTACGAGGAGCCCGCGCACGCCGGCCCGGCCCCGGCCCCGGAGCCGGTGACGGAAGGCGCCCCTGCGCCCGAGCGTGACGACACACCGGCTCCCCGGGTGAGGAACAGCGCCCCCCACGGCGCCATCAACACCGGCACCGTCCACGGCGGGCAGAGCGTGAGCAACCACCATGTCGCCGGTGACCACGTCGCGGGCAACAAGGCCGGCCGGGTCCGCGGCTTCCAGGGAGACCAGGTCCGCGGCAACAAGTACCAGGGGCGGCAGTGACCGGGGCCGACGAGACACGGCCGGCCGAGCCGCCCGGTCCCCCGGCGGGCGCGCCGGAGCTCCCCGCCGGCGACCGGCCGCTCCGTACGGAGGCCGAGCCCGACGTCTCCGAGTTGATCGACGCCATCGGCGGCGCAGCGAGGGCGGTCGTCTACAACTATGCCCCGAACGCGACCCTCAACACCGGCACCGTCCACGGCGGTCAACGTGTCCACAACGGGCCCGCCCACCAAGGGCGGGGGCCGCGTGAGGGCAGGGTGCGCGAAGGGCCCGTCCCCGAGACGGAAGTGCGGGACGCCGCCTTCGGGTTCGCGCGGCCCGACTGGTTCGACACGGCGGTGGAGAAGCTGCGGCGAGGGCCGCTGTTCCTGGCCGGGCGGCCGGGGTCCGGTCGTCGCACCGCGGCGCTCAACCTGCTGCGCGCGTGCTGCGGGGACGGTGCCCCGCTGCGGGCCCTGGACAGCGTCACGCAACTGGACCGCTGGCAGCCCACCGACGCGTCGGCGCGTGGCTATCTGATGGACGGGCTCTTCCCGTCCCGGCCGCTCGGCCCCGGTGTCCTGGGGCATGTGCGCTCGCTGCTGACGAAGGCCAGGGCGCACATGGTGATCGTGCTGCCCGATGACGCCACCCTGCTGCGCCGTCTGGAACAGGACCTCCACATCACTCCGACCGTGTGCGTACCGCCGCCGCCCGCCCGGGTGTTCGGCAGTCGTTTCGAAGCGGTGGTCCCCGGCCAGCGGGAGCGGGAACGGCTGCTCTCCGCGCTGCACCAGCGCCACGACCTGGGCGAGCTGCTGGTCCCGGAGCTGGTGCCGGCCGAGGTGGTGGAGCTGGTCACGGCCATCGTGACGGCCGACGGCGACCCGGACGCCCTCGGTGACCTGGGGGCGCGGCTGAGCTACCGTGCCGAGCGGGAAGTCCCCGAACTCCTGGAGAAGCTGCGGGGCGACCCGGACGCCCTGGCCTTCCTGCTGGCCGCCTGCGTCTACGAGGGGCTGGACCACCGCCTCGTCCGGGAGGAAGCCGACCGGTTGCTGAAGCTGTCCGAGGGCCGGCTGACGGCCGTGCTCCCGGGGACGGACGCCCCAGGCACCGAGAGGACCGAGCGGCCCAACCCGGACTTCGTCCTCCGGCGGTCCCTGACGGAACTGCTGCACGCCGTCCGCGCGGTCCGGCAGGAACGCGAGATCCGCGCGGAGGGAACCTACGCGCACAGCGTGGAGGCGGTCGCGTTCATCAGGCACCGGCAGGCCGAGGCAGTGCTCCGGCACGTGTGGCGTGAGTACGGACAGGTGTCGGAACTCCTGGTCGAGTGGGTGCGAGAGGTGAACCGGGCCACCGAACTCACCCGGCCGGTGGGCCGGTTCATGGGCAGGGCGGCCCGGTGGGGAGGCGGCCGGCGCGCACTGCGGCACATCCAGGCCCTCGCCGAGTCGGAGCGCACCACCAGCCGGCTCATCGCGGCGAACGCCCTCGGTATCGCGGCCGAGGACCCCGTCCTGGTCCCGGAGGTGCGCTACCGCCTGCGGCGGTGGAGCCTGGCCGCCGACTTCCGCCTGAGGACGACGGTGGCCTACGCCTGCGGTGCCGAGTTCGGGCTGGCGCGTCCGGATCTGGCGCTGCACCTCCTGCACGATCTCCTCCGCGGTGCGCGGGGCCGTCGTGGCGAGGAGCGGCACGCGGACGAGGACAAGGTCCTGCTGGCCGTGCGGGTGGCCGTCCTCAGCCTGTTCCAGGCCGGAAACGAGGCCGAGGTGTTCGGCCGGTGCGTCGAGTGGCTGGGCACGGAACAAGGCGACCCGCAGGACATTCTCTCGCTGTTCGGCCAGTTGCTCCAGGTCCCGCAGTGGTTCGTGCGCAAACTAGCCGATGCGGCACCGGAATCGGGGTCGATCACCGAAATGATCCGCCACGCGTTGAACACCGACGGTTCCTTCGAGGCCACCTGTTCCGCATTACTGCGCTGGGCCGACTGGGGACGGTGGGACGAAACGCTGTTCCGGGCCGTCGAGAACCTGACCGCCGCTCTCGCCCGTTCCGTTCGGCCCGGCGAGTTCCGCTTGTTCGTGGAAATGGACGAGAGGGGCGGGGACGGCTGGGCCGGGCTGGAAACGGCGCGGGCCGCGCTCGACAGGTGGCGGGCCGGCGCACAGGGGGAGGCGGCATGAGCGACGAATCGGCCGAGCGTCTCTACGTCCGGTCCTCCAGGCCGCCCTGGCGGGAGATCCTCGCTCATCGCTGGTCCGCGGCGAAGGACTGGTCGCTGGTGCTCAAGGACGCGGCCGGGGACTACTTCCTGCTCGGCCGCCGGGGGGACCCGGACGACACGGAAGCCCATGTGCCCGTGCCGGACGAGGCCGCGGTACCCGGCCTGGCCGGGAGCTACACCGATGTCTACCGGGTGGACGCGACGGAGCACGTGGACACACGGGCGGTCGGGCTCCCCACCGTGTACGGGACGGAGTCGGTGGACCTGTGGGTCTCCTGGTGGGTCCACGATCCCGTGCGTGTGGTGCGCACCAGGACCGTGCACGGCTGGCACGCGGTGCGGACCCGTCTCACCGGCGCGCTGCACCACCTGGCCGAGGCCCAGGCGGCGGCCGGCAGCGGGCTGGGGGCCCCGGAGATCATGCAGCGGCTCGGCATGCCGCAGCGCCTGGAGGAAGCGGGGCTGAGCTACCGGGTGTTCGACGTCCGGCTCCGGGAGACCGGTGAGGAGCTGCGCCTCGGCCAGGAGGAGGGCGAGGGAGTCCGCTACTCCTGGACGGCCAGCCGGCGCGGCGAGTACGACTTCTGCCTCCAGGCGCTGCACGCCGGGCCGGTGTCGCTGGCGGCACTCTGGCTGCTGCGACACCCCGACCAGGTGCGCCAGGTGCTGGACTGGGCGGTCGACCACCAGGACCTGCTGAGCCCTCCGCGCAGCGACTGGCAGGAGGAGCTGGCCGGGCTGCTGGGAACGCTCACCGACCAGGAACGCAAAGAGATCTCCTATCTCCTGCGCGATCGCATATCCGCGCTCGGGCGCCCGGTTCCCAACGGGGGCCTGTGACCTCATCGGGCATATTCGTCAAGAAATTCGCCGGGCGGGTGCGCTGTCTTCGGGCAGCGCACCCGCTCATGTGTTCCTGCTGCTTTGCGGCGCCTTTGCGCTTGTGACTCCGGTCACCCGCCTTCTGGGCCTCCGGACCTTACCGGCAGGCCGATATGCGGGACTCTCTTTCCGTCCGAGAGGCGAGTGCCCCGAGATCGGCCTCCGGGGCGTTCACATCATGGGAGGGCGACATGACAGCAGAGGAAAAGCACGGGACGGAGAATGGCATCGCGCTCCGCCGACCCCGCAAGCAGGCGGAGCCGGCAGCCGCCCGGAGCGCCGTGCCGGACGCGGCCCGTGCGGCGAAGACTCCCCCCGCGACGGTCCTGAACGCCGCACGCGGGATCATCAACACCGGTCTGGTCCACGGCGGCCAGCACGTCACCACCGTCGAGTTCGGCCGCTGCGACGGTGGAGCCGGCGATGACGTCTGAGCTTCCCCAGGGCGGTGACCTCGACGCCCTCGTGGCGGCGGCGCTGTCCGGCGGCCGGGAGATGGTGGTCGTGGCTCCGCACGGCATCATCAACAACGGCACGGTGACGGGCGGTCAGCGGCAGCTCGTCACCGCCCCCGCGGAGAGCGGCCCCACCGCGGGGCCGATGCGGCAAGGCCCCGTACGCGCCCCGCACCTGAAGACGGCGAGACGGCGCTTCGCGCCGCCGCCCTGCTTCCCGGAGGCGCTGGCCGCGCTCGACTCCGGTATCGCCGTGCTCCTCGGAGAGCCGGGGACCGGGCGCGAGACGCACGCCCTCAACCTGCTGGCGCACGGCATCGATGACCCCGTCGTCGTCCAGGTGGACGGGGCCGTCAACCTCTCCCGGTGGGGGCCGCGGGCCCAGGGCGTGCACGGATATCTGGTGATGGAACCTCCGGACCCGTTCGCGCTGCGGGCATGGGACCTGTCCCGCCTGGAGGGGCCCCTGGCCGAGGCGGGGGCGCGGCTGGTCATCGTGCTGGCCGAGGTCCCGGGACTGGCCGGCGCCCTGGAGGACCACCTGGGGGTGCCGGTCGTGCGCCACCACCCGCCGGACCCGCGCCGTGTCTTCACCGCCCACCTCGCGGACGGCCGCTGCGGCCAGGAGGCGTGCGACCGGTGGCTGCGGGCCCTGGAACCGGGCCGGTTCGACGAGCTGGTGCCCGAAGGGCTTCCGCCGCGGCACGCGGCACAGGCGGCGGAAGCCGTACTGCGGCTGGGCGTCGAGGGCGGCGCCGGCGGCGCCGAGGTGCTGCGCCACCTGGCCCGGGCGGAGGGTTCCGAAATCCTCGCCCGTGCCCAGTCCGATCCCGCCCTCCTCGCCCACCTGCTGTCCCTCACCGTCTACGGGGGGCTGCCCCGCGGCGTGGTGACGGAACGGGCCGGGGACCTGCTGCGCCTGACGGGCCCGGCCGAGGAGCAGAGCCCGGTCGTGCCGGGCTCGCACGGCCACCCGCCCGGCGACGCCCGGCAGCGGCCCTTGGCCGAGACCCTGCGGCTCCTCGGCGCGCACCGCGTGCAGCGCTCCGGAGAGGAGACCACGGACACGGTGACCTTCTTCCGGCCCGCCGTGAGCGAGGCCGTGTGGGAGGCGCTGTGCCGTGAGCACACGCATCTGCTGCCCGTGCTGCACACCTGGCTCTCCGGTCCCGGCCACGAAGCCGATCAGGTCGAGCGGGCCGGCCGGGCGGTCGCCGCCATGGCGGCGGCCACCGGCGGCCGGTCCCTGGAACTCCTGCGCGACCTGGCGTCGGCCCCCTCGCCCCCGGCCCCCGAGGTGGCCGCGTGGTGTCTGGGAACGGCCGTTGGGGACCCGGCAACGGCACGGGCGGCGTCCGACCTGCTCGAAGAGTGGAGCACGGCGGCGCGGGCCCCGCTGCGCAAGGCGGTGGCCTACGCCTGTCACTCCGACCGCGGCCGGGTCACGGAGGAGCAGGCCCTGCGGTTGCTGCAACGCCTCATGGAGACGCTGGACGACGACGAGGACGCCCCGGCCGTCGTCCCCGTCATCGCGGCAGCGCTGGTGCAGCGCTTCGCGGCGGGCGACTGCGCGGCCAGGGCGGCCGTCCTGCGCCGGATGGGCGAGTGGACCCGGTCCGAGGGCGTCCCGGGCCTGCTGACGGCGCTCACCTTTCCCGTGCTGGCGAGCACGGACCTCGCCTGGTGGGGCGACCGGGCCCTCACCGACGCCGGGTCGGCGGCGAGCACCGTCCGGCTGACGGGACATGCCCTGAACGAGCCGGCCACCTTCGCGGCCATGCGGGACGTCCTGCTCGCCTGGTGCTCGCAGGCGCACGGCACCGAGCACCGGGCGCGGGCCCTGGACGCGCTCCTCGACGGCTTGGTGGCCGCCCGGCAGCCCGGCTTCCTGCGCTGGCTCCTGGCCGTCGACAGGGGCCCCGACGCGATGCCCGGCAAGGAACCGGCGGCGCGCGCGCTGGCGGTGTGGCGCAGCAGAACCCCGGCCACGGACCCGATCGACCAGGAGGACCGATGACTTCACCCCTTCACCCCGGCGTCTTCGCGGCCGTCGAGCGCCGGTGCGCCGGCAGCGATCCGACGCCCCCGTTGCGCCTCTTCGACGAGTCGGACCGGACCGGCGTGCCTGTGACCCTGGCACGGGCGCGCCACCTGCTGTACGACCGTTCCCTGTGCCCCGCGGCGCGTGCGGCGCTGTGGCACCAGATCGCGCAGCGTGCCCGCCCCGGGGCCGCTGGGCCCGACTGGCCGACGGCGGTTGTGTGGCTGGGGCTCCCCGGACTCCGCGGCACCGCTTTCAAGATCACCCGGCGTTTCCGCGCGGAACGGGACGACGTCGAGGCCGAGCTCGTCGCCTGCTACCTCCAAGCCCTGGCGCAGATCGGGGCCCATGACCCGGACCCCGGCTCAACGGTGCTGCGTTCGGCCTGCTCACAAGCGTGGAAGGGCTGGAGCAGGACGCGTCTGGAGTGGGCCGTGGAGGACGTGGAGAGTGCCGGCGGCGCTGCTCTCGGCACGGACCCGGACGGCTGCTGGCAGGCGGACTACGATCCGGTCCCGCGCCCCCCTGGGCTCTGCGCCACGGTGCGGATCACGGTCCCCGCCCACCGCGTCGAGGGCGTACGGCTCGGCGCGCTGGCCCGGGCCTGGGGCATGGGCGACACCGCCACGAGCGTCGGCTACTCCGGCCGGGGCCGCCAGGTCGCCAGGATCTCCCTGCGGCGCGTGGGGAGGAGCGGATGACCGACCGCGTCGAGACCCCCCTCACCTTCCGCGAGATCTTCGACCTGCCGGTCAGCGTCGACCTGCGCACGGCCGCCCGGGCGTTCGGCATGTGCCTGGGCACCGGCTACCGGCTGGTGGCCCGGGGCACCTTCCCCTGCCCCACGGTCCGGGTCGGCCGGCGCCACCGGGTGCTGACCGTGGACCTCCTGCGCGCGCTGGGCATCGAGGAGCGCCCGGTCTTCGCCGACGAGGTCGCCGACGGAGTGGCGCTCACCCTCTTCGACTGACGTCCCCCTGCGCCCTGTCGGCACCCGGCCGCCGGCAGGGCCCCCAGACCATCCGAGAAGGAGCCTCCATGCCCACCTGCCTCGCCCTCTGCGGGACGACGACCACCACCCCCCGCCCTCCCGGCCGAAGCCTTCCGCGGGAGCGGGACCGGTCCGCCGTCCTGTACGAGGACATCGTCCGCCCCGTGTGCGAACAGCTCGGTCTCACCTTCCTGCGAGCCGACAGGCTCACGGAGGCCGGCCTGCCCATGGACCAGTTGCTGCGCATGCTCACCGAAGTGGACGTCGTCGTCGCCGACCTCGGCGCATCCGACACGGAGCTGTCCTTCGGCCTCGGCATGCGGCACGCCCTCGGCCGGTACACCGTCCACGTCACGCAAGGGACCGACCGTCCCTTCGGCCCGGGAACGACGGCGCCGCGGATCCTGTTCCCGTCGCCCACCGCCGACCCCGTCGCCGTCCGGCGGCACCTGGCGAACGCACTGGCGGAGGCGGTGCACCGGGGCAGTGCCCCCGCACTGCCCGCGGGACCGGTTCCCCCGTCCGGCACGGACTCCGTCGCCGGGGAGGACGAGGACGCCCCCGGCCTGTTCGACCTGGTCGTCGAAGCGGAGGCGCAGTTGGAAGCCATCTCCGGGGACATGGCCGACGTGGAGTCGGCCATGACGGACCTGGGGGAGATGATGGGGCTGATCGGGGAGGACATGTCCCGGGTCAGCCATTCCGGGGCTCCGACGAGCGCGAAGATGGCTGTGGTCAACCGCCTGGCCAAGGCCATCGACGGGCCGGCCGACGACCTGGCGGCGGCGGCCGAGCGCTTCGCGGAGCGCATGGGGGCGAGCGTCGTCGCGTTCCGGGCCTTCCTCGAGTGGGCGGGAAGCACGCCCCGCGGCGAATGGCCACAGGGCGCGGAGGGGGTGCTGGAGCAGGTGGCCGCGGCCCCCTGGGAGGTACAGGCCGCGGCGGGTTCCTTCCAGGAGGTGATGGCCATGATCGACTTGTTCGGCGCCTCCAGCCGCCAGCTGCGCCGGCCGGCCCGGCGGATCACCACCTCCCTGCAGACCATCTTCCGCAGCGTGTCCGTGCTGGAGGAGCTGCGGGACCTCGCCGTGGCACTGAAGGACTCCTGAGCCGCCAGGAGTCCGGCCCGGCCGGGGGCCGCCGGGAACACACTCGGCGGCCCCACCGCCCCTCCGCATCCGGACGCGGCGGCGCCACCCGCCCGGCTCCGTGCCGCTCGTACGCCGCCGCAGGCCCCGGGAGATGGTGAGAGCGCTCTCACCCCGGGGTCCACGCAGGGCTCACCACCGGGCCCACCGCAGGAGGGAAGCGTCTCCGCGCCCCGTTCGCCCCATCGGGACTTGAAGAGATGGCGGAAGCCGGGCGGAGAAAAACCGCCCGCATGCCTTCATCCGCGCCTCGCCGTGCGCGATGTGTTGACAACCGATTTCAGGAGTTTTACTTTCTCGCCACCTGAGAGCGCTCTCAGCCAGGTTCCCCCACTCTCCTCGCAACGGTTTTGCCGCCGCTCCGGGACTCCCCGCTCCCGGCCGCCGCGGCCGCCGTTGACGAGCCCCCTCTCGACGACACGAGGTGCACCCCATGCCAACTCCCCGATCACGGTCGGCCGCCGCGGTGGTCCTGGCCGCCGCGCTGGCGGCCCTGGGCCTGGGTCCGGCCGCGACTCCGGCGGCGGCCGCCACCGTCCCCGTAGGAGCCGGGAGTTACTCCGACACCCGGCCCCCGGGCACGACCGGCCCCACGACCAACACCGGCGCGCCGGTCACCCCCAAGGTCACGCAGGCCGCCAAGGGCAAGCCCGTGCCCACCAACGACTGGTGGTCCTCCCTCGCCTTCCAGCGGTACGGCGACAACCCGTACTCCACACCCATGTACGGCCACCCGCTCACGTACCAGGCCGTCTCCGGCGGCCTGGAGGTCGGCTACCCGACCAGCCCCGCCGTCGTGGGGGAGGGCCGCCAGTACGAGTACGCGCACAAGCGCGACCTCACTCTCGGCCTGAGCGGGCTGAACTCGCCCGACACCAAGGCCGACGCCTGGTCCGACTGGACGGTCACCCCGTACTGGTCCGACGGTTCCCGCACCCTGCGGACCACCATCGGCCACGGCATGCCCTTCGTCTACGCCCAGGGCACCGGCGGCAACGCCCAGATCACCACCGCGGCCCCGCCGGCCGTCTTCTCCGACCAGGGCAACGTCGTCGGCATCACGGTCGGCGGACACCACTACGCCCTCTTCGCGCCGACCGGCAGCGACTGGAACATATCCGGCACCACGATCACCGCCGGCCTCGGCGGCAAGGACTACTTCTCCCTCGCCGTACTGCCCTCCACCGACGCGCTCGCGACCTTCCGCAGGTACGCGTTCAGCTTCGTCACCGGATCGCAGGTCGACTGGAGCGCCTCCGGCGGCACGGTCTCCGCCACGTACCGGCTCACCACCGAGGCCAAGGAAGGCACCGAACGCGGCACCCTCCAGGCCCTCTACCGCCACCAGTGGCTGCACACCACCGACGCCCTCACGCCGTACACCTACGTCTCCCCCCGCGGCACGATGAAGGTCCGGGAGGGCGCCTCCTTCACCACCCGGCAAAAGGCCGCCCCCGTCCTGCCCGCACTGCCGAGGACCGGCGCCGTCGACCCGGCGCGGCTGCGCGCCCTCCTGTCCGAGGTCGCCAACTCCTCCGACCCCTTCTCCGGGGCCACGGACACCTACTGGACCGGCAAGGCGCTGGGCAAGCTCGCCCAGCTCGTGCCGCTGGCCGACCAGATCGGCGAGAGCGCGGTCCGCGACAAGCTCATCGGCCTGCTCAAGGGCCGTCTCCAGGAGTGGTTCACCGCCGGCGGGGCGAACGAGTTCTCGTACGACCGGGACTGGAAGACCCTCATCGGCTACCCCGCCTCCTACGGCAGCGACGCCGAACTCAACGACCACCACTTCCACTACGGCTACTACGTCTACGCGGCCGCCATCGTCGCCCAGTACGACGCCTCCTGGGCCGCGGACTCCGCCTGGGGCGGCATGGTCAAGGCCCTGATCCGCGACACCGCCAACCCCAGCCGCACCGACAGCGCCTTCCCCTTCCTGCGCGGCTTCGACGTCTACGCCGGACACAGTTGGGCCTCCGGCCACCAGGGCTTCGCCGCCGGCAACAACCAGGAGTCCTCCTCGGAGTCCACCAACCTCAGCGCGGCGCTGGTGCTGTGGGGCTCGGCCACCGGCAACACCGAGCTGCGCGACCTCGGCAGCTATCTGCTCGCCACGGAGAGCGAGGCGATCGCCCAGTACTGGTTCGACGCCGACCAGCAGGTCTTCCCCGGCTCCTTCACCCACGACACGGTCGGCATGGTGTGGGGCAGCGGCGGGGCGTACTCCACCTGGTGGACCGCCAACCCGGAGGAGATCCACGGCATCAACGTCCTGCCCGTGACCGCGGGCGGCTCCCCGCACCTGGCCGCGCACAAGGACGCGATCCGGCGCAATCTCGCGGAGATGGAGCGTGAGAACGGCGGTCCCGCCGTCGAATGGCGCGACATCCTCTGGGAGTTCCGCTCGCTGGCCGACCCGGCCGCCGCCAAGGCGCAGTGGGACGCCGGCCACGCCGGGTACACCCCGGAGCAGGGCGAGTCCAAGGCGCACACGTACCACTGGATCACCACCCTGGACGCGCTCGGGGCCCCCGACCCCTCGGTGACCGGCGACCTGCCCGCCTCCGCGGTGTTCACCAAGAACGGCACCCGCACCTACGCCGCCCACAACCACGGTTCCACCGCCCGCACGGTCACCTTCTCCGACGGCAGGAAGCTCACCGTGCCGGCGCGGTCCACCGCGACCGGGACCGGCACCGACACCGGCGGCCAGGAGCCCCAGCCCTCCACCGGCAACACCTTCCGGCTCCGCTCCGGCGGCGCCCTCACCACGGCCACCGACGGCACGGCCGTCAGCGACACCGTTCCGTCGGCCGAGGGCCGCAATTACGACGGCACCCCGAACAAGCCGCTCGTCTACGAGGCCAGGGGTGTCCACGCCACCCTCAAGGCGGGCGCGTCCACCGCGTTCCGCCTCCAGGTGGACGCCGGCACCGCGATCGGCCTCGGCCAGCAGGCCCGCATCAGCTACGACCTCACCGGCGACGGCTCCTTCGACCGGACCGAGACGTACCAGTACTTCGCCACCGACCCGGTCACCGGCTGGGAGGAGTACAGCCAGGCCCGCGGCCTGAAGGCCGCGACGGGCACCCTCGGAGACCTGCGCGGGGGAACGGTACGGCTGGAGGTCTGGAGCGCGATCGGCAACGGGAGCGCGCTGCTGCGCACCGGCGGTGACACGTCCGTGGTGGTCATCCCCTACGAGTGACGCACGCGGCGGCCGACGACCGCGGCGGGCGGGGGACTTCGCTCCCGCGCCCGCCGCGGTCGTCCTCGTACGCCGAGGACACGGTGACGGGCCCGTTCCGGTGTATCTCCTCCGGCGCCGGGCGGGAACGCACGTTTGCGCCGGGCGCGGTCAGGCCGAGGCCCGGCGGATCAGCGTCGTCGGGGTGATCACGGAGGCGGGCACCTCCTGGCCGGGCGCGTCGAGCAGACGCATCAGCAGCTTGACCATGATCCGGCCCATGCCCTCGATGTCCTGGCGGACCGTGGTGAGCGCGGGCTCCGCGGCCCGGACCACGGAGGGCATGTCGTCGAAACCGACCACCGCGACGTCCTCGGGCACCCGCACCCCGCGCTCGCGCAGCGTGCGCAGCGCGCCCAGGGCCATCGTGTCGTTGGCGGCGAAGACCGCGTCGATCCCGGGACACCGGTCCAGCAGCACGCCCATCGCGCGGGCTCCGCCCTCCTCGGTGAAGTCGCCCTCGCACAGCAGCAGGGGATCGGCGTCGACCAGGACGTCGTGGTAGCCGTGGAGCCGGTCCGTCGCCGAGCTCTGGTCGCGCGGGCCCGAGATGTGGGCGATGCGGCTGCGGCCCAGGCCGACCAGATGGCGCACGGCGTCCCGGGCGCCACCGCGGTTGTCGCAGTCGACGAGGGGGATGCCCAGGTGCTCGCTGCCCGCCGGACGGCCCCCGAGCACCGCCGGCACCCCGGTCCGGGCGATCAGGGACGGCAGCCGGTCGTCGTGGAGGGAGAAGGCGAGCGCGCCGTCGACGTGCCCGCCCCCCAGATAGCGCGCGATGCGCTCGTGGTCGCCGGAGCCCTCCGCCCACAGCAGCACGAGCTGCATGTCGTGCGCGATCAGCTCCCGGCTGATCCCCCGTACCTGCTGCTCGAAGAACGGGTCGGCGAACACCCGGAACTCGGGCTCCGCGATGATCACCGCCACCGCGCCGTTGCGCCGGGTGACCAGGGTGCGGGCCGCGTGATTGGGCACGTAGTCCAGCTCCTCGACCGCCCGGCGCACCTTGTCGGCCAGCGCGGGCCGCACCCCCGCGCCTCCGTTGACGACCCGGGAGGCCGTCGCACGGGAGACACCGGCGCGCGCCGCGACGGCTTCCAGCGTGGGACGAGCCCTCACGGTCTGCTCCGGCACGGCGAGCGCTCCTTTTGCGTGCGTCTGCGATGGATCCGGCAACTGTTCTGCCATGAATCCGTGTGCCCCACAATAGACGCAGGCGACGGCGAGCTGAGAGCGCTTCCACCACGGCCACGGCCCGCGCGAGCCCCGGGCCCTCCGGCTCACGGCGGGCGACGACCCTCCGGCTCGCGGGCGG
>NZ_WYCT01000946.1 GCF_011008945.1 Streptomyces harenosi
TCCTCGATCAGGTAGGCCTCGGTGGCCGAGAACACGTACTTGCCGCTGGTGATGTCGACCTGGCCACCGCCGAAGTTCACCGCGTACAGGCCCTTCTTCACCGAACGGATCATCTCCTGCGGGTCGTGCTCGCCGGCGCGCATGTAGGTGTTGGTCATGCGTGGCATGGTCAGGTGCGCGAACGATTCGCGGCGCCCGTTGCCGGTCGGGGCCATGCCCATCAGCCGCGCGTTGAGGCTGTCCTGCATGTAGCCGACCAGGATGCCGTCCTCGATCAGCGGGGTGCACTGGCTCGGGTGGCCTTCGTCGTCGATGTTCAACGAACCGCGGCGACCGTCGAGGGTGCCGTCGTCGACGATGGTCACCCCCGGTGCGGCGACGCGCTCGCCGATGCGGCCGGCGTAGACGCTGGTGCCC
>NZ_WYCT01000947.1 GCF_011008945.1 Streptomyces harenosi
GTCCAAGACCTTGGTGCTGATCACCTTCCTGGCCGGCCTGCTGCCGGTGGTGGGCAACATCATTTCCAACACGATCATCGCCATCGTCGCGCTGTCGGTCTCGTTCTATGTGGCGGTGGCGGCGCTGCTGTACCTGATCGTGATCCACAAGCTGGAGTACTTCCTCAACGCGCGCATCGTCGGTGGCGAGATCCAGGCGCGTGCCTGGGAGCTGCTGCTGGCCATGCTGGTGATGGAGGCGGCCTTCGGCCTGCCGGGCCTGGTCGCCGCACCGGTGTTCTATGCCTACGTGAAGCGCGAACTGGTCGACCAGCGCTGGATCTGACGCGGCGGGGCATGACGTAATTTGCCCCGATTCGACAACCCGTGCGGCCTTTGTCGGTGCGTTCGCGGCGGGCGCGGTATACCCATGGCAAC
>NZ_WYCT01000948.1 GCF_011008945.1 Streptomyces harenosi
GCTGAAGGTGCAGCAGACGCCGATCGGCCAGCTGCGCGTGGTCGGCACCCGCCACGAATCGCCCGACCGCATACGCGATCGCGTACCGGCACTGGCCGAGGGCAAGGTGCCGGACTTCGACCAGGCCCAGAAGGAACTGACCGCACTGAACGAAGGCGGGCGTCGCCAGGTGATGCCGCTGGTGCGCGAAGGCCAGGTGCCGGGCACGATGGATGTGGACCTGCAGGTCGAGGAGAAGTCGCCGTGGCGTGCCAGCGCGTCACTCAACAACGACCACAGTGCCGACACCGAGAAGCTGCGCCTGAGTGCGTCGCTGGCCTACGACAACCTGTGGAAGCGCGGGCACAGCGCCAACATCGGCGTGTACCTGGCGCCGGAAGATACAAAGCAGGCCAAGGTGTTCTCGGCCTCGTACAC
>NZ_WYCT01000949.1 GCF_011008945.1 Streptomyces harenosi
GTATCGACCACGGTGTCCGGGTTCAGCGACACCGACTCGATGCCTTCCTGCATCAGCCATTCGGCCAGATCCGGGTGATCGGACGGGCCCTGGCCGCAGATGCCGACGTACTTGCCCTTGGCGCGTGCGGCCTTGATCGCCATCGATAGCAGCTTCTTCACTGCCGGGTTCCGTTCGTCGAACAGGTGCGCGACGATCGACGAGTCGCGGTCCAGGCCCAGGCTGAGCTGGGTCAGGTCGTTGGAGCCGATCGAGAAGCCGTCGAAGATCTCCAGGAACTCATCGGCGAGCAGTGCGTTGGACGGCACTTCGCACATCATGATGATCTTCAGGCCGTTCTTGCCCTGCTTCAGGCCGTTCTGTTCCAGCACCTCGACGACCTTGCGGCCTTCTTCCAGGGTGCGCACGAACGGAATC
>NZ_WYCT01000950.1 GCF_011008945.1 Streptomyces harenosi
GCGCACGCTGTCGCCAATGGCGCCATGCCTGGAGCGAAGGGCCGAATGCGATAAGTGATTGTTCCTACCGGTTCCGGCGCCTCGCACGGTTCAAATCGATTGGAACGACGGGCGTGGCCGTGCCCATGATGGTGAGCCGCTGCGGTTGCAGCGGTCGGGCTTGCAATCCCGTGAAGTCAATCAATCAGTAGACTCGCCCGCCGTCGCCGGAGATCCCTCCGGCGACGGTTGGTGACCTATCCGCCTCTATGGCGGACGGTGCGAGGGGGCCTTGCGCCCGCCGGTTCGTTTGCTGATTGATTGCTTCCCGGTATTGCAACCACGCATCGTCCGCCACCTTCACGGTGGCCAGATCCGTTGAAGGAGGTTGCATGAACACCCCATCACACCGGCAGGACCTGGAACTGGGCTGGCTG
>NZ_WYCT01000951.1 GCF_011008945.1 Streptomyces harenosi
ATGCAGGCCATTACCGCGCCAGACAATCACCAGCTCACAAAAATCATGTGTATGTTCAGCAAAGACATCTTGCGGATAACGGTCAGCCACAGCGACTGCCTGCTGGTCGCTGGCAAAAAAATCATCTTTGAGAAGTTTTAACTGATGCGCCACCGTGGCTACCTCGGCCAGAGAACGAAGTTGATTATTCGCAATATGGCGTACAAATACGTTGAGAAGATTCGCGTTATTGCAGAAAGCCATCCCGTCCCTGGCGAATATCACGCGGTGACCAGTTAAACTCTCGGCGAAAAAGCGTCGAAAAGTGGTTACTGTCGCTGAATCCACAGCGATAGGCGATGTCAGTAACGCTGGCCTCGCTGTGGCGTAGCAGATGTCGGGCTTTCATCAGTCGCAGGCGGTTCAGGTATCGCTG
>NZ_WYCT01000952.1 GCF_011008945.1 Streptomyces harenosi
ACACTTCTAGCTTCGTCGGCAGCGTCAGATGTGTATAACAGACAGGCCTTCGAAGTAGCGCCAGCGCGGGTCGCTGCGCTGCTTGCTGCCCATCTTGCGGATGGCGGTCAGCGCCGCGGTCCAGTCGCCGCGGGACATCGCTTCGCGCACGCGCCACTCGTGCAGGCGTTCGTCATAGGCCGACTCCGGCACCGCGTTGAGGCGGCGTGCCGAATCGGGCAGGTAGGACGCCACCGTCCACAGCGCGATCTGGTACAGCACCTGGCCCTGCTGGGCGGCACTCAGCCCCAGTGCCTGCGCGTACTGCGGCAGCTGCTGTTCGGTGGCGGCCGGGTCGGCCTTGGCCAGCTTGGCCAGGCCATCGGTGGCGATGCGCCGGCTGCGCTCGTTGCGGGGCCAGTTCAGGGCGCTGGCG
>NZ_WYCT01000953.1 GCF_011008945.1 Streptomyces harenosi
GCCGGCATCTGCCGTTGCCACGCTGCGTAGCCCACCCGTGTGCCGTTCTTGAGCGAGCGCTGCAGGATCTGGCCGAACTGCACGCGGAGCGAGAACCAGCGGCACGGGTGGGCAGCAACTGCTGCCGCGTACCGCTGCAGCCTCTCTTCAGGCGTCGGCGTGGCCGTGCTGACGATCACCGCGTCCAGGCCGCCGCCGATCGGATGCAGGCCGTCCATCAGCGCACCAACCTGTGCAGGTTCGGCGCGACGCGCTGGCGCTGCTCTTCCGCCTCGCGCTGACGCTGCGCGCTCGCCTGGTGCGTGCAGTACATGCGGTAGGGATGCCGGCGGGGGTGCTTCGCGCGCTCCAAGGCCGCGCGCTGGTCCGGCGTCAGGTCAGGTGCTGGGAGCTTGATCGCTGGCGCCCTCATGC
>NZ_WYCT01000954.1 GCF_011008945.1 Streptomyces harenosi
ATGCACACGCGACCGCGCCATGGCCAGTTGATCGAAGTGCGCAGCGTGGTGGGCAAGGCGGTGATTCCGCTGGTGGCGATGATCGCGCTGACCTATTTCACCTTCGGCATCGGCACGCTGGTGGCCGGTTCCGCGTGGGGCGCAGGCGCCGTTGCGGGGCTCAGCGCCACCTACGGCACCGCGCTGGCGTCGGCGGTCTATGTTGCCGGCAGCGTGCTGATCAACAAGGTGCTGGGCCCGAAGCCTCCCCGTGCAGGTGGCGGTGGCGGTGTCGCCGACACTGCGTATTCCCTGGCAGCGCCGCGCAACCGTGTGCGCGCCTATGAACCGCTGGGCCTGCTGTTCGGTTCCACGCGCCTCGCTCCGGACCTGATCAGCCGCCCCTATACCTGGTTCGAGGGCGATGAGCAGTAC
>NZ_WYCT01000095.1 GCF_011008945.1 Streptomyces harenosi
GGGCTACCCCGGCCGGCCCCCGCAGCCGGCCCCGGTCACCGGGCAGGCCCCCGCCGCCGATCCCAACGGGCACCTGCCGCCGCCGCAGGGCGGTCTCGCCACCCCCGGCGCACCGCCGCCGCCCACGGACGCGGCCACCACGACCCTCGCGGTGCTGCTCATCGGCCCGGCGGGCGCCGGCAAGACCAGCGTCGCCAAGTACTGGGCGGACCACCGCAGGGTGCCCACCGCCCACATCAGCCTGGACGACGTGCGCGAGTGGGTCCGCTCGGGCTTCGCCGACCCGCAGTCCGGGTGGAACGACCACTCCGAGACCCAGTACCGCCTGGCCCGCCGCACCTGCGGCTTCGCCGCGCGCAACTTCCTGGCCAACGGCATCTCCTGCATCCTCGACGACGCCGTCTTCCCCGACCGCCCCGTCGTCGGGCTCGGCGGCTGGAAGCGCCACGTCGGCCCCGGCCTGCTGCCCGTCGTGCTGCTCCCCGGCCTGGACGTCGTCCTGGAGCGCAACGCCGAGCGCAGCGGCAACCGCCGCCTCAGCGACGAAGAGGTGGCCCGCATCCACGGCCGGATGGCCGGGTGGTACGGATCCGGCCTGCCGATCATCGACAACTCCCAGCTCGGCATCGCCGAGACGGCCCGCGTCCTGGACGAGGTGCTCGCCCGCTCGATCACCAGCCCGCCGCAGTGGTAGCCGCCCCGGCGCACGGCCGGCCGCGGCAAAGGTCCCGCCCGGCCGCGGGCGGCGAAGGGGCCCGCTGACGGCCGTCTCCGCCGGGTGCGCCCGTCCGCCGGCCGCGCCCGGTGACACCCCGCCCGGCCGGCCCCGACGCCCGGTTGGACCCGCTCGACCGGCGGCGACCGCGCACCCCTCGTACGCTCGGCTCATGTCAGAGGTGTACGCGGCCCGCCGAACCCGCCTCCGCGAACGCTGCACCGCGGGGGGCAGCGCGGCGGCGCTGGTCTCCCGCCCCGCCAACGTGCGCTACCTCGCGGGTGCCGCCCCGCGCGGGGCCGTCCTGCTGCTGGGCGCGACCGACGACCTGCTGCTGTGCGCGGGTCCGCTGGAGGACCGCCCCATGGAGGGCCGGCCCGACGAGGCGCTGTCCGTGCGGACCCTGTCCGGCCCGGCGGGGGACCCGGCGGTCGCCGCCACCGGCCTGGCCGCCGAGCAGGGCGCCGACTCCCTCGCCGTGGAGGAGCACCACCTCACGGTGGCCCGCCACCGGGCCCTGCGCTCGGCCGCGCCCGGCCTGCGCCTGACCGACCTCGGCTGTGCGGTCGAACAGCTCAGGGTGGTCAAGGACGAGGAGGAGATCTCCTGCCTGCGCATCGGCGCCGAGATCGCCGACCAGGCCCTCGGCGAGCTCCTCGAGTCCATCCTCGTCGGCCGCACCGAGCGCCACCTCGCCCTCGAACTGGAACGCCGCCTGGTCGACCACGGAGCCGACGGACCCGCCTTCCCGACCTCGGTCGGCACCGGGCCGCACTCCGGCCGCCCCGGTCACCGTCCCACCGACCGCCGGGTGGAGGAGGGCGACTTCCTCTCCGTCTGCCTCGGCGCCACCTACCGCGGCTACCGCTGCGAGATCGGCCGTACGTTCGTCATCGGCAGCTCGCCCGCCGACTGGCAGATCGAGCTGTACGACCTGGTCTTCGCGGCCCAGCGGGCCGGCCGGGAGGCCCTCGCCCCCGGGGCGGGCTGCCGTGACGTGGACCGCGCCGCACGCCAGGTGCTGGACTGCGCCGGGTACGCCGAGCACCTCCCGCCGCTCACCGGCCACGGCGTCGGACTGGAAATCGACGAGGACCCTCGGTTGACCCCGTCGGCCATGGGTAAACTGGACGCTTGCGTGCCGGTCACCGTCGAACCGGGGGTCCACCTCCCGGGACGGGGCGGTGTCCGGATCGATGACACGCTCGTCGTGCGCCCCGAGGCGGACGGCGGACCCGAGCTACTCACCATCACGACCAAGGAGCTGCTCGCGCTCTAGCCCCCGCGCTGAGTGCCTGCCCCGGGGTCGTCCCACGTCAGTCCAGGAGATTCCGCAACCGTGGCTTCCACGAACGACCTCAAGAACGGCATGGTGCTCAAGCTCGAAGGCGGCCAGCTCTGGTCCGTCGTCGAGTTCCAGCACGTCAAGCCCGGCAAGGGCCCGGCCTTCGTGCGCACCAAGCTCAAGAACGTGCTGTCCGGCAAGGTCGTCGACAAGACCTTCAACGCCGGTGTCAAGGTCGAGACGGCCACTGTCGACAAGCGCGACATGCAGTTCTCGTACATGGACGGCGACTACTTCGTCTTCATGGACATGGAGACCTACGACCAGCTCCACATCGACCGCAAGGTCGTCGGCGACGCCGCCAACTTCCTGATCGAGGGCTTCGAGGCCACCGTCGCCCAGCACGAGGGCGAGGTGCTCTTCGTCGAGCTCCCGGCCGCCGTCGAGCTGACCGTGGCCGAGACCGAGCCGGGCGTCCAGGGCGACCGCTCCACCGGTGGCACCAAGCCGGCCACCCTGGAGACCGGCCACCAGATCCAGGTCCCGCTCTTCATCACCACCGGTGAGAAGATCAAGGTCGACACCCGTACGAGCGACTACCTCGGCCGGGTGAACAGCTAACCGTGGCTGCCCGCAACACGGCCCGCAAACGCGCCTTCCAGATCCTCTTCGAGGGCGACCAGCGCGGCGCCGACGTCCTGACGGTCCTCGCGGACTGGATCCGGCACTCCCGGGCCGACACCCGGCAGCCGCCGGTGAGCGAGTACACGATGCAGCTCGTCGAGGGGTACGCGGAGCACGCGACGCGTATCGACGAGCTGATCGCGCAGTACTCGGTCGGCTGGACGCTCGACCGCATGCCGGTCGTCGACCGCAACCTCCTCCGCCTCGGGGCCTACGAGCTGATCTGGGTCGACGAGACCCCGGACGCCGTGGTCCTGGACGAGATGGTGCAACTGGCGAAGGAGTTCTCCACGGACGAGTCGCCCTCGTTCGTCAACGGCCTGCTCGGCCGTCTGAAGGACCTCAAGCCCTCGCTGCGCCGCGAGGAGAGCTGACGGCCACCGCCACCCGGCGGGGCTGACGGACACGACGCCGGGGCCTCGCAGCGCGGACGCGCTGCGAGGCCCCGGCGTTCTCCGTCGCGCACGCCCGCGGGCCGGGCCCGGGCCGGCGCGGAGGCCGGGGGCGAAAAACGCCGGGGCGGCCGCGACCCCGAAGGGTCCCGGCCGCCCCGGCGACACGTTTCTGCTGGTCCGGAGGGGGGTCAGCTCTCCTCGTGGGCCGCCACCGCGCGACGGGCGTCCGCGTCCAGCACACCCCAGCTGATGAGCTGTTCGGTGAGGACCGAGGGGGACTGGTCGTAGATCACGGCGAGGGTGCGCAGGTCGTCCTGGCGGATCGAGAGCACCTTGCCGTTGTAGTCACCGCGCTGCGACTGGATCGTGGCCGCGTAGCGCTGCAGGGGACCCGCCTTCTCGGCCGGCACGGTGGCCAGCCGCTCCAGGTCCAGAACCAGCTTCGGCGGCGGCTCGGCGGCGCCACCCGGGGTGGTGCCCGGAAGCAGCTCCTGCACGGGAACGCCGTAGAAATCCGCCAGCTCGGCGAGGCGCTGCACGGTCACGGCGCGGTCGCCGCGCTCGTACGAACCGACCACGACCGCCTTCCAGCGACCCTGGGACTTCTCCTCGACACCGTGGAGGGAAAGGCCCTGCTGGGTGCGGATGGCGCGGAGCTTGGCCCCGAGCTGTTTGGCGTATTCGCTGGACATATGGCTCCCCGGACACTGTGTCGACGCGGCCGGATCCATGTCCACGCCGCGCGGCTGGTAACTCACTGTGAGGTTACGCAGCGTTACTCTGTTGCGTCAAGCCGAATGGTCCGCACCGCGCCCGCCGTGGTAGGGGCCCCGCGCCCCGCCGAGCGGGTCCGCGCGGGGGGTGAACAGGGGGTCTTCGGCACCTGCTACTGTGGATGGCGCAATTCCGACGTCCTTTAAGGTCCGTCCCGTGAGGCGGAGAAGGAGGTCCGTTTCGTATGGACACGCAAGCGTCCGATGCGCGGCCCGTTCTCGAAGGCCCCGACATCGCGCGGGTACTGACCCGCATCGCCCACGAGATCGTCGAGCGCGCCAAGGGCGCCGACGACGTGGTGCTGCTCGGCA
This sequence comes from Streptomyces harenosi, assembly GCF_011008945.1. Taxonomy (GTDB): domain Bacteria; phylum Actinomycetota; class Actinomycetes; order Streptomycetales; family Streptomycetaceae; genus Streptomyces; species Streptomyces harenosi. The sequence continues at coordinate 4,165 of NZ_WYCT01000095.1, forward strand.
TTCCCACCCGGGGTGTCTTCCTCGCCCGCCGGCTCGCCGCCAAGCTCGAACAGATCACCGAGCGCAAGGTCCCGGTCGGCTCCCTCGACATCACGATGTACCGCGACGACCTGCGCATGCACCCGCCGCGTGCGCTGGCCCGCACCGAGATCCCCGGTGACGGCATCGACGGCCGCCTGGTCGTCCTCGTCGACGACGTGCTCTTCTCCGGCCGCACCATCCGCGCCGCGCTGGACGCCCTGAACGACATCGGGCGCCCGCGCGCGGTGCAGCTCGCCGTCCTCGTCGACCGCGGCCACCGGGAACTGCCGATCCGCGCCGACTACGTCGGCAAGAACCTCCCCACGTCGCTGCGGGAGACGGTCAAGGTCCAGCTCGCCGAGGAGGACGGCCGCGACACCGTGCTGCTCGGTGCGAAGCGGACCGCTCCGGGCGCCCAGCACTAGGCACCGGCACCCTCACCCGGCCCTGCCCGCCGTCGCGTCTGCCGGTGCGCCCACGCGCGCCCCAGGATGCCCGAATTCTCCTGTTCTCCCGAATGACCTGCCTTACGGAGCCTGACAGATGCAGCGCCATCTCATCTCGGCCGCCGACCTCTCCCGCGACGACGCCGTCCTGATCCTCGACACCGCCGAGGAGATGGCCCGGGTCGCGGACCGGCCGATCAAGAAGTTGCCGACCCTGCGCGGCCGCACCGTCGTGAACCTCTTCTTCGAGGACTCCACGCGCACCCGGATCTCCTTCGAGGCGGCCGAGAAGCGCCTGTCCGCGGACGTGATCAACTTCTCCGCCAAGGGATCGAGCGTCTCCAAGGGCGAGTCGTTGAAGGACACCGCCCAGACGCTGGAGGCGATGGGCGTCGACGCCGTCGTCATCCGGCACGGCGCCTCCGGCGCCCCCTACCGTCTGGCCACCTCCGGCTGGATCGACGCGGCCGTCATCAACGCCGGCGACGGCACCCACCAGCACCCCACGCAGGCCCTGCTGGACGCCTTCACCATGCGCCGCCGCCTGGTCGGGCGGGACGCCGGGCTCGGCCAGGACCTGGCCGGCAAGCGCATCACCATCGTCGGCGACGTCCTGCACAGCCGGGTCGCCCGCTCCAACGTCGACCTGCTGCACACCCTCGGCGCCGAGGTCACCCTCGTCGCCCCGCCGACCCTGCTGCCGGTCGGCGTGGAGACCTGGCCCTGCGCGGTCTCGTACGACCTCGACTCCACGCTGCCCAAGTCCGACGCGGTGATGATGCTGCGCGTGCAGCGCGAGCGCATGAACGCCGCCTTCTTCCCGACCGAGCGCGAGTACTCGCGCCGCTACGGCCTCGACGGCGAGCGCATGGCCAAGATGCCGGAGCACGCCATCGTCATGCACCCCGGCCCCATGGTCCGCGGCATGGAGATCACCGCCGAGGTCGCCGACTCCGGCCGCTGCACCGTCGTCGAGCAGGTCGCCAACGGCGTCTCCATCCGCATGGCCGTCCTGTACCTGCTGCTCGGCGGCAACGAGCCCGCCCAGACCCGCACTGAGGAGAAGTAGAACCATGAGCAAGACCCTGATCCGCGGTGCGAAGGTCCTGGGCGGCGAGCCGCAGGACGTGCTGATCGACGGCACGGTCATCGAGGCGGTCGGCTCCGGCCTGTCCGCCGAGGGCGCCGAGGTCGTCGAGGCCGGCGGCAAGGTGCTGCTGCCGGGCCTGGTCGACCTCCACACCCACCTGCGCGAGCCCGGCCGCGAGGACTCCGAGACGGTCCTGACCGGCACCCGCGCCGCGGCGAGCGGCGGCTACACCTCCGTGTTCGCCATGGCCAACACCTTCCCCGTCGCCGACACCGCCGGCGTCGTCGAGCAGGTCTGGCGCCTGGGGCAGCAGTACGGCTACTGCGACGTGCAGCCCATCGGTGCCGTCACCGTCGGCCTGGAGGGGGCCAAGCTCGCCGAGCTGGGCGCCATGCACGAGTCGGCGGCCGGTGTCACCGTCTTCTCCGACGACGGCAAGTGCGTCCACGACGCGCAGATCATGCGCCGCGCCCTGGAGTACGTGAAGGCGTTCGGCGGCGTCATCGCCCAGCACGCGCAGGAGCCGCGGCTGACCGAGGGCGCCGAGATGAACGAGGGCGTCGTCTCCGCCGAGCTGGGGCTCGGGGGCTGGCCGGCGGTCGCCGAGGAGTCGATCATCGCCCGGGACGTGCTGCTCGCCGAGCACGTCGGCTCGCGCGTCCACATCTGCCACCTGTCGACGGCCGGCTCGGTGGAGATCGTCCGCTGGGCCAAGTCCCGCGGCATCCAGGTCACCGCCGAGGTCACCCCGCACCACCTGCTGCTCACCGACGAGCTGGTGCGCACGTACAACCCGGTCTACAAGGTGAACCCGCCGCTGCGCACCGAGCGTGACGTGATGGCACTGCGCGAGGCGCTCGCCGACGGCACGATCGACATCGTCGCCACCGACCACGCCCCCCACCCGCACGAGGACAAGGACTGCGAGTGGGCCGCCGCCGCCATGGGCATGGTCGGCCTGGAGACCGCGTTGTCGGTGGTCCAGGAGACCATGGTGGACACGGGCCTGCTGGACTGGGCCGGCGTCGCCGACCGCATGTCCTTCGCGCCCGCGCGGATCGGGCGGGCCGCCGGGCACGGCCGTCCCGTCTCGGCTGGTGAGCCCGCCAACCTCACCCTCGTCGACACGGCATACCGTGGCCCGGTGGACCCCGCCGGCTTCGCCTCGCGCAGCCGCAACACGCCCTACGAGGGGCGCGAGCTGCCGGGCCGTGTGACGCACACGTGGCTGCGGGGCAAGGCCACGCTCGTCGACGGGAAGCTCACGTGACACCTGTACTCCTGCTGGCCGCCGAGAAGGAATCGGCGGAAGTGACCGACTGGGCCGCCCGCGCGGGCTGGGTCGTCGGCCTCCTCCTCTTCGTCGCGCTCGTCTACTGGCTGATGCGCGAGGGCTGGAGGTGGCGCGGCACCCTCCAGAGCGACCTGCCCGAGCTGCCCACCGCGCCGCCCGGAGCCGGGGCGGTGAGACTGAGCATGAGCGGCCGCTACCACGGCTCCACCACCGCCGGGCAGTGGCTCGACCGCATCGTGGCGCACGGCCTGGGCACCCGCAGCCGGGCCGAGCTCACGCTGACGGACGCGGGAATCGACGTGGTGCGCCCCGGCGCGACCGACTTCTTCATCCCGCTCGCGCAGCTGCGCGAGGCCCGGCTCGACAAGGGCATCGCCGGCAAGGTCCTCACCGAGGGCGGACTGCTGGTGGTGACCTGGGTCCACGGCGGCAAACCGATCGACTCCGGTTTCCGCTCCGACCACGCGGCCGAGCACGCCGAGTGGGTCGACACCCTGAACGAAATGATCAACAAGACGGAAACGGAAGGCGCACGATGACGACCTCCACCAGGGGAGCTGCCAAAACTCCCGCCGTACTCGTCCTGGAGGACGGCCGGGTCTTCCGCGGCCGGGCCTACGGGGCCGTGGGGGCGACCTTCGGCGAGGCCGTGTTCTCGACGGGCATGACCGGTTACCAGGAGACCCTCACCGACCCGTCGTACCACCGCCAGGTCGTCGTGATGACCGCCCCGCACGTCGGCAACACCGGCGTCAACGACGAGGACATGGAGTCCCAGAAGATCTGGGTCTCCGGCTACGTCGTCCGCGACCCCGCGCGCGTGCCCTCGAGCTGGCGCTCCAAGCGCACGCTGGACGAGGAGCTGGACGCCCAGGGCGTCGTCGGCATCTGCGGCATCGACACCCGCGCCCTCACCCGCCACCTGCGCGAGCGCGGCGCCATGCGCGTCGGCATCTTCTCCGGCGACGCGGTCTCCGACGAGGCCACCATGCTCGCCGAGGTGCGCAAGGCCCCCGAGATGACGGGCGCCGACCTCTCCGCCGAGGTCGCCACCAAGGAGGCGTACGTCGTCCCCGCGATCGGCGAGAAGAAGTTCACCGTCGCCGCCGTCGACCTCGGCATCAAGGGCATGACCCCGCAGCGGATGGCCGAGCGCGGCATCGAGGTGCACGTGCTGCCCGCCACGGCGAGCGTCGAGGACGTGTACGCCGTGAACCCGGACGGCGTGTTCTTCTCCAACGGCCCCGGCGACCCGGCCACCGCCGACCACCCGGTCTCCGTCATGCAGGCCGTGCTGGAGCGGGACACCCCGCTGTTCGGCATCTGCTTCGGCAACCAGATCCTCGGCCGCGCGCTCGGCTTCGGCACCTACAAGCTGAAGTACGGCCACCGCGGCATCAACCAGCCCGTGCAGGACCGTACGACCGGCAAGGTCGAGGTCACCGCGCACAACCACGGCTTCGCCGTCGACGCGCCCACCGACCAGGTCTCCGAGACCCCCTTCGGCCGGGTCGAGGTCTCCCACGTCTGCCTCAACGACAACGTGGTGGAGGGCCTCCAGCTCCTCGACAAGCCGGCTTTCAGCGTCCAGTACCACCCCGAAGCGGCAGCCGGCCCGCACGACGCCGCCTACCTGTTCGACCGCTTCGTTTCCCTGATGGAGGGCCAGCGTGCCTAAGCGCACCGATATCCAGTCCGTCCTGGTCATCGGCTCCGGCCCGATCGTCATCGGCCAGGCCGCCGAGTTCGACTACTCCGGCACCCAGGCGTGCCGCGTGCTCAAGGCCGAGGGCCTGCGCGTCATCCTCGTCAACTCCAACCCGGCGACGATCATGACCGACCCGGAGATCGCCGACGCCACCTACGTCGAGCCGATCACCCCCGAGTTCGTCGAGAAGATCATCGCCAAGGAGCGCCCGGACGCCCTGCTGCCCACCCTGGGCGGCCAGACGGCCCTGAACACCGCCATCTCGCTGCACGAGAACGGCGTTCTGGAGAAGTACGGCGTCGAGCTGATCGGCGCCAACGTGGAGGCCATCCACAAGGGCGAGGACCGCGACCGGTTCAAGGAGGTCGTGGAGGAGGTCCGCAAGAAGATCGGGCACGGCGAGTCCGCCCGCTCGGTCATCTGCCACTCCATGGAGGACGTCCTCGCCGGCGTCGAGACGCTCGGCGGCTACCCGGTCGTCGTCCGCCCCTCCTTCACCATGGGCGGCGCCGGCTCCGGCTTCGCCCACGACGAGGAGGAGCTGCGCCGCATCGCCGGCCAGGGCCTCACGCTCTCCCCGACCACCGAGGTGCTCCTGGAGGAGTCCATCCTCGGCTGGAAGGAGTACGAGCTGGAGCTGATGCGCGACAAGAACGACAACGTCGTGGTCGTCTGCTCCATCGAGAACTTCGACCCGATGGGCGTGCACACCGGCGACTCGATCACCGTGGCGCCCGCGATGACGCTGACCGACCGCGAGTACCAGATCCTCCGTGACGTCGGCATCGCGATCATCCGCGAGGTCGGCGTCGACACCGGCGGCTGCAACATCCAGTTCGCGGTCAACCCGGCCGACGGCCGTGTCATCGTCATCGAGATGAACCCGCGCGTGTCGCGCTCCTCGGCCCTGGCCTCCAAGGCGACCGGCTTCCCCATCGCGAAGATCGCCGCCAAGCTGGCCGTCGGCTACACGCTGGACGAGATCCCCAACGACATCACGCAGGAGACCCCGGCCTCCTTCGAGCCGACCCTGGACTACGTGGTCGTCAAGGCCCCGCGCTTCGCCTTCGAGAAGTTCCCGAGCGCCGACTCCACCCTCACCACCACCATGAAGTCGGTCGGTGAGGCCATGGCGATCGGCCGCAACTTCACCGAGGCGTTCCAGAAGGCGCTGCGCTCGCTGGAGAAGAAGGGCAGCCAGTTCACCTTCGTCGGCGACCCCGGCGACAAGCAGGACCTGCTGGAGCGGGCCGTCCGCCCGACCGACGGCCGGATCAACACGGTCATGCAGGCCATCCGCGCGGGCGCGACCCCCGAGGAGGTCTTCGAGTACACGAAGATCGACCCCTGGTTCGTCGACCAGCTCTTCCTCATCAAGGAGATCGCCGACGAGCTCGCCCAGGCGCCCGAGCTGACCGCCGACCTGCTCGCCGAGGCCAAGCGGCACGGCTTCTCCGACCAGCAGATCGGCGAGATCCGCGGCCTGCGCGAGGACGTCGTGCGCGAGGTCCGCCACGCGCTGGGCATCCGCCCGGTCTACAAGACGGTCGACACCTGCGCCGCCGAGTTCGCCGCGAAGACCCCGTACTTCTACTCGTCCTACGACGAGGAGACCGAGGTCGCCCCGCGCGAGAAGCCCGCGGTGATCATCCTGGGCTCCGGCCCCAACCGCATCGGCCAGGGCATCGAGTTCGACTACTCCTGCGTCCACGCCTCCTTCGCGCTGAGCGACGCCGGGTACGAGACCGTGATGGTCAACTGCAACCCGGAGACCGTCTCCACCGACTACGACACCTCCGACCGGCTCTACTTCGAGCCGCTCACCCTGGAGGACGTCCTGGAGATCGTCCACGCCGAGCGCCAGGCCGGCCCGGTCGCGGGCGTCGTCGTCCAGCTCGGCGGCCAGACCCCGCTGGGCCTGTCGCAGGCCCTGAAGGACAACGGCGTGCCGATCGTGGGCACCTCCCCCGAGGCGATCCACGCCGCCGAGGACCGCGGCGCCTTCGGCCGCGTCCTGAAGGAGGCCGGCCTGCCCGCCCCCAAGCACGGCACCGCCACCACCTTCGCCGAGGCCAAGGCGATCGCCGACGAGATCGGCTACCCGGTCCTGGTGCGGCCCTCGTACGTCCTCGGCGGACGCGGCATGGAGATCGTGTACGACGAGGCCCGCCTGGAGTCGTACATCGCCGAGTCCACCGAGATCAGCCCCTCCCGGCCGGTCCTGGTCGACCGCTTCCTCGACGACGCCATCGAGATCGACGTCGACGCGCTCTACGACGGCGAGGAGCTGTACCTCGGCGGTGTCATGGAGCACATCGAGGAGGCCGGCATCCACTCCGGCGACTCGGCGTGCGCCCTGCCCCCGATCACGCTCGGCGGCTTCGACATCAAGCGGCTGCGCGCCTCCACCGAGGCCATCGCGGCGGGCGTCGGCGTGCGCGGCCTGATCAACATCCAGTTCGCGCTGGCCGGTGACATCCTCTACGTCCTGGAGGCCAACCCGCGCGCCTCGCGGACCGTCCCCTTCACCTCGAAGGCGACCGCGGTGCCGCTGGCCAAGGCCGCCGCCCGCATCTCGCTCGGCGCCACCATCGCCGAGCTGCGCGCCGAGGGGCTGCTGCCCAGGCACGGCGACGGCGGCGAGCTGCCGCTGGACGCGCCGATCTCCGTCAAGGAGGCGGTCATGCCGTGGTCCCGGTTCCGGGACATCCACGGCCGCGGCGTCGACACCGTCCTCGGTCCGGAGATGCGCTCCACCGGCGAGGTCATGGGCATCGACTCGGTCTTCGGCACGGCCTACGCCAAGTCGCAGGCCGGCGCCTACGGCCCGCTGCCCACCAAGGGCCGCGCCTTCATCTCGGTCGCCAACCGCGACAAGCGCTCGATGATCTTCCCGGCGCGCGAGCTGGTCGCCCACGGCTTCGAGCTGCTGGCCACGTCCGGCACGGCCGAGGTGCTCAAGCGCAACGGCATCAACGCCACCGTGGTGCGCAAGCAGTCCGAGGGCGAGGGCCCCAACGGCGAGAAGACCATCGTCCAGCTCATCCACGACGGCGAGGTCGACCTCATCGTCAACACCCCGTACGGCACCGGCGGCCGCCTGGACGGCTACGACATCCGTACGGCGGCCGTGGCGCGGTCCGTGCCGTGCCTGACCACGGTCCAGGCGCTGGCCGCGGCGGTCCAGGGCATCGACGCCCTCCACCACGGCGACGTGGGCGTCCGCTCGCTCCAGGAACACGCCGAGTTCCTGACCGCGGCCCGCGACTAGCAGCCCGTGAGGGGGACACCGGAAACGGTGTCCCCCTCGTCATGAGGCTCCCTGAGGACACCATGTACAAGACCTTCTTCTCCCTCGTCTTCAAGCGGATGGACGCGGAACGGGCGCACCACCTCGCCTTCCGCTGGATCCGCCTGGCCGTGCGCGTGCCCGTGCTGCGCACCTTCGTGGCGGCCCTGCTCGCCCCCCGCTACGAGGAGCTGCGCACCGAGGCACTCGGCCTGCGGATGCACGGCCCCTTCGGACTGGCCGCCGGCTTCGACAAGAACGCGGTCGGCATCGACGGCATGGCGATGCTCGGCTTCGACCACGTCGAGATCGGCACGGTCACCGGGGAGCCGCAGCCCGGCAACCCCAGGAAGCGGCTGTTCCGCCTGGTCGGGGACCGCGCGCTGATCAACCGCATGGGCTTCAACAACGACGGCTCGCTGGCCGTCGCCGCCCGCCTCGCCTCCCGCAGGCCCGTCTTCAAGACGGTCGTCGGCGTCAACATCGGCAAGACCAAGGTCGTGCCGGAGGCCGAGGCCGTCGCCGACTACGTGAAGTCGGCCGAGCGGCTGGCGCCGCACGCCGACTACCTGGTGGTCAACGTCTCCTCGCCCAACACGCCGGGGCTGCGCGACCTCCAGGCCGTGGACCACCTGCGCCCGCTGCTCACCGCCGTGCGCGAGGCCGCGGACCGGGCCGTGCCCGCCCGCCGGGTCCCCCTGCTGGTGAAGATCGCGCCGGACCTCGCCGACGAGGACGTCGACGCCGTCGCCGACCTGGCCGTGGAGCTGGGCCTGGACGGCATCATCGCCACCAACACCACCATCGCCCGCGAGGGACTGGGCCTGACGTCCGACCCCGCCGTGGTCCAGGAGACCGGCGGCCTGTCGGGCGCCCCCCTCAAGGCGCGCTCCCTGGAGGTGCTGCGGCGCCTGTACGCGCGCGTGGGCGACCGGATCACCCTCGTGGGGGTCGGCGGCATCGAGACCGCGGAGGACGCCTGGCAGCGCATCCTGGCCGGCGCCACGCTGGTCCAGGGCTACAGCGCCTTCATCTACGAGGGGCCCTTCTGGGGCCGCACCATCCACAAGGGACTGGCCGCGCGGCTGCGCCAGAGCCCGTACGCCACCCTCGCCGACGCGGTCGGCGCCGATGTGAGGAATCGCGCATGACCGGCACGACGGAGCCCTTCGGCGCGCGGCTGCGCCGCGCCATGGACGAGCGCGGCCCGCTGTGCGTCGGCATCGACCCGCACGCCTCCCTGCTGGCCGAGTGGGGCCTGGACGACGACGTGGCGGGCCTGGAGCGGTTCAGCCGCACGGTCGTCGAGGCGGTGGCCGGCCGCGTCGCCGTCCTCAAGCCGCAGAGCGCCTTCTTCGAGCGCTTCGGCTCGCGCGGCGTCGCCGTCCTGGAGACGTCGGTGCGCGAGGCCCGCGAGGCCGGCGCGCTGGTCGTCATGGACGCCAAGCGCGGCGACATCGGCTCGACCATGGCCGCCTACGCCGAGTCCTTCCTGCACCGGGACGCCCCGCTGTTCTCGGACGCGCTGACCGTCTCGCCCTACCTCGGCTACGGCTCGCTCAAGCCGGCCGTCGAGCTGGCGCGGCACCACGGCGCGGGCCTGTTCGTGCTGGCGCTGACCTCCAACCCGGAGGGCGGCGAGGTCCAGCACGCCGTGCGGGCCGACGGGCGCAGCGTCGGGGCGACCATGCTGGCCCACCTGGCGGCCGAGAACGCGGGGGAGGAGCCGCTCGGCTCCTTCGGCGCGGTGGTCGGCGCCACGCTCGGCGACCTGTCGTCGTACGACCTGGCCGTCAACGGCCCGCTGCTCGCGCCCGGCATCGGCGCCCAGGGGGCGACGCCGGCGGATCTGCCCCGGGTCTTCGGCGCCGCCGTCGGCAACGTGGTGCCGAACGTCAGCCGGGGTGTTCTTCGTCACGGTCCCGACGTCGCGGCGCTGCGCGCGGCGGCGGACCGGTTCGCGGAGGAGATCCGGGCCGCCGTCGCCCCGGCCTGACCCCCTCCGGCGACCCCGCGCACGCGGCGGCGGACCCCGGACGAGTGGTCCCGGGACGGACTTGAGTCTGGATCCCTTCTCAAATCCGAGGGAATATGTTCTAAATGTCCGTCCTGGCGGAGGCTGACCAGGACTTTTCCGCTGTTCTCGCTGACTCTGGCGGACTTGCCCGCTAGTCTCCGACGAGTGGGGCCACCTCCCACGCCCTTCAGGCAGTGGGGGAGAACGGGCAAGCGTGTTGCTCGTGGCTCCCCAGGTGTGGGGCGACTAGGTTCCTCACCGGTCCGTATCCGACAGTTCGACATCCGAGGTGACGTAGGCGTGGCTCTTCCGCCCCTTACCCCTGAACAGCGCGCAGCCGCGCTCGAAAAGGCCGCCGCGGCTCGCCGGGAGCGGGCCGAGGTCAAGAATCGACTCAAGCACTCCGGCGCCTCCCTGCACGAGGTCATCAAGCAGGGCCAGGAGAACGAGGTCATCGGCAAGATGAAGGTCTCGGCCCTCCTGGAGTCCCTGCCGGGCGTGGGCAAGGTCCGCGCCAAGCAGATCATGGAGCGGCTCGGCATCTCCGAGAGCCGTCGCGTGCGTGGTCTCGGCTCCAACCAGATCGCCTCTCTCGAGCGCGAGTTCGGCAGCACCGGCAACTGAGTGAGGACCACTCCGCGATAGCTGGAATAATCGCTGCATGAGTGAACGTCCGCGGCTGACCGTGCTCTCCGGCCCCTCCGGGGTCGGCAAGAGCACGGTCGTCGCCCATATGCGCAAGGAACACCCCGAGGTCTGGCTCTCGGTGTCGGCGACGACCCGCAAGCCCCGCCCGGGTGAGCAGCACGGGGTCCACTACTTCTTCGTCACCGACGAGGAGATGGACAAGCTGATCGCCAACGGCGAGCTGCTGGAGTGGGCCGAATTCGCCGGCAACCGCTACGGCACGCCGCGCGCGGCCGTCCAGGAGCACCTGGAGGCCGGTGTTCCGGTCCTCCTGGAGATCGACCTGCAGGGTGCCCGCCAGGTGCGCGCGTCCATGGCCGACGCCCAGCTCGTGTTCCTGGCCCCTCCCTCCTGGGAGGAGCTGGTGCGCAGGCTCACCGGCCGCGGCACCGAGGCGCCCGAGGTGATCGAGCGCCGTCTGGGGGCGGCCAAGGTGGAGCTGGCCGCCGAGCCGGAGTTCGACGTGACCCTGGTCAACACCTCCGTCGAGGACGTGGCGGGCGAGCTGCTAGCCTTGATGGACGTTGTGTGATCGTGACGGATCACGCTGACTGATTCTTTCCCATCCATCGGAAGGTAGAGCGTGTCCTCTTCCATCTCCGCGCCCGAGGGCATCATCAACCCGCCGATCGACGAGCTCCTCGAGGCCACGGACTCGAAGTACAGCCTCGTGATCTACGCGGCCAAGCGTGCCCGCCAGATCAACGCGTACTACTCGCAGCTCGGCGAGGGTCTCCTCGAGTACGTCGGTCCCCTCGTCGACACCCATGTCCACGAGAAGCCGCTCTCGATCGCCCTGCGCGAGATCAACGCGGGACTGCTGACCTCCGAGGCCGTCGAGGGTCCCGGTCAGTAGTATTTTCAGCCTGAAGCTGACTTCTCCACAGGCCCGGCAGCGCCCCTGCCGGGCCTGTGGTGTGTCATGGGGATGTACGAGTCCGAGGTTCGGGGAGAGCGGGGAAGACGGTGGACAAGCCCAAGGTGGTCCTGGGGGTCAGCGGCGGCATCGCCGCGTACAAGGCGTGCGAGCTGCTGCGCCGGCTGACGGAGTCGGGACACGACGTCCGCGTCGTCCCCACCGCCTCGGCGCTGCACTTCGTCGGCGCGGCCACCTGGTCGGCCCTGTCCGGCCACCGCGTCTCCACCGAGGTCTGGGACGACGTGCACGAGGTGCCGCACGTGCGCATCGGCCAGCAGGCCGACCTCGTCGTCGTCGCCCCGGCCACCGCGGACCTGCTCGCCAAGGCCGCCCACGGCCTGGCCGACGACCTCCTCACCAACACCCTGCTCACCGCCCGCTGCCCGGTCGTCTTCGCGCCCGCCATGCACACCGAGATGTGGGAGCACCCGGCCACCCAGGAGAACGTGGCGACGCTGCGCCGCCGCGGCGCGGTGGTCGTCGAGCCCGCCGTCGGCCGCCTCACCGGCGCCGACACCGGCAAGGGGCGCTTCCCGGACCCGGCGGAGATCTTCGAGCTCTGCCGCCGGGTGCTGGCCCGGGGGGTGACCGAGCCCGATCTCGCCGGCCGGCACGTCGTCGTCAGCGCGGGCGGCACCCGCGAGCCCCTGGACCCGGTCCGGTTCCTCGGCAACCGCTCCTCGGGCAAGCAGGGCTACGCGCTCGCCCGTACGGCCGCCGCGCGCGGCGCCCGTGTGACGCTGATCGCGGCCAACACCGCCCTGCCGGACCCGGCGGGCGTGGACGTCGTCCGGGTGGGCACGGCCGTGGAACTGCGCGAGGCGGTGCTGGGCGCGGCGGCCGGCGCCGACGCGGTCGTCATGGCCGCGGCGGTGGCGGACTTCCGCCCGGCGGCCTACGCGACCGGGAAGATCAAGAAGAAGGACGGCCAGGAGCCCGCCCCCATCGCCCTGGTGCGCAATCCCGACATCCTCGCCGAGGTCTGCGCCGACCGGGCCCGCCCCGGCCAGGTCGTCGTCGGTTTCGCCGCCGAGACGGACGACGTGCTGGCCAACGGCCGGGCCAAGCTGAAGCGGAAGGGCTGTGACCTGCTCGTCGTCAACGAGGTGGGGGAGCGCAAGACCTTCGGCGCCGAGGAGAACGAGGCCGTGGTGCTGGGCGCCGACGGAAGCGAGACCCCCGTCCCGCACGGACCGAAGGAAGCACTGGCCGAAACCGTGTGGGACCTCGTGGCCGACCGGCTCCGCTGAGGGCCCGCGCGGTCTCACGGCTCACCCGACCGCCGCGCATCCGGGCGTGGCGCCCCTGGCCAAGGGCGCCCGGCTTCGGCAGAATGCCCGTGCCGCAGGTCACAGCGCGCCCGAGAGGCGAGACAGGTGGGCCCACGGCTGAGTGCGACCGATAAACTGTTCAAGGACGTCGCCGGGTGCAGCTCCCCGCTTCGTCCGCCCATGATCAGCCAGCAGCCGCTGCAACCCCAGGGAGCGTTGTGTCCCGTCGCCTGTTCACCTCGGAGTCCGTGACCGAAGGTCACCCCGACAAGATCGCTGACCAGATCAGCGACACCATTCTCGACGCGCTTCTGCGCGAGGACCCGACCTCCCGGGTCGCCGTCGAAACCCTGATCACCACCGGCCTGGTGCACGTGGCCGGCGAGGTCACGACCAAGGCCTACGCGGACATCCCGACGCTGGTCCGCGGCAAGATCCTGGAGATCGGCTACGACTCCTCCAAGAAGGGCTTCGACGGCGCCTCCTGCGGCGTCTCGGTCTCGATCGGCGCGCAGTCGCCGGACATCGCGCAGGGCGTCGACGCGGCCTACGAGGCCCGTGTCGAGGGCGACGACGACGAGCTGGACAAGCAGGGCGCCGGTGACCAGGGCCTGATGTTCGGCTACGCCACGGACGAGACGCCGACGCTGATGCCGCTGCCGGTCTTCCTCGCCCACCGCCTGTCCAAGCGCCTGTCGGACGTGCGCAAGAACGGCACGATCCCCTACCTGCGCCCCGACGGCAAGACGCAGGTCACCATCGAGTACGACGGCGACAAGGCCGTGCGCCTGGACACGGTCGTCGTCTCCTCCCAGCACGCGAGCGACATCGACCTGGACTCGCTCCTCGCGCCCGACATCCGCGAGTTCGTCGTGGAGCCGGAGCTGAAGGCGCTCCTGGACGACGGCATCAAGCTGGACACGGAGAACTACCGCCTCCTGGTCAACCCCACCGGCCGCTTCGAGATCGGCGGCCCGATGGGCGACGCCGGCCTGACCGGCCGTAAGATCATCATCGACACCTACGGCGGCATGGCCCGCCACGGCGGCGGCGCCTTCTCCGGCAAGGACCCGTCCAAGGTGGACCGCTCCGCCGCGTACGCCATGCGCTGGGTCGCCAAGAACGTGGTCGCCGCCGGTCTGGCCGCCCGCTGCGAGGTCCAGGTGGCGTACGCCATCGGCAAGGCCGAGCCGGTCGGTCTCTTCGTGGAGACCTTCGGCACCGCCCAGGTCGACCCCGAGAAGATCGAGAAGGCGATCGACGAGGTCTTCGACCTGCGTCCGGCCGCCATCATCCGCGACCTGGACCTGCTCCGCCCGATCTACGCCCAGACGGCCGCCTACGGCCACTTCGGCCGGGAGCTGCCCGACTTCACCTGGGAGCGCACCGACCGCGTGGACGCGCTGCGCGAGGCCGCGGGGCTGTAACCGCCCGGCGCGCTGAGACGCACGTCGCAGACCGGGGCCCGGTACCCCCGCGGGGGCACCGGGCCCCGGTGCGTCCGGCCCCGGAGTACCGGACCCCGGCCACCCGAAGGGGCCGCGGGCCCGCCTCCGGTTGTCGGTGGGCTTTGGTAAGAATGCAAGCGTGAGCAGCGAGAACGGACAGGCGGAAGGCGGGGCCGAGGGTGCGCCGCCCGAGCAGCTCGCGCTCATCCGGGAGAGCGTGCGCCGGGCCAACGCACCCCGGGCCAAGCCGCGCACCTGGCGGGGGGCGGCGCTCGCCAAGGAGCTGCCCGTCGCCCGGGTGCTGGTCGACAAGGGCGTGCTCCACCTCGACCGGTACTTCGACTACGCGGTCCCCGAGGAGCTGGACGCCCAGGCACAGCCCGGCGTGCGGGTGCGGGTGCGGTTCGGGGCCGGGCGGCACCGCGTCCGGGAGGGGCGCCGCGAGGGCGGCGGCCTGATCGACGGTTTCCTCATCGAGCGGCGCGCCGAGTCCGACTACTCCGGCCCGCTGGCCGCGCTCGCCCAGGTCGTGTCGCCCGAGCGGGTGCTCAGCGAGGAACTGCTGGGCCTCGCCAGGGCCGTCGCCGACCGGTACGCGGGCAGCCTCGCCGATGTGCTGCAGCTCGCCGTGCCGCCGCGCAGCGCCCGGGCCGAGCGACGGCCCTCACCGGCGCCGCTCCCGCCGCCCGCGCCGCCCGGGCCGGGGCCTTGGACCCGGTACGAGCGGGGGGCCGCGTTCCTGGAGTCCCTGGCGGCCGGGGGCGCGCCGCGCGCCGTGTGGAACGCGCTGCCCGGGCCCCGGTGGAGCGAGGAGCTGGCGCGGGCCGTGGCGGCCACGCTCGCCTCCGGGCGCGGCGCGCTGGTCGTGCTGCCGGACGGGCGGGCGGTGGCCCGGGTGGACGCCGCGCTGACAGCGCTGCTGGGGGAGGGGCGGCACGCGGTGCTGACCGCCGATGCCGGGCCCGAGAAGCGGTACGCGCAGTGGCTGGCCGTGCGGCGGGGGTCCGTACGGGCCGTCGTGGGGACCCGCGCGGCCATGTTCGCCCCCGTGCGGGACCTGGGGCTGGTCGCCCTGTGGGACGACGGCGACGACAGCCACAGCGAACCGCACGCCCCGCAGCCCCACGCCCGCGAGGTCCTGCTGCTGCGGGCGGCCCACGACAGGTGCGGTTTCCTGCTGGGCGGCGTCGCGTGCACGGTCGAGGCCGCCCAGCTCGTGGAGACCGGCTGGGCCCGGCCCCTGGTCGCCGCCCGCGAGCAGGTCCGGGCCGCCGCCCCGCTGGTACGGACCGTGGGGGACGGGGACCTGGCCCGCGACGAGGCCGCCCGGGCCGCCCGGCTGCCGACCCTGGCCTGGCAGGCCGCCCGGGAGGGCCTGCGGCACGGGCCGGTGCTCGTCCAGGTGCCACGGCGGGGTTATGTGCCGCGGCTGGCGTGTGCGGCCTGCCGGACGCCGGCCCGCTGCCGGCACTGCTCCGGGCCGCTGGAGGCGCACGAGTCGCGCGGCGAGGTGCGCTGCGGATGGTGCGGGCGCGAGGAGGGCGGCTGGCACTGCGCGGAGTGCGGGTCGTTCCGGTTGCGGGCGCAGGTCGTCGGGGCGCGCCGGACCGCCGAGGAACTGGGGCGGGCCTTCCCGGCCGTACCGGTGCGGACCTCGGGGCGCGAGCACGTCCTCGACACGGTGCCGGGGACGCCCGCGCTGGTGGTGAGCACGCCGGGTGCCGAGCCCGTCGCCGAGGGCGGGTACGCGGCGGCGCTGCTGCTGGACGGCTGGGCCATGCTCGCGCGGCCCGATCTGCGGGCGGGGGAGGACGCGCTGCGCCGGTGGCTGGCGAGTGCCGCGCTGGTCCGGCCGCAGACGGAGGGCGGCACGGTGGTCGTGGTCGCCGAGCCGACCCTGCGGCCCGTCCAGGCGCTGGTGCGCTGGGACCCGGTCGGCCACGCCGTGCGGGAGCTGGCCGAGCGGGCCGAACTGGGCTTTCCGCCGGTGTCGCGGATGGCGGCCGTGTCGGGGAGCGGCGAGGCCGTGGCCGATTTCCTCCGTACGGTGGACCTGCCGCCCACGGCCGAGGTGCTGGGGCCGGTGCCGTTGCCCGTCCCGGCCGCGGGGCGCCCGCGGCGGCCCGGTGCGCCGCCTCCGGGCGAGCACTGGGAGCGGGCGCTGATCCGGGTGCCGCCGGGCAGTGGCGCGGCGCTGGCCGGCGCGCTGAAGGCCGCCCAGGCGGCACGGATGGCGCGGGGGAACGGCGAGGCGGTGCGGGTGCGGATCGATCCGCCCGACATCGGGTGAGAAGCCCGTGGCCGAGCGCCGCCCTCCCGGTGCGTGCCGGGAGGGGGGTGGGCGGCCGGGGTGCGTCAGCCGTTGCGAGGGCTCGGGAAGGCCGTCGGCCTGGCCTCGTCGCGCAGGGCGGGACTGCCGGCCGTCGGCTGGGTCGGCATGGAGCGGGCCGCGGGGACGGTGGGGACCGTGGAGACACCCATGCCCAGGCCGACCGGACGGGTGCCGGGCACCTCGGACGGGCGCTCGGCCTCGGCGGTGGCGGTGACGGCGGCGCCGGCGGGCTGGGCCCCGGCGCGGCGCGAGCCGTACCGGCGGTGCACCGCCTGCTTGGTCACTCCCAGGGCGGAGCCCACCGCGTCCCAGGAGAAGCCGAGCGAGCGGTCGAAGTCCACGGCCGCCGTGACCAGGGTCTCGACGCTGTCCCGCAGCTCCTGCGCGAGACGGACCGTGGGGGCGGGGGCACGGCCGTAGACGACGAAGCCCGTGGCGGGGCCGGAGCGGCGCGGACGGTAGACGTTGCCGAGCTGGGCGGTGAGCGTGCGCAGCGCGTCCACCTGCCGGCGGACCCGCTCGATGTCGCGCACCAGAAGGTGCAGGCTGGCCCGAGCCTGGGCGTCGTGGGATGCGTGGTCGGCCATGAACAAGCCTCTCGAACCGGCGTTGAAAGGAACTCGGGCCGAGGCGGCCCGCTGTGTCAACTCTTTCTTGACCAACGCCGATGCGCCCCGCGGGTCACGGTCTGGGGCGCGGGAGCGTGCGCGTACGCCCTCCGGGGAGATGCGCGCTCGGGCCTCCGCTGCGGAATCCCCCCTCCCGCCCGCGCACCGCCCCGTTCCGGCGGGGCGGGGCGGGGCCCCGCCCGTGGAGGGCGTTCGCCGAGGGCGGCGGTCCGGTCGTGGGCGTCGGGACGCGCCCCATAGACTGGTGCGCCGCTCGCACACCACCCCGCCCGAGAGGCCCGTGCCCACCCATGAAGCTGGTCTTCGCCGGCACCCCCGAGGTCGCCGTTCCCGCCCTGGACGCCCTGCTCGCCTCCGGCCGGCACGAGGTGGCCGCCGTCGTCACGCGGCCCGACGCGCCGGCCGGGCGCGGGCGCAGGCTGGTCGCCTCCCCCGTGGCCGAGCGGGCCGAGGAGGCCGGGATCGAGGTGCTCAAGCCCGCCAAGCCCCGGGACCCGGAGTTCCTGGAGCGGCTGCGGGAGATCGCGCCCGACTGCTGTCCCGTCGTCGCCTACGGCGCCCTGCTGCCCAGGGCCGCCCTCGACATCCCCGCCCACGGCTGGGTCAACCTGCACTTCTCGCTGCTGCCCGCCTGGCGGGGCGCCGCGCCCGTGCAGCACGCCATCATGGCGGGGGACGAGATCACCGGCGCCTCCACGTTCCTCATCGAGGAAGGGCTCGACTCCGGGCCGGTGTACGGCACCATCACCGAGACCGTCCGGCCCACCGACACCAGCGGCGACCTGCTCACCCGCCTCGCCTTCGCCGGTGCCGGGCTGCTCGCCGCGACCATGGACGGCATCGAGGACGGCACCCTGAAGGCCGTGCCGCAGCCGGCCGAGGGCGTCAGCCTCGCCCCCAAGGTCACCGTCGAGGACGCCCGCGTCGACTGGCACGCGCCCGCCCTGCGGGTCGACCGGCTCGTGCGCGGCTGCACCCCGGCGCCGGGCGCCTGGACCACCTTCCGCGGCGAGCGGCTCAAGCTCGTCCAGGTCGCCCTCGCCCCGGACCGCACGGAACTGGCCCCGGGCCGGCTGGCGGCCGGCAAGAACGAGGTGTACGCCGGCACCGGCTCCCACGCCGTGGAACTGCTGTGGGTGCAGGCCCAGGGCAAGAAGCCGATGAAGGCGGCGGACTGGGCGCGCGGGGCGCGGATCGCCGAGGGGGAGACCCTCGGGCAGTGACGGGGCCCGTCACCTGCCCCAGTCCGGCGACGTAGGCTGAAAAGCACCACGTCACCCATGACCGGAGCACCTTTTTCGTGAGCGACACCTCCCGTCGGCCCCGCAAGCCGGGCAAGCCCTACCGCCGGCCCCAGAAGGACCCCGTCCGCATCCTCGCCTTCGAGGCGCTGCGGGCGGTGGACGAGCGGGACGCCTACGCCAACCTCGTCCTGCCGCCGCTGCTGCGCAAGGCCCGCGACAAGGGCGACTTCGACGCCCGGGACGCGGCCCTGGCGACCGAGCTGGTCTACGGGACGCTGCGGCGGCAGGGGACGTACGACGCCGTCATCGCCGCCTGTGTCGACCGGCCGCTGCGGGAGGTGGACCCGCCCGTCCTCGACGTGCTGAGCCTCGGCGCGCACCAGCTCCTGGGCACGCGGATCCCGACCCACGCCGCCGTGTCGGCCTCCGTGGAGCTGGCCCGGGTGGTGCTCGGCGACGGGCGGGCCAAGTTCGTCAACGCCGTGCTGCGCAAGATCGCCCAGGACGACCTCGACGGGTGGCTGGCGCGTATCGCGCCGCCCTACGACGAGGACCCCGAGGACCATCTCGCCGTCGTGCACGCACACCCGCGCTGGGTCGTCTCCGCGCTGTGGGACTCCCTCGGCGGCGGGCGGGCCGGCATCGAGGAACTGCTGGCCGCCGACAACGAGCGGCCCGAGGTGACGCTGGTGGCCCGGCCGGGGCGGGCCACCGCCGAGGAGCTGCTGGACGAGGAGGCCGCCGTGCCGGGGCGCTGGTCCCCGTACGCGGTGCGGCTGACCGAGGGCGGCGAGCCCGGCGCCGTGCCGGCCGTGCGGGAGGGCCGGGCG
>NZ_WYCT01000955.1 GCF_011008945.1 Streptomyces harenosi
GTGCGAGGCCGGGCGGGAGGGGGCTTGCGCCCGGGCCCGGTCGGCGTGGCAGGCTCGGTCCCGATCTGACGGGCGAGGTGAGAGGCGGGACATGCGCATCGGACTGCTCGGCACGGGGCCGTGGGCGCGGGCGGCCCACGCGCCCGCTCTCAGCCGCCACGAGGGGCTGGACTTCACGGCGGTGTGGGGGCGCCGGCCGGATGCCGCCCGGGAACTCGCGGACCGGTACGGCGCCCGCGCCTACGAGGACGTCGACGCCCTGCTCGACGCGGTGGACGCGGTCGCCGTCGCGCTGCCCCCGGCGGTGCAGGCGGAACTCGCGGCGCGCGCGGCGCGGGCGGGCCGCCATCTGCTGCTGGACAAGCCGCTGGCGACGACGGCGGAGCAGGGGCGGGCCGTGGTGGAGGCGCCCGA
>NZ_WYCT01000956.1 GCF_011008945.1 Streptomyces harenosi
CTTTATTTACCGTTTCCAGACGCGGGTTCGGTTCAACGCCCGCAAGCTCATGAACGGTTGCGCCTTCTTCTTTTAAGATGCCTGTTACTTGGTCATACAGGCCGTTTCGCTTAATGCTGCCGCCTCCGTATACAAGCAGCACGTTTTTCCCGTATTGCTTCAGCTCTTTTTTCAATTGGTCGATTTGACCTTTTCCGAAAATCAGTTTCGTCGGATTGTAGTACGTAAAGTTCTCCATTTATCATAACCTCCAAAAAAATCGTAAGGGAATTACTATAACACAGAAAAAAAGGAGCTGCCAATCCGGCCGCCCCCTTTATGTTATTACAATGATGCTTTCAGTATCGCAAGCACGTCTTCTTTCTGCAGCGACTTGAACTGTCCGAATGCTCCGTTTGCCATCGCTTTATCTG
>NZ_WYCT01000957.1 GCF_011008945.1 Streptomyces harenosi
GCTGCCGATCACTTCCATGCGGCGCTTGACGCTGCGGAAGCGCGCCAGCGCCGGGATCACCGTGGCCGGCGCCACGCCCACTGCATGCGCAGCGGCCAGCGCGGCCAGCCCGTTGAGCACGTTGTGGCGGCCCAGCAGCGACCACTGCACGTCGCCCAGCGCCTGCCCACGATGGTGCACGCGGAACGCGCTGCCATCGGCGGCCAGCAGCTCGGCATGCCACTCCAGCGACGGATCGAAACCAAACCGCTCGACCGGAGTCCAGCAGCCCATCGCCAGCACTTCGGCCAGGTGCTGATCCTCGCCGTTGACGATCAGCCGCCCACGTGCGGGCACGGTACGCACTAGGTGGTGGAACTGGCGCTGGATCGCCGCCACGTCCGGGAAGATGTCGGCGTGGTCGTATTCAAGAT
>NZ_WYCT01000958.1 GCF_011008945.1 Streptomyces harenosi
GATCATCAGGAAGTACATGATGGCGATCAGGATGATCGGGAACAGCAGCGTGGTCAGGCCCATGCCCTGCGGTTGGCCGCCGGCGGCCTGGGCGTGGGCGGCGGGAATCAGGAAAGCAAGCAGGTTCATCGTTGGTCCTTTGGTTGGGCGGCGCTCCCGTCCCTTCAGGGACGGGGGTGTCGACCGCGGATCTGGGTCAGCCTTGAAGTATGCCACGGCCCCGGGCGTTCGTCCTTGGGCCGTTTGGCAGGGGGCGTTCGGGTTACAGCGGCGGGGCCACCGCCCCGCGTGCCGCGTAGAAGGACTCACGGAAGGCCAGGAAGGTTCCCGCCTCGATCGCCGCGCGGATGTCGGCCATCAGCTTTTCGTAGTAGAACAGGTTGTGCAGGGTGCCCAGCATCGGCGCCAGCATC
>NZ_WYCT01000959.1 GCF_011008945.1 Streptomyces harenosi
ACCAGGAATACCGCAAGCTCATTGAGTCCGCCCAGAACCTGACGGCGCTGAAGGATGATCTTTTCGGCGAGAGCGTCAGCCTCTACAACGGCAAGACTGAGTTTGCCGTCACCGACGTCAGCCTGCCAGGCAACAACGCCCTGCCGGTGCAGATGCGGCGCCGGTTCAGTGTCGAGATGGACCTGGTCGGGAGTGGCAGCTTCAACGCCAGTCTCGATGGTGTGGGCGGCTGGGAGGTCGACACGCCGTACATCACCGGCATGTTCCCCGGCGCGAGCGCCTGGCTGAACAATCGTTGCAGTGGCGACATGGTGCCTCAGTGGCCCATTTCCTTCCGGCTCAACGAAGTCTGGCAGGGCAACATGATCCATGTCCCGGGTGGTGGTGATCGCACCATGTTGGGGGCCTGGAAC
>NZ_WYCT01000960.1 GCF_011008945.1 Streptomyces harenosi
GAGACAGGGATCGCCCGGGGTACGGGACGGCCCGGGGTACGGGACCGCCCACAGAGCTGGGCCACCCGGGGAAAGGGGCCACCCGGGGAAACGGAACCGCCCGGGACCCGAAACCGCCCGCGGAGCGGAACCACCCGCGGAACGGGGCCACCAGGGAAAAGGGATCCCCCGGGGAACGGGGCCACCCGGGAAAAGGGGCCACCCGGGACCCGGAGCCGCCCGTGACCCGGAGCCGCCCGGGACCCGGAGCCGCCCGGGACCCGGAGCCGCCCGTGACCCGGAGCCGCCCGTGACCCGGAGCCCCCCGGGACCCGGCACCGCCCGGGACCCGGAACCGCCCGGGACCCGGAACCGCCCAACGAACGGCCGCATCCCCAGGGCCCACGCGGAGGCGTGGACGCTGGGGGTGCGGG
>NZ_WYCT01000961.1 GCF_011008945.1 Streptomyces harenosi
GTCCAGGACGGCAAAGATGGTGATCGCAGGCGCTTTGGCCGCCACCGCTTTGGCCACGTTCTCCAACGACGCTTCGGCGCAGCAGCAAAACGTGGACCCGTATCTGGCTCGCCAAGTGGGCGAAGCCGTTCGCCAAACGGTCGGCCAGTCGAGCGGCAATTGGCAAGGTGCCAACGAACTGAGCAATTTGATCAACATGGGCGTTCACGCCGCCAACGCACCGCAGGTTACTTCCGGCATGTCTTCGGCCATCGGGTCGGTGGCCGGTGCAGCGTTGACGCGGTTGATCAACCCAAAGGCCAAGCCGGCCACGTACGCGGTCGCTGCGGCCGCGGGCGCAGGCGCTGGCTACGTGTATTCGCAAATGCGCACGCCCCAAGGTGCCGTGGTTCAGCAGCAGCAAGGCTATGGG
>NZ_WYCT01000962.1 GCF_011008945.1 Streptomyces harenosi
GTCTACGACCAGATGCCGGACCCGAAGTGGGTCATCTCGATGGGTAGCTGTGCCAACGGTGGTGGCTATTACCACTACTCCTATTCTGTCGTGCGCGGCTGTGATCGCGTGGTGCCGGTGGACGTCTACGTCCCGGGCTGCCCGCCGACCGCCGAGGCGCTGGTGTACGGGATCCTGCAGCTGCAGAAGAAGATCTGGCGTACACAGACCATCGCCCGCTGACCCCTTCACCTGACAAGAGCGCGCCAAGCCCCCATGGCAGAGCAAGCATCCTTCATCGACCGACTCTCCGCACGTTTCGCTGGTGCGAAGGTCATCGTGGTCGAACCCCGCGGCGAAGTGACGCTGGAAGTGCCTGCCGCCGAGTGGCACGCCACCGCCCTGGCGCTGCGTGACGAGTTTGGTTTCGAGC
>NZ_WYCT01000963.1 GCF_011008945.1 Streptomyces harenosi
CGATATCACGGTGCTGACGACGGACGGCTACGTCCGCGACTACGCCACACAGGGGGCCGCATGCGCCCAGCAGTTGCGCTGAGCGCGATTGCTGGCCACGACGCGAGGAAGCATGGCTTGTGCTGGGTCCCGCACCCGTCGACTTAAGCGGCGTAGGCTTTCCGTGCAACATCGCCCCGGCCGGACCAGACCGTATGTGGGAATGCGAGCCATACCTGCGGTGCCATCCACCGCGTGTCTGATTGTCGGATAAGCCACCATTCACGTTAACCGCGCTGTTTCTGTGATCAAGTGCGCTTTTCATCCCAAGCACCCTTCGACGAGCGCTGCCTCCTCGAAGTAAGCTGCGTGCGCGTCAAAATCCCGACGCGCCGGTGCCATCGAACACAGGAGCTTTTCCGTCCATGAGGAC
>NZ_WYCT01000964.1 GCF_011008945.1 Streptomyces harenosi
CTTCTGGACCAAGGGCAGCGATGACGGCCTGTTGAGCCTGAAGGGCGAGGCGGACCGCGAGTGCCATGCGGTCGAAGCGACCGAAGGCGATGGCAGTGCGGGCACGGCCGCGTTCCGCGCCACGGGCAACGAGCCGGGCTGGTTGGCGGTCGTCGATGGCGACGCGCCGGGCCTGCGGGTGGAAGTTGACTATGGCGAGCGTCGCTTCGACGTCGCCACGCCCACCGAAGGTGCTGACGGTTGGAGTGGCAAGGCGTCCGACGGTACCGACGTCAAGCTCAGCTTCCAGCGCACCACCTGCCAGGACGACATGAGCGGCGAGGCGTTCGATGCCAAGGTGAACCTGACCATCGGCACCCGCCAGTATCACGGCTGCGGCAACTTCGGCGCGAAGCAGCGGTAAGCCTTCTGT
>NZ_WYCT01000096.1 GCF_011008945.1 Streptomyces harenosi
CGGCGGGGGCGGTCTGCGGGGCCGTGCTCGCCGCCGCGGACAGGGCCTCGGCGAGCCCGCCCAGTTCCACGTGGACGACGAGGACGGGCTTGGCGGGGGTGCGGGCCGAGGCGGACCTCAGGGCCTCGGCGAGCGCCGCGTCGCCGGCCGGCCCCTCCCCCACCGTCGGTATCGCCGTCACGACGACGGCGTCGCAGGTGTCGTCCGCCAGCGCGCGCGACAGCGCCGCGTGGAAGTCGCGGGCCGAGGCCGCCGTGGTCAGGTCCAGCGGCGGGTGCGGGCGCAGCCCCTCGGCCAGGCACGCGTCGTAGGTGAGCAGGCCCAGCGACTCGGAGTTGCCGAGGATCGCCACGCGGGGCCCGGCCGGCAGCGGCTGCCGGGCGAGCAGCAGGCCCGCGTCGACCAGCTCGGTGATGGTGTCGACGCGGATCACCCCGGCCTGCCGCAGCAGCGCGGAGACGGTCGCGTGGGGCAGCCGGGTGGCGCGTACGGCGTGCCCCTGGGGCGCCGCGGCCCGGTGGCGGGCGCCCTGGACGACGACCAGGGGCTTGGCCGCGGCCGTGCGCCGGGCCAGGCGCGTGAACTTGCGCGGGTTGCCGATGGACTCCAGGTACATCAGGACGACGTCGGTGTCCGGGTCGTCGTACCAGTACTGGAGGAGGTCGTTGCCCGAGACGTCGGCGCGGTTGCCGCAGGAGACGAAGGTCGACACGCCGGTGACGCCGGTGACCCCGCCGCCGCGCCGGTGGAGCCGGGACAGCAGGGCGATGCCGATGGCGCCGGACTGCGCGAACAGCCCGATGCGGCCGGGGCGGGGCAGCTCGGGGGCGAGGGAGGCGTTGAGCCGCACCGCGGCGGAGGTGTTGACGATCCCGAAGGCGTTGGGCCCGATGATGCGCATGCCGTACGCGCGGGCCTGGCGCACCAGGGCGCGCTGGCGCTCGCGTCCCTCGGGGCCGCTCTCGGCGTATCCGGCGGAGACCACGACCAGGCCCTGCACGCCGTGCTCGCCGCATTCGGCGACGGCCTCGGGGACCTGCTCGGCGGGCACGGCGACCACCGCGAGGTCGACGGGGCCGTCGATCTCCCGCACCGAGCGGTGGGCGGGCACCCCGTCGAGGTCCTGCCGTCCCTCGGGGAACGCCTTGTTCACGGCGTGGAGGCGGCCGGTGAAGCCGGCGTCGCGGATGTTGCCCAGGATGCTGCGGCCGACGCCCCCGGGTGTGCGGCCGGCGCCGACGACGGCGACGGAGCCGGGCGCGAGCAGCCGGCGCACCGAGCGGGCCTCGGCGCGCTGCTCGCGCGCGTACTGCACGGCCAGCGAGCGGTCGGTGGGTTCGAGGTCGAGCTCCAGGCGGACGACGCCGTCCTCGAAGCTGCGCTTCTGGGTGTAGCCGGCGTCCGTGAACACCTTGATCATCTTGGTGTTGGCGGGCAGCACCTCGGCGGCGAAGCGGCGGATGCCGCGCTCCCGGGCGACGGCGGCGATGTGCTCCAGCAGGGCGGAGGCGACGCCGCGGCCCTGGTGGGCGTCCTGCACGAGGAAGGCGACCTCGGCCTCGTCGGCCGGGGCGGAGGCGGGCGTACCGTCGGCGCCGATGCGGTCGTAGCGTACGGTGGCGATGAATTCGCCGCCCACTGTGGCCGCGAGTCCCACCCGGTCCACGAAGTCGTGGTGCGTGAAGCGGTGGACGTCCTTGGCGGACAGGCGGGGGTAGGGCGCGAAGAAGCGGTAGTACTTCGACTCGTCCGAGACCTGCTCGTAGAAGCTGACCAGGCGCTCGGCGTCGTCGACGGTGATGGGGCGGACGCGCGCGGTGCCGCCGTCGCGCAGCACCACGTCGGCCTCCCAGTGGGCGGGATACTCGTGCCGGTCCGGCGGGGTCTGCATGGGCCCCAGAGTACGGCTCGCGTACGACAACGGCGCGGGGCAGGCTGTGGGGTGACGGGCGCCGGGCCGAGGCCGCGGTCCGGCGCCCGCGGGGGCGGTCGCACGACCGCCCCGGGCATGCCCCACGATGTGGGAAACTGGTCTAGACAACCCTGAACACCTGAAGGGCAGCATCACATGGCTGAGCGCCGCGTCAACGTCGGCTGGGCCGAGGGTCTCCACGCCCGCCCCGCCTCCATCTTCGTCCGAGCCGCCACGGCCACAGGCGTCCCGGTGACGATCGCCAAGGCCGACGGCAACCCCGTCAACGCGGCCTCCATGCTGGCCGTGCTCGGCCTGGGCGCGCAGGGCGGCGAGGAGATCGTCCTGGCGTCCGACGCCGAGGGCGCGGATGCCGCCCTGGACCGTCTGGCGAAGCTGGTCGCGGAGGGGCTGGAGGAGCTCCCCGAGACCGTCTGAGCCGCCTTCCGGGCACCCGGATGCCCTACGACGGAGCCGCGTCCCCTTTTTTCGGGGGGCGCGGTTTTTCGTTCGCCTCACGCTCGCCGGACGCTTTTCCCGGACGGGATGCCTCTTCCCCGCCGCGGGCGGCACTCTTCCTCGACGGGCATCCGCCCGCTTCTCCGGAACCGGTACCCGATTTACCCGCGGGACAGGAATACAGGGACCTCCGGGAGAAAGGGCGGCACGGAAAACACGGCGCCGGGAGCGCGCAAGAAGAAGTCGGCGACGAATAACGCTTCTTTTGTATACGGTGCCCGTGTTAATTCCGCAGGCCCGCTGTGTTTACGCCGTGTTGCGAGGTCCTCACGGCCTCCGCCCGCTCGCCCGCGGCGGGCAGGCGCAGCCGGTGCCCGGCCGTCGACCGCTCGGTGTGCTGCGCCGTGAGCGCCCGCGCGCGCTCGCTGTCGCCGCGGGCCACCGCGTCCACGATGGCGCCGTGCTCGGCCCACAGCTCCACCGGGCCGGACGGCGGGTCCACGACGTACATCCAGGCGATCTTGTGCCGTAGCTGGGTCAGCGTCGCGATCAGCGGCGGGCTGCCGGAAGCCTGGGTGAGCGTCTCGTGGAACCAGCCGCCCAGGGAGCGCAGATCCTCGCTGGTACCCCGCCTGGCGCGCTCCTGGCCCAGCCTCACCAGGCCCCGCAGCACCTTCAGATGTGCCTCGGTGCGGCGCTGGGCGGCCCGGGCGGCGCCGAGCGGTTCCAGCAGCAGGCGGATCTCCAGCAGGTCGGCGGCCTCCCGCTCGGTCGGCTCGGCGACGCACGCGCCCGCGTGGCGCCGGGTCACCACGAACCCCTCGGCCTCCAGGGTGCGCAGCGCCTCGCGGACGGGGACCCGGGAGACGCCGTAGCGGCGGGCGAGGAGTTCCTCGGTGAGGCGGCTGCCGCGCTCATGGACACCGGCGACGATGTCGTCCCGGATCGCCGTGCACACCGAATGCGCCGGAACACGCATGACCGACCTCCGCCTTGATCCCCGTGAAACGTCGACGATGGACGCGTGATGATTGACTCTATGGCAGCGGACCGGAAATTCCGATGGCGGGCCGTAATTCATGGGTGTTTTTTGGTCGGCGGGGTCCCGTCAAAGGCGCGGGAAGTCAGGCCACAGGGTTCCGGACACGAAAAGGCCCCGGCCGGAAAGCGGCCGGGGCACGGGGACGCGGAGGCGTCCGGTGTGTCAGAGGGAGACGCCGTGCGCGCGGAGGTAGGCGACCGGGTCGACGTCGGAGCCGTACTCGGGCGACATGCGCGCCTCGAAGTGCAGGTGCGGACCGGTCACGTTGCCGGTGGCGCCGGACAGGCCGATCTGCTGGCCCGCGGTGACGGTCTGGCCCACGGACACCCCGATGGAGGAGAGGTGGCCGTACTGGGTGTAGGTGCCGTCGTGCATCTTGAGGACGACCTGGTTGCCGTAGGCGCCGCCCCAGCCGGCCTCGACGACCGTGGCGGCCCCGACGGCGTGGACGGGGGTGCCGCTCGCGGCGTGGAAGTCGACGCCGGTGTGGCTGCCCGAGGACCACAGGGAGCTGCCGGCCTGGTAGCCGGTGGAGACGTAGGAACCGCTGATCGGCATCACGAAGGTGTTCAGGCGCGCGCGCTCGGCCTCGCGGGCGGCGCGCTCCTTGGCCTCGCGGGCCTTCTCGGCGGCCGCCTGCGCCTCCTCGGCGGCCTCGGCGGCCCGCTCGCGCGCGGCCTCCTCGGCCAACTTGCGCAGGGCGGCCTCCTCGGCGGCGTGCTGCTGCGCGGCGGCCTGGGCGTCGATCTGGTCGGCGATGGAGTCACCGATGGTGACGACCGGGGTCAGACCGGTCTGCTCGGGAGCCGGCTCGGCGGCGAAGGCCGGAGCCGCCACGGTGCCGATGACGCCGGTGGTGGTGAGGGCCGCGACACCGGCCGCACGGGCGGTGGTGCGCTGCATCCGGCTGGGACGGCGGTGCTTCCCGGTGGCGCGCGTGAACGCCATGTACAGACTCGTCCTTTCCTTCCCTCTCGCCTACCGGGTTAGCTGACGGGTTCGGAGCAGGAAGGTCTCCTACGGACCCCCTCGCTGCGCGCGCGGGCGTCCGATTCACCCCAGGGACTGCGGTTGGGTCCCCGGCTCCCCTGGCTCGCGCCGTACGGGGACTCGGCGATGGCTGTCCGGTGCCGCGGGTGCGGCGCACTGCCTGACGGACAGCCTGGAAGACGCTAAGGGGGGCGACTTTCGAATCCCAAACGAAAGCCCGTTTTTGTAGCGCATCCCACAGGGCAGACAGGCAACCTCCCCCTCAATTCGGGCATAAGAGGGCCCTGGTGACTGCTTCTCACCAGGGCCCTCGGGGCCGGGCGGTCCCGGCGGCCGGGCTACTCGGCCGCGACGACGGTGACTTCGCCGATGCCGAGCGCCTCGACGGGCGCCTTGATCTGCGCGGCGTCACCGACCAGGACGGTCACCAGGCGGTCCACCGGGAAGGCGTTGACGACCGCCGCGGTGGCCTCCACCGTGCCGGTCGCGGCGAGCTGCCGGTACAGCTCGGCCTGGTAGTCGTCGGGGAGGTGCTGCTCGACCTGGTCGGCCAGCGTGCCGGCGACGGCCGCCGCGGTCTCGTACTTCAGCGGCGCCACACCGACCAGGTTCTGCACGGCGACATCGCGCTCGGCGTCGGTGAGCCCCTCCGCGGCGAGGGTGCGCAGCACCGTCCACAGGTCCTCCAGCGCGGGACCGGTGTTGGGGGTGTCGACGGAGCCGCTGATCGCGAGCATCGCGGCGCCCGTGCCGTCCGGCGCCGACCGCAGGACCTGGCCGAACGCCCGCACGCCGTAGGTGTAGCCCTTCTCCTCGCGCAGGACGCGGTCCAGGCGGGAGGTGAGGGTGCCGCCGAGGCAGTACGTGCCGAGCACCTGCGCCGGCCACACCCGGTCGTGCCGGTCCGGCCCGGTGCGGCCGATCAGCAACTGCGTCTGGACGGCGCCGGGGCGGTCCACGATGACGACCCGGCCGGTGTCGTCCGCGACCACGGGGGGCACCGGACGCGGCTCGGCCGGGGAGCCGGTCCAGGCGCCGAGGGTGTCGCCGAGCAGCGCGTCGAGGTCGACGCCGGTGAGGTCGCCGACGACCACGGCGGTGGCCGTGGCGGGGCGGACGTGCCGCTCGTAGAAGGCGCGCACGGCCGCGGAGTCGATGTTCGCGACCGTCTCCTCCGTGCCCTGGCGGGGGCGCGACATCCGCGAATCGGCCGGGAACAGCTCCTTGGAGAGTTCCTTGGCGGCCCGGCGGGAGGGGTTGGCCAGCTCGTGCGGGATCTCGTCGAGGCGGTTGCGGACGAGCCGCTCGACCTCGCTGTCGGCGAAGGCGGGCGCCCGCAGGGCGTCGGCGATCAGGCCGAGCGCCTTGGCCAGGCGGGAGGCGGGCACCTCCAGGCTCAGCCGCACGCCCGGGTGGTCGGCGTGCGCGTCCAGGGTGGCCCCGCAGCGCTCCAGCTCGGCGGCGAACTCCTCGGCGGAGTGCTTGTCGGTGCCCTCCGAGAAGGCCCGCGCCATGATCGTGGCGACACCGTCGAGGCCGGCCGGCTCGGCCTCCAGGGGCGCGTTCAGCAGCACTTCCACGGCCACGACCTGCTGGCCGGGGCGGTGGCAGCGCAGGACCGTCAGTCCGTTGGCCAGGGTCCCGCGCTCCGGGGCCGGGAACGCCCACGGCTTGGGCTCGCCGCCCTGCGGCCGGGGGTGGAAGTCCATCGTGGCGAGCTCGGTCACTGGGCCGCCTCCTCGTTCTCGTCGGTGGCCTCGGTCTCGGCTTCGGGTGCGACGGGCTCGTAGACGAGCACCGCGCGGTTGTCGGGGCGCAGGCGGGCCTGGGCGATCTCCTGGACCTCCTCGGGCGTCACCTCCAGGACGCGCTGCACGGCGGTCAGGGCGAGCTGCGGGTCGCCGAAGAGGACGGCGTAGCGGCACAGTTCGTCGGCGCGGCCGGCGACCGTGCTCAGCCGGTCCAGCCACTCGCGCTCCAACTGGGCCTGGGCGCGTTCCATTTCCTCCGCCGTCGGCCCCTGCTCGGCGAAGCGGGCGAGCTCCTCGTCGATGGCGGCCTCGATGACGGGCACCTCGACGTCGCCGGACGTCTTCACGTCCAGCCAGCCCAGCGAGGGCGCGCCGGCGAGCCGCAGCAGGCCGAAGCCGGCCGCGACGGCCGTGCGGTCGCGGCGCACGAGGCGGTTGTAGAGGCGGGAGGACTCGCCGCCGCCCAGGATGGTGAGCGCCAGGTCCGCGGCGTCGCACGCGCGCGTGCCGTCGTGCGGGAGGCGGTAGGCGGCCATCAGCGCACGGGCCGGGACCTCCTCCTCGACGACCTCGCGCAGCTGCCCGCCGATGACGTCGGGCAGCGAGCCGTCGCGCGGGGCGGGCTTGCCGTCGTGCGACGGGATGGAGCCGAAGTACTTCTCGATCCAGGCGAGCGTCTGCTCGGGGTCGATGTCGCCGACCACCGACAGCACCGCGTTGTTCGGAGCGTAGTAGGTGCGGAAGAACGCGCGGGCGTCCTCCAGGGTCGCCGCGTCCAGGTCGGCCATCGAGCCGATCGGGGTGTGGTGGTAGGGGTGGCCCTCCGGGTAGGCGAGGGCGGTCAGCTTCTCGAACGCGGTGCCGTAGGGCACGTTGTCGTAGCGCTGGCGGCGCTCGTTCTTGACCACGTCCCGCTGGTTCTCCATCGACTCCTCGTCGAGGGCGGTCAGCAGGGAGCCCATGCGGTCGGCCTCCAGCCAGAGGGCGAGCTCGAGCTGGTGGGCGGGCATGGTCTCGAAGTAGTTGGTGCGCTCGAAACTGGTGGTGCCGTTGAGCGAGCCGCCGGCGCCCTGCACCAGCTCGAAGTGGCCGTTGCCCTTCACCTGGGCGGAGCCCTGGAACATGAGGTGCTCGAAAAGGTGAGCCAGGCCGGTACGCCCCTTGACTTCGTGGCGGGAGCCGACGTCGTACCAGAGGCACACCGCCGCGACCGGGGTCAGGTGGTCCTCGGAGAGCACCACGCGCAGGCCGTTGGCCAGGCGGTGCTCGGTCGCTGTCAGGCCGCCGGAGCCTGCCTGGGCTGTGGCCGTGTGACCCATGGGCATGTACGTCCCTTCGATCGCGGAATCATCGGGTGAACCGCAGTTTTTCTCCTGCCGGTCCTGCCACTGTATGCAAGCGTGCGGACCAGCGGTGGAGTTCCCGGCCGCCGTACGCCGAGAGCGAGCACGCGGTGACGGGAGCGCCCGGGGTGAGGGCGTACCCTGCGGGCAGCACCGGGCCCGGGCAGCCGGTGACGGGTCCTCTTCGGCCACTGTCAGTGCCCCGGGCCACAATGGTCCGCGTCAGATCCCCGTCCACGCTTCAGCAAGGAGCCGGCAGCGATGGCCCGCCGTAGTACGAAGACCCCGCCGCCCGACGACTCGTACGAGGAGAAGATCCTCGACATCGACGTCGTCGACGAGATGCAGGGCTCCTTCCTCGAGTACGCGTACTCGGTGATCTACTCCCGCGCTCTGCCGGACGCCCGCGACGGCCTGAAGCCGGTGCACCGCCGCATCGTCTACCAGATGAACGAGATGGGCCTGCGCCCCGACCGCGGCTACGTGAAGTGCGCCCGCGTCGTCGGCGAGGTCATGGGCAAGCTGCACCCGCACGGCGACGCGTCGATCTACGACGCCCTGGTGCGCATGGCCCAGCCGTTCTCCATGCGCGTGCCGCTCGTCGACGGCCACGGCAACTTCGGCTCGCTGGGCAACGACGACCCGCCGGCCGCCATGCGGTACACCGAGTGCCGGATGGCCGAGGCGACGAGCCTGATGACGGAGTCCATCGACGAGGACACCGTCGACTTCGCCCCCAACTACGACGGCCAGGAGCAGGAGCCGGTGGCCCTGCCCGCCGCCTTCCCCAACCTGCTGGTCAACGGCGCCTCGGGCATCGCGGTCGGCATGGCGACCAACATGCCGCCGCACAATCTGCGCGAGGTCATCGCGGCCGCCCGGCACCTGATCCGGCACCCGAACGCCGATCTCGACGCCCTGATGAAGCACGTCCCCGGCCCCGACCTGCCCACCGGCGGCCGGATCGTCGGCCTGTCCGGCATCCGGGACGCCTACGAGTCGGGCCGCGGCACCTTCAAGATCCGCGCGACGGTCACCGTGGAGGACGTGACCGCGCGCCGCAAGGGCCTGGTCGTCACCGAGCTGCCGTTCATGGTCGGCCCCGAGAAGGTCATCGCCAAGATCAAGGACCTGGTGGGCGCCAAGAAGCTCCAGGGCATCGCCGACGTCAAGGACCTCACCGACCGCGAGCACGGCCTGCGCCTGGTCATCGAGATCAAGAACGGCTTCGTGCCGGAGGCGGTCCTGGAGCAGCTGTACAAGCTCACGCCGATGGAGGAGTCCTTCGGCATCAACAACGTGGCCCTCGTCGACGGCCAGCCGCTCACCCTGGGCCTGAAGGAGCTGCTGGAGGTCTACCTCGACCACCGGTTCGACGTCGTGCGGCGGCGCAGCGAGTTCCGCCGCGGCAAGCGGCGCGACCGCCTCCACCTGGTCGAGGGCCTGCTCACCGCGCTGGTCGACATCGACGAGGTCATCCGCCTCATCCGCTCCAGCGAGAACTCCGCGCAGGCCAAGCAGCGCCTGATGGAGCGGTTCTCGCTGAGCGAGGTCCAGACCCAGTACATCCTCGACACGCCGCTGCGCCGCCTGACCAAGTACGACCGCATCGAGCTGGAGGCCGAGAAGGACCGGCTCACCGCGGAGATCGAGGAGCTGACCCGGATCCTGGACTCGGACGCGGAGCTGCGCAAGCTGGTCTCCTCGGAACTGGCCGCGGTCGCCAAGAAGTTCGGCACCGACCGCCGCACGCTGCTGCTGGAGTCGGCGGGCGCTCCGGCGGCCGTGCCGCTGCAGGTGGCGGACGACCCGTGCCGGGTGCTGCTGTCCTCCACCGGGCTGCTGGCCCGCACGGCGGACGCGGAGCCCTTCCCGGCGGACGCCGGCGCCCGGCGCGCCAAGCATGACGTGATCGTCTCGGCGGTGCCGGCCACCGCCCGCGGCGAGATCGGCGTCGTCACCTCGGCGGGCCGGCTGCTGCGCCTGAACGTCGTCGACCTCCCCCAGCTCCCGGAAACGGCGACGGCGCCGAACGTGTCGGGCGGCGCCCCGCTCGCCGAGTTCGTCTCCCTGGAGGACGACGAGACGGTGGTCTGCCTCACCACGCTCGACGAGTCCTCCCCCGGCCTGGCGCTCGGCACGGAGCAGGGCATCGTCAAGCGAGTGGTGCCCGACTACCCGGCCAACAAGGAGGAGCTGGAGGTCATCACGCTCAAGGAGGGCGACCGCATCGTCGGCGCGGTCGAGCTGCGCACCGGCGAGGAGGACCTGGTCTTCATCACGGACGACGCCCAGCTCCTGCGGTTCCAGGCGTCGCAGGTGCGTCCGCAGGGCCGTCCGGCGGGCGGGGTGGCGGGCATCAAGCTCACCGAGGGAGCCAAGGTCATCTCCTTCACGGCGGTCGACCCCGCGGCGGACGCGGTGGTCTTCACGGCCGCGGGCTCGCGCGGCACGCTGGACGACTCCGTGCAGACCACGGCCAAGCTGACCCCGTTCGACCAGTTCCCGCGCAAGGGCCGTGCCACCGGCGGCGTGCGCTGCCAGCGGTTCCTGAAGGGCGAGGACTGCCTGTCGCTGGCCTGGGCGGGCGCCGCCCCGGCCCGGGCCGCCCAGAAGAACGGCTCCCCGGCCGAACTGCCGGAGCTCGACCCGCGCCGGGACGGTTCCGGTGTCTCCCTGACGAAGACGGTCGCGGTGGTGGCGGGCCCGGTCTAGACCGGCTCCGCGCGGTCCGAGGGGTCCTCCCAGGGGTCTTCGAAGGGCCCCTCGGAGGGGTCCCCGAAGGGCTGTTCGGAGGGGTTCGCGAAGGGCTCCCCGGAAGGCTCCTCCACGCCCGCGTCCGGGTCCTGGACGTACCGCAGGACGCCCCACATGCCGTGTTCGTCGGCGTGTGGGGCCTCGCTCTCGCACGCCCGCAGTTCCTTGCCGAGGGCGCGGGTGTCGACGCCGGCGCCGATCAGCACCAGCCGGGTCCTGCGGGGCTCGCCGGGCGGCCAGGGCTCCGGGTAGAAGCGCAGGAAGCGCCCGACGGCGTGCACGGCGTACCGGTTGCGCACGTCGTTCGGGCCGAGATCGACGTACCCCTTGATCCGGTACAGCCCCTCGGGGCGGCTGTCGAGGAACGCCATCAGCCGGCGCGGGTCCAGCGGGACGCCGGAGTCGAAGGACAGGCTGTCGTAGGCGGTGTGCAGGTGCCCGGCGTGCTCCCCGGCCGCTTCGCCTGCGCCGCTCCCGTCGCCGCAGTGGTCGTGGAGGTCGTCGAAGGAGAGCTGCCCGATGCGCTCCGTGCTCGGCCGGCAGTCGAAGAGGAACTCGGGGTCGATCCGGCCGTAGGTGGCCGGGACGACGGCGGCCCGGTCGGTGAGGGAGCGGACCAGGCCGAGCACCCGGTCGCCGTCCGCCGCCCGGTCGAGCTTGTTGACCACCACCAGATCGGCCAGCGCGAGGTGCCGGTCGATCTCCGGGTGCTTCGCGCGCGTGTCGTCGAACTCGGCGGCGTCGACGACCTCCACCAGCCCTCCGTAGACGACCCGGGGGTGTTCGCTGGCGAGGACCATGCCCACCAGTTCCCGCGGCTCGGCGAGACCGCTGGCCTCGATGACGATGACGTCGATGCCGGTGGCGGGAGCGGCGAGCCGTTCCAGATAGGTGTCCAGCTCGCTGCTGTCGACGGCACAGCACAGGCATCCGTTGCCGAGGGAGACGGTGGAGTCGCCGAGCGCGCCGGCCACCGCCATCGCGTCGATCTCGATGGCGCCGAAGTCGTTGACGATGGCGCCGATCCGGCTGCCCCCGCTGCGGTGGAGGAGATGGTTGAGCAGCGTCGTCTTTCCGGATCCGAGGAATCCGGCGAGGACGACGACCGGGATCTGCGGACTCGGGCTCTGCCCCACGTGTGACGACCTCTCTCGTGCCGCTGCGCGCACCGGGCCCCACGGCGCCGGTACGGTGACGGAAACGGAAATGCCGCCCCAGGATACGAGCCGCCGGATGCGCCCGGGTGGGCACGAGGGGCGCACCCACCGCCGGCCTCCCCGTCCCCCGCGGCCCGCGCGAGCGCACCGGCCCACGGGGGCCTCCCCGTCCCCCGTGGCCCGCGCGAGCGCACCGGCCCACGGCGGACGGGGACGGCGGCGGCCTCCGGCGGGAAGGGGCACACCGGACGCAGCGGCGACGCCGGTCCTGTGACCGGTGCGCTGCCCGGGGCCGCCGAGGCATGCGGGGGCGGTGGTGGGGAACTCCGCAGAGACAGCGTCGGCGCGTCCGGGCGGGGCCACCCCGATGCCACGCCCGGGCGCGGCTGAGAGTCGTCGCCACTCAAGTCAGGTTAGGCTCACCTCTGTGAGTACGTGCTCAACCGTCTCCCGGGACCTCCAGGAACCCCTCGCGGGAACCGCGGCCACCGCGAGGACCTGGCTGCTGCTCGAACAGCCCGGCCCGTGGGGCGCCAAGGCGCTCACCTCCAGCCACCTGGACCCCGCACTCGGCCGCGCGCTGGAGAAGGCCGCCAAGGGCACGGGAGTGCGCATCGCGCTCATCCGCCGCCCCGGCCGCCACGCGGACTGCGGCTCGCCCGCCGAGCGGCGGGTGTACGTGGCGCACACCGTTCCGGGGCACTGCCGGCTGTACACGGCCACGATCACCGATCCGCGCCGGCTGCTCGGCCTGGACTTCGCCGCCCTCGGCCGGGGTGACCACCGCACCGTCGGCACCGCGCTCGGCGGCCGTCCCCACACCGGCGGTCCGCTCGCGCTGGTGTGCACCAACGGCAAGCGCGACCGCTGCTGCGCGCTGCTCGGCCGGCCGCTCGCCGCCGAACTCGCCGCTTCCGGCCTGGACGGCGTCTGGGAGGTCACCCATCTGGGTGGTCACCGCTTCTCGCCCACCATGCTGGTGCTGCCGTACGGCTACGCGTACGGCCGGGTCGACGCCCACGCCGTCGGGGAGATCCTGCACGGCGTGCGGGAGGGGCGGATCGTTCCGGACGGCTGCCGCGGGAACTCGGCGTGGGAGCGTCCCGGGCAGGCGGCCGAGCTGGCCGTGCGCACGATGACGGGCGAGTGCGCGGCGGACACGCTGAGCGTGGTGCGGACCGACGGCGCCGCCCCGCGCTGGAAGGTGACCGTCGCCCACGCCGACGGGCGGCGCTGGCGGGTCGTCGTGGCGCAGGGTGCCTCGCTGCCGCCCCGCCCGGAGAGCTGCGGAACGTCGGTGCTGGGTTCGCCCGCCCGCATGGAGGTGCTGACGGTGCGCGAGCTGTCGATGACGGCGGCGCTGGCCGGCTGACCGCGCCGGGCGGTGCGCGGGGCCGCCGCGTCCCGCCGCGCGCGGCCTGGTGGCCTGGGCCGCACCGGTCCGGACCCGGCCCCGGCGGAGCCGCCCGGTCGCGGAGATCCGCGCCGGGCGCTGGCCGGCTGACCGCGCCGGGCGGTGCGCGGGGCCGCCGCGTCCCGCCGCGCGCGGCCTGGTGGCCTGGGCCGCACCGGTCCGGACCCGGCCCCGGCGGAGCCGCCCGGTCGTGGAGATCCGCGCCACACCCCCGCACGGCCCCGGCGGGCCGCCGCGTACCGTCGGGGTATGCGCCCCACTTCCCCCGCACGCCGCCTGCGCCTCGGACTGCCCCGGCGGGTGTTCTCGCAGGTGCTGCTCATGCAGGTGGCGATCGCCGCGGGCGTCGCGGTGCTCGCCACCGGGCTCTTCCTCGCGCCCCTCGGTGACCAGTTGGACGACCAGGCGATGCGCCGGGCGCTCGCGATCGCGCAGACCACGGCGCAGCAGCCGCAGATCGCCCGGGATCTGCGCGGCACCCGCCCGTCGCCGGACGGCCCGGTGCAGCGGGAGGCGGAGCGGATCCGGCAGGCCACCGGCGCGGAGTACGTCGTGGTCATGGACGCGCGGGGCGTGCGCTGGTCGCACACCGATCCCCGGCGGGTCGGCGGCGTCGTCTCCACCGACCCGGGCCAGGCCCTGGCCGGGCGGGAGGTCATGGAGATCGACGACGGCACCCTCGGGCGGTCCGCGCGCGGCAAGGTGCCGCTGCGCGACGGCGGCGAGATCGTCGGGGCGGTCTCCGTCGGCATCGCGTACGACAGTGTCCGGGCCAGGCTGGTGCACGCGATCCCGGGGCTCTTCGCCTACGCCGGGGGCGCGCTGGCCGTCGGCGCGCTGGCCGCCTGGCTCATCTCGCGCCGGGTCCAGCGGCAGACGCGTGACCTGGCGTTCTCGGACATCGCGGCACTGCTCGCGGAGCGCGAGGCCATGCTGCACGGCATCCGCGAGGGCGTCGTCGCCCTGGACGGCACCGGCCGCATCCGCCTCCTCAACGACGAGGCGCAGCGCCTGCTCGGCATCGGCGGTGAGGCGGTGGGCCGCTCCCCCGGTGAGGCGCTCGGCGAGGGGCGCACGGCCGACGTGCTGGCCGGGCGGGTCACCGGAACCGATCTGCTCACGGTGCGCGGCCAGCGCGTCCTGGTCGCCAACCGGATGCCCACCGGCGACGGCGGGGCCGTCGCCACCCTGCGCGACCGCACCGAGCTGGAGCAGCTCGGCCGCGAGCTGGACTCCACGCGCGGCCTGATCGACGCGCTGCGGGCCCAGGACCACGAGCACGCCAACCGCATGCACACCCTGCTGGGGCTGCTGGAGCTGGAGATGTACGACGACGCCGTCGAGTTCGTCGGCGAGGTGGTCGGCGACCACCGCGCCACCGCGGAGCAGATCACCGAGCGGATCCTGGATCCCCTGCTCGCCGCGCTGCTGGTCGGGAAGGCGACCGTGGCGGCGGAGCGCGGTGTCGCCCTGTGGGTCTCGGACCGCACCCGCTTCCCGGACCGCCTGGTCGACGCCAGAGGGCTCGTCACCATCGTGGGCAATCTGGTGGACAACGCGCTCGACGCCGTGGCGGGGCAGCGGCACGCGCGCGTGGAGGTCGAGCTGCGCGCGGAGGGACGGACCGCGGTCCTCACGGTGCGCGACACCGGGCCCGGGATCCGGCCGGAGCACCGGGAGCTGGTCTTCACGGAGGGGTGGTCCACCAAGGAGCCGCCCGCACACCGGCAGCGGGGCATCGGGCTGTCCCTGGTGCGCCGGCTGGCCGAGCGGCACGGCGGCAGCGCGGTGGTCGGCGAGGCGCACGGCGGGGGCGCCGAGTTCACCGTCGTCCTGCCGGAGGCCCTGGCCGAGGCCGACGAGGTCCTGGAGCCCGCCCTGACCGCGCCCGCGGGCGGCGCCGCCGCCGAGGAGGAGGCACGATGATCGAGGTCCTGGTCGTGGACGACGACGCGCGGGTCGCGCGGGTCAACGCCGCGTACGTCGGGAAGGTGCCGGGCTTCCACGTCGCCGGCCAGGCGCACAGCGCGGCCCAGGCACTGCGCAGCCTGGAGGCGCTGCCCCGCCTCGATCTGGTCCTCATGGACCACTATCTGCCCGACCGGACGGGGCTGGCGGTCGTCCAGGAGATGCGCCGGCGCGGCCACCAGGCGGACGTGATCATGGTGACGGCCGCGCGGGACGTGTCGACCGTGCGGGCGGCGATGCGGCACGGCGCGCTGCAGTACCTGGTCAAGCCCTTCGCCTTCGCGGGGCTGCGCGCCAAGCTGGAGGCGTACGCGGAGCTGCGCCGCACCCTCGACGGCGGCGGCGAGGCGGAGCAGGCCGAGGTGGACCGGATCTTCGGCGCGCTGTCGGCGCCGTCGGATCCCGCACTGCCCAAGGGCCACTCCCCCACCACCGCCGAGCTGGTCCGGCAGTCCCTGATGGGGGCCGAGGGTCCCTTGTCGGCCCAGGAGGTCGCCGAGCGGACCGGCGTGAGCCGCCAGACCGCGCAGCGCTATCTGAAGCTCCTGGAGCGCACGGGACGGGCCCGGCTGACCCTCCGGTACGGCGAGGCCGGCCGCCCGGAACACCGGTACGTCTGGGCGACGCGCGGCTGAGCCGGGCGCGGCGCGGGCCGGGGCGCGGCGGGGACCGGGGCGCGGCGGGCACGCCCGGTGCCGGGGCCGTCCCGTGGACCGGCACCGCCCCGCCGTCCACCGTCCCGCGCGGTCCGGACGGGACCGGTCCCGTCCGGTCCGCGCGGCCTTACGCGTCGATGCGGGAGCGGTCCAGCGTCGCCGCCGAGCTGGAGATGAACTCCTTGCGCGGTGCGACGTCGTTGCCCATGAGCAGGTCGAAGACCTGCTCGGCGGCCTCCAGGTCGGTGAGGTTGATCCGGCGCAGGGTGCGGCGGCGCGGGTCCATGGTCGTCTCGGCCAGCTGGTCGGCGTCCATCTCGCCGAGACCCTTGTACCGCTGGATGGAGTCCTTGTAGCGCACGCCCTTGCTCTGGAACTCCATGAGCTTGTCGCGCAGCTCGCGGTCGGAGTACGTGTAGACGTACTTGTCCTGGCCCTTCTTGGGCTGGACGAGTTCGATGCGGTGCAGCGGCGGCACCGCCGCGAAGACCCGGCCAGCCTCGACCATGGGCCGCATGTAGCGGTGGAACAGGGTCAGGAGGAGGGTGCGGATGTGGCTTCCGTCCACGTCGGCGTCGGTCATCATGATGATCTTGCCGTAGCGGGCCGCGTCGATGTCGAAGGTCCGGCCGGACCCGGCTCCTATGACCTGGATGATCGCACCGCACTCGGCGTTCTTCAGCATGTCCGAAACGGACGACTTCTGGACGTTGAGGATCTTGCCGCGGATCGGCAGCAGCGCCTGGAACTCGGAGTTGCGGGCGAGCTTGGCGGTGCCCAGCGCCGAGTCGCCCTCGACGATGAACAGCTCGCTGCGCTCGACGTCGTCGCTGCGGCAGTCGGCGAGCTTGGCCGGCAGCGAGGAGGACTCCAGGGCCGTCTTGCGTCGCTGCGCGTCCTTGTGCTGCCGGGCGGCGATCCGGGTCCGGGCCGCGGCGACCGCCTTCTCCATGACGACCCGGGCCTGCTGGGCCGCGTCGCGCTTGGTGGAGGTCAGGAACGCCTTGAGCTCCTTGGAGACGACGTTGTTCACGATGCGGCGGGCCGCCGAGGTGCCGAGGACCTCCTTGGTCTGGCCCTCGAACTGCGGCTCGGCCAGGCGCACCGTGACGACCGCCGTGAGGCCCTCCAGGGCGTCGTCCTTGACGATGTCGTCCTCGGCGACGCGCAGGAGCTTCTTGGCCCGCAGCACCTCGTTCATCGTCTTCGCGACCGCCTGTTCGAAACCGGCCACGTGGGTGCCGCCCTTGGGGGTGGCGATGATGTTGACGAACGACCTGACGGTGGTGTCGTAGCCGGTCCCCCACCGCAGCGCCACGTCGACGCCGAGCTCACGCGTGACCTCGGTGGGCGTCATCTGCCCGTGGTCGTCCAGGACGGGGACCGTCTCCTTGAAGGTGCCCTGTCCGGAGAAGCGCAGGACGTCGCAGATCGGCCTGTCGCCCGCCAGGAACTCGCAGAACTCGCTGATGCCGCCGTCGAAGCGGAAGGACTCCTCGCCCTTGCTGCCGCCCTCGCCGAGGCCGAACTCGTCGCGGACGACGATCGTCAGGCCGGGCACCAGGAACGCGGTCTGCCGGGCGCGCTGGTGCAGGTTCTCCAGGGAGAGCTTGGCGTCCTTGAGGAAGATCTGGCGGTCGGCCCAGTAGCGCACGCGGGTGCCGGTGCGGCTCTTGGGGACCTTCTTGGTCTTGCGCAGTCCGCTCTTGGCCTCGAACTTCGCGTCCGGGCCGTTGCCGGAGAACGCGCCGGGGACACCGCGCCGGAAGCTGATGGCGTGGGTGTGGCCGCCGAGGTCGACCTCGACGTCCAGCCGGGCGGACAGGGCGTTCACCACGGAGGCGCCGACGCCGTGCAGGCCGCCGGAGGCGGCGTACGCGCCGCCGCCGAACTTGCCGCCGGCGTGCAGCTTGGTCATGACGACCTCGACGCCGGACAGGCCGGTCTTGGGCTCGACGTCGACGGGGATGCCCCGGCCGTTGTCGCGGACCTCCACCGAGCCGTCGTCGTGCAGGATCACCTCGATGTGGTCGCAGTACCCGCCCAGGGCCTCGTCGACGGAGTTGTCGATGATCTCCCACAGGCAGTGCATCAGACCGCGGCTGTCGGTCGAGCCGATGTACATACCGGGGCGCTTGCGTACGGCCTCGAGCCCCTCGAGGACGAGCAGGTGCCGCGCGGTGTAGTTGGAACCGTCCCGGTCTGCTCCTGCCAGCAGCGCTGTGGACGGCACGGACGTCTCGGCGGTCACGCGGTTCGCTCCTCGCTGAATTTCAGATGGGGCCCTCGGGGGTAAGGGCGCGGCGTCAGTCACCGGTGAGAGCGTACCGATGCCTGGTAGAGGCGTTGTAACGCCACCCTCACCGGCAGCTCAGAGTAGTCCACGATCGCATGCACGTTCGATCCCTCGTGGGAGTGAAGCACACATCACGTTCCCTTCCAGGCATGAACCATTTAGGCTCCGGGCACGTCCTCATGAACAACCGGCAACCCAGCCGGCGGGACCCGACCCTGACCGACCGCGCGAACCCGTACGACACGACAGATACGCAATACGGCACATTCGCCGCCAACCGGCAGCAGCCAGCCGCCTCGGAAGATTTTTTCGAGGAAATGCCACGAGCGGGAACGTTTTGGGGCTGGTTGGATGTTGACCCTGGTACGACAGCTCGTCGAGCTAGAGAAGAGGCGACGTGACTACTGTTCTGACTTCCGCAAGCCCGCTGACGGCCGCTGATCGGTGCGACCGCTGCGGCGCCCAGGCATACCTGCGCGTCGTCCTGCTGAGCGGCGGAGAACTGCTCTTCTGCGCCCACCACGGGCGCAAGTTCGAGCCGGAACTCAAGAAGATCGCCGCTGAGATACAGGACGAGACCGAGCGCCTGACCTCCGTTCCGGCGTCCGCCTCTGAAGAGGAGCGCTGACAACCTCGCGTTAGACGACGAGCAGCCCGGCACAGGCCGGAACAACGGGCGGCCGCCTCTGTGGATCACAGAGGCGGCCGCCCGTGCTCATGGCTCGCCGTAACGCGCCGGCTCCGGTCAGGAGCCGCCGCGCCGCGCCGCCGCGGGCGTGTCCCAGCCCAGCGCGCGCAGGACGGCCGACACCCGGGTGTAGACGCCGGGGCTGCCCGAGCGCCCGCACCCGCTCCCCCAGGACACCAGCCCGATCAGTTTGCCGCGGGCGACCAGCGGCCCGCCGCTGTCCCCCTGGCAGGCGTCGCGGCCACCGGACACCTCCCCGGCGCACACCATGGTGTCGGAGCGGTACTCCCCTTCCGCGCTGCGCGGATACGCCTGCTCACAGGCCGTGTCCGGGAGCACCCGCACCTGCGCCGCCCGCAGGCTGTCCGCGTAGTGGCCGGCGCCCGAGGTGTCCCCCCATCCGTAGACGACGGCGCCGGTGCCCGGCTGGTAGGCGGCATCGCCGGCGCGGGCCATCGCCAGGGCCGACCCGGCGGGAAGGCTCTGGGCGAGGGTCAGCACGGCGAAGTCCCCGGCGTTGGTGACGTCGTCGTAGGCGGGGTTCACCCACACCTCACGGACGGCGACCTCGTGGCCCTGGTCGGTGCCGAGCTTGGTGCGGCCCGCCACGACCTTCAGGTCGCGCACCTGCCCGACCCCCGTTCCCAGGACCGCGCGGCCCAGGCAGTGGGCCGCGGTCAGCACCGTGGTGCGGCCCACGGCCACTCCCCCGCAGAACTGGCCGGCCCGGGCGCCCCCGAACCGCTCACGGCTGGACAGCGCCACGACCCACGGGCTGGCGGACGCCTCGACCGGGAATCCCCCGACGACGACGCTGTCGGCGGCCGCCGAGGCGGCCGATCCCAGCGGCAGGGCGGTCGCTGTGGCGGCCAGGACCAGCGACCGGGCCAGCATCCGGGCAACAGGGCGGCGCATGCGCTCTCCTCACTCTGGGATGGCCATGGGACACCCAGAGTGATCCAATTCGCCGCGCCCCGCACCCGCGAGCGGGTGTCATTCCCTCTACCGCACCAGCGCGAAGGCCCGGCTCCCCGTGCGGGGAACCGGGCCCTTGCCGGTCACAGGGCCGGGAGACGGCCTAGTCGAGGTAGTCGCGCAGCACCTGCGAACGCGACGGGTGGCGCAGCTTCGACATGGTCTTGGACTCGATCTGGCGGATGCGCTCGCGCGTCACGCCGTACACCTTGCCGATCTCGTCGAGGGTCTTGGGCTGACCGTCGGTGAGACCGAAGCGCATCGAGACGACGCCGGCCTCGCGCTCGGACAGGGTGTCGAGGACGGAGTGCAACTGCTCCTGCAGCAGCGTGAAGCTGACCGCGTCGGCCGGGACGACGGCCTCGGAGTCCTCGATGAGGTCACCGAACTCGCTGTCGCCGTCCTCGCCCAGCGGGGTGTGCAGCGAGATGGGCTCGCGGCCGTACTTCTGGACCTCGATGACCTTCTCCGGGGTCATGTCGAGCTCCTTGGCCAGCTCCTCCGGGGTGGGCTCGCGGCCCAGGTCCTGGAGCATCTGGCGCTGCACGCGCGCGAGCTTGTTGATGACCTCGACCATGTGCACCGGGATGCGGATGGTGCGGGCCTGGTCGGCCATGGCGCGGGTGATCGCCTGACGGATCCACCAGGTGGCGTACGTGGAGAACTTGTAGCCCTTGGTGTAGTCGAACTTCTCGACCGCGCGGATCAGACCGAGGTTGCCCTCCTGGATGAGGTCCAGGAAGAGCATGCCGCGGCCGGTGTAGCGCTTGGCCAGCGAGACCACCAGGCGGAGGTTGGCCTCCAGGAGGTGGTTCTTGGCACGGCGGCCGTCCTCGGCGATGATCTCCAGCTCGCGCTTGAGCTTCGGCGCCAGCTTGTCGGAGTTGGCCAGCTTGTCCTCGGCGAACAGACCCGCCTCGATGCGCTTGGCGAGTTCGACCTCCTGCTCGGCGTTGAGCAGCGGGACCTTGCCGATCTGCTTGAGGTAGTCCTTGACCGGGTCGGCGGTGGCACCGGCCGCGGCGACCTGCTGCGCGGGCGCGTCGTCCTCGTCCTCGTCGGACAGGACGAAGCCCGCGTTCTCGGCGCCCTCCGGCTCCTCGGCGACCTTGGTGTCCTCGAGGACCTCCTCGTCGAGCAGCTCGACGTCGTCCTTCTTGGCGGTGGTCTTCTTGGCCACCGTCTTCTTGGCGGTGGTCTTCTTGGCCGCGGCCTTCTTGGCGGTGGTCTTCTTGGCTGCCGCCTTCTTCGGCGCTTCCTCCCCCGTGGCGGGGTCACCGGCGGGCGCCGCCGGGGCGGCGGTCGCGGTGGCCTTCCGGGTGGTCACCGCCTTGGCCGCCACCGTCTTGGTGGCGGTGCGCTTGGCGGGGCTCTTCGCTGCGACGCTCTTGCGGGTGCGCTTGGGTTCCGCGGCACTGACCATCAGCGTCACACCCTCTTCCTCGAGGATCTGATTGAGGCTGCGCAGTACGTTCTTCCACTGAGTGGCCGGA
Organism: Streptomyces harenosi; assembly: GCF_011008945.1. Lineage (GTDB taxonomy): Bacteria > Actinomycetota > Actinomycetes > Streptomycetales > Streptomycetaceae > Streptomyces > Streptomyces harenosi. Next base: position 20,902 of record NZ_WYCT01000096.1, read on the forward strand.
ATCTGGTCGGCTTCGAAGGCCCGACGCACGTCATCGCCGGCGATCTGCCCCTCAGCCTTTCCCCGCTCAATGAGCGCCATGACAGAGACGGACTCGGCGATCTCCGGCGGGAGCGTACGGGATGTGCTGGCCGACACGAACAACCTCTCGGAACGTTGGAAAACGGCTTCCGGCCCCGTCCGGGCGGACAGGAGCCGACCGCCGGCTTGGGGATGGGCCGACGGCGCGGGCGGGGGCCGGGAGATGCACAGCGCCGTGAACGGCGTCCGTATTCCTCCGCGGCTGTCACCTCTTAGGTCATCGCACTGGCCCCACGAGCGTTACGCCCATTCCGCGTGGCCCGAGTCACACCTCGTAAGCACTTGAAACCTGACAGATATGAATAAAAGGGGCATCAAAGGGTCGCCGCGGCGCTGGGCCACCACCGGAAACGGAACATCCGTTTCATCAGCCCACCGGGCCCCGCAGAATCACGGGGATTCTGCGGGGCCCCGCGGGCGACGGCGCTCGGCCGGGCCTCGCCAGAGGAGGGGGCTGGCGTTTCCGGCCGCGCCGCTGCGCGGAACGCGATCAGTGCTCGCGCGGGGCGGGCACCACACGTTCCACCTCGGGGTGGACCGTGAGCAATTGGCGCATGGCGGTCTCGGCCGCCGCGCCGTCACCGGCGGCGAGGGCGTCGACGATCCGGCCGTGCTGCGCCAGCGACGCCTCGTTCGGCCGCTCGCAGCCCGTGACGGGGCCGCCGGAGACCTGGAGGGCGGCGGAGACGATCCCGGACAGGTGCTCCAGCATGCGGTTGCCCGCCACCTGGATGAGCAGGCCGTGGAACTCGGCGTCGGCACGGGAGAAGGTGAGCGCGTCACCCTGACCCATGGCGTGCCCCATGATCCCCACCATGTCGGCCAGGCGCTGCTGGACGTCCTCGCGCCCGTGCCCGGCGGCGAGGCGGGCCGCGAGCGGCTCGATCGTCCAGCGCAGCTCGCTGAGCTCCCGGCGCTGGTCGTCACGCTGAGGTCCGAAGGCGCGCCATTCGATGATGTCCGGGTCGAGCAGATTCCAGTCGCTGACCGGGCGCACACGCGTGCCGACATTCGGGCGGGCGCTGACCAGGCCCTTGGCCTCCAGGACGCGGAGCGACTCGCGGACGACGGTACGGGACACCTCGAAACGCTGGCCGATCTCCTCGGGCACCAGCGGGCGGTCGGCGCCCAGATCGCCCGAAACGATCATCTGACCCAGTTGCTGGACCAGTTGCCCGTGCAGTCCGCGCCCGCGGCTGCCCGCGGCGCGCCGGCCCACGCGGCCGAGCTCGGGATCCACTCCTTCCCATGCGGGAGCCCCGACGCGATCGACGGCGGACGCGTCGGCGTAGGGGTAGCGGTCGAGTTCGCCCGGGCTCGCGAGGCCGGAGTCTGCGGAGCGGGCGGCGGTCATCATGGTGTGCGCAAGGGTACTCACGCATCCTTTGTCGGCGGTGTCTCCAACTCCCTTGAGGTCTTTGGTGAAAAGCACACGAAAGGGTGATCGCTCACTCCGTCGCAATTGACGCCTTATCGGAAAGAAATGGACTTTCCATGGGGAGTTGTGCAAAGGGCCAGTATCGAAGGGGTCCGGCCGGTCGTCACCGCGTCCTGCTGCGCAGGGTCGTGAGCAGATAAGTGCAGAGCAGAGCGGTCAGCGACAACGTCAGCGCGCTGCCGACGGGTTGGCCGAGCAGTCGCAGCAAGGCTGCCAGATAGCGCTCTCCGCCGAAGGGCCACTGGCTCAGAAGCACCTCGCGCAGCCGCATCGGGAGGCCGGCCGCGGTCCGCACAGACGGTCCCTCCCAGACTTTTTGTACGAACGGCAGGACGAGGACGGGCACGGCGACGACCGCGGCCAGTCCGGCCGTGGTGGAGCGGAAGACGCCGGCCGCCAGCACACCGGCCCAGGCGCAGCCGACCACCAGGCCGATCCAGCCCGCGCCGAGCGGCAGCCAGTCGGCCGGGACCCGGAGGAGTTCCCGCCCGTAGAACAGGTAGAGCACTTCGGCGTCGCAGCCCACGGTGAGGACGGCGAGCAGCAGCGCGGTGGCCCCGGAGACGGCGAGTTTGGCGGCGAGCAGCCCCAGCCGGCGGGGCACGGTACCGCGGTCCGCCGCCAGGGCGGGGTGGCGGAACTCGTCCCCGAAGGACAGCGCACCGAGCAGCCCCGCGCCGACCGCGGCGGGCGGCAGCGGCAGTTCCCGTGGCCACGCGGCGAGCAGGCGCGGCTGCGGGGTGTGGCCGAGGCGGGCCAGGAGCACCGCCGCCACGGCGGACACCGCGAGCACCGCGGCGGCGGTGACGAAGCCGGTGCCGATGCCCGCGGCGCGGCGGATCTCGTAGCGGAGGGGGCGCAGGGGGCCTGGCTCTTATACACATCTCCGAGCCCACGAGACACTCGCT
>NZ_WYCT01000965.1 GCF_011008945.1 Streptomyces harenosi
GCCCACCAGCTTGCCCAAGCCGCCGCCACCGCTGAGCAGCATCACGGCCTTGTGGATCTGCGTTAGCGCCATCGCGCCGACCCCACCTGCGACAACCAAACCGCCGAGCGCAGCAGCCAGCGCGGTGCCGCCGATGGCCAGCTTGGCGATGGTGGCGACCATCTGAGGGTTGCTCTTGACCCACTCGGCCATGCGGTCGGCGACCTTGGCCACGCGCGCAGCCAGTTCCTTCACCGTCGGCAACAGGGTCTTGCCGATGCGCTGGGACAGCACGATGGCGCTGTTCTTGAGCAGGATCAGGCCATTCTCGGCCGTGCCGACACGGGCAGCGTACTCGGCGTTCATCGAACCGCCGTACTTCTGCTCATCGGCGACCTTGCCAAAGTTCTCCTTCAGCAAATCGAGGTTGGTC
>NZ_WYCT01000966.1 GCF_011008945.1 Streptomyces harenosi
AGGTGCTGGCCGCGCCCGTGGCGGCATCGTTCACCGTCAGGTTGGCGAGCGAGTTCGCTTCCTTGCCGCGGCGCATGCCCCAGGCCCCCCAGGCCGTGACCCCGGGCGAGAGATCGACCTCGCCGCGGAAGGTGCCGAACACGTCGCGTTCGTTGGAATACGACCAGGGCTGCGAGAAGTTGGAGGAGGCATCCGGCGCGGCGGGCACGGCCGTGGCGCCGGAGAGCGAGACGTTCGGGCGCGAACCCTTCAGGCGGTTGTCCTGCCAGCCGATGTCGGCCGACAGGCGCACGTCGCGGCTGCGCCAGTCCAGGCCCAGGGCGGCGAGGCCGAGGCGGCTCTTTTCATGGTCCACCGCCGTGTCGCCGTCGTGGTAGGCGGCGTTGAAGCGGATGCCGGTGCTGTTGTCCGG
>NZ_WYCT01000967.1 GCF_011008945.1 Streptomyces harenosi
GGCCAGGGTCGATTCGGCTTCTTCCAGGCGGCTGTCCTCGCTGCTGCTGTAGGCCAGGCTCCAGACCACCAGCTTGGCCAGGTAGTCGCCTTCCAGGCGCTGTTTCTGCGCAGCGTCGAACAGTTGCGGGCGCTGCTGGTACAGCTCCCACGCACGCCAGGCGTTGCCGATGTCGCCCAGCGTCAATACGCGCAGCTGGAACAGCAGGTCGTCGTTGGGTTGCTGGTGGCTGGCGCGCTCGATCGCGCCCAGGGCGTCCAGCCAACGCGCCTGGTCTCGATAGCGGCCGATCTCGGCCAACGCTGCTTCGCGGTCGGGCGGGGCAGCGCTGCTCGCCCAGGCCAGGGCGGTGCAGGCAAGGCCGACGCAGAGCGCCAGCCGGCGGTGGACAACCATTGGGGACCCCCTTGGC
>NZ_WYCT01000968.1 GCF_011008945.1 Streptomyces harenosi
GGGCGGCCAGGGCCTGCCGCACACCCTGGGGGTGCCGCTCAACGAAATGATCAACGCCGCCAACCTGGCGTGGGGCAACTTCCCGCTGCTCTCGCACGGCGCCATTGAAGCGCTGAAGCAGCACGGCGAGGCGTGGCAGCACGACGCCTTCCTCAAGCCGCTGATCGAAGGCCGCTGGACCGGCACGATGTGCCTGACCGAGCCGCACTGCGGCACCGACCTGGGCCTGCTCAAGACCAAGGCCGAGCCGAACGCCGACGGCAGCTACTCGATCACCGGCACCAAGATCTTCATCACCGCCGGCGAGCACGACCTGACCGGGAACATCGTGCACCTGGTGCTGGCCAAGCTGCCCGACGCCCCTCCGGGCGCCAAGGGCATCTCGCTGTTCGTCACCCCGAAGTTCAAGGT
>NZ_WYCT01000969.1 GCF_011008945.1 Streptomyces harenosi
CCATGGGCTCGGTGGGCCAGCCGCCCTCGGTGCTCGGCGGGATGATCGGCTCGGCCCTGGTGGGTACGTTCCTCGGGATTCTGCTGGCCTATGGCGTGGTGGAGCCGCTGGGCGGCCTGGTGGAGCAGAAGCTGGAGGACGCCGCCAAGGAACTCCAGTGCATCAAGACCACTCTGCTGGCCAGCATGCAGGGCTACAACCCCGCCACGGCCATCGAATTCGGCCGCAAGGTGCTCTTCTCGGGCGACCGCCCCAGCTTCACCGAGCTGGAAAGCCACGTGAAGGGCAAGAAGTGATCCGCCCCACCCTGCCGTAAGGTCACGCCATGGCCGACAAGAAGCTCCAGCCGATCATCATCAAGCGCATCAAGAAGGGCGGGCACGCCGCGCACGGCGGCGCCTGGAAGATCGC
>NZ_WYCT01000970.1 GCF_011008945.1 Streptomyces harenosi
GCCAAGATCCCGGCGAGCCCGAAGAGTTTAAAGGCTACCTGGAAGAATATGGCCAGATCATGCAGAAGTCTTTTTTTGGGGGACGCATCGTGCGATTTATTGACCGGATTGGGCGGCTCGGCTTTGAGCCCATAGTCGTTGATATTGCGCCTCAGGTAAACCAAGGCGTGTCTATTATCCACTACTTCGGCCACGGTAGCCTACGCAGCTTCGACCTAACCCCCACTAACATTCTGGCTCCGGCGAGTGGTTACGCTAACAAGGGGCGTTACCCGGTGATGTTTATGAGCGGCTGCGTGGCGGGCAATGCGTTTACGGGCGAGGGTTCGATGGGAGAAGACTGGATGCTGGCGCCCAACAAAGGCTGCATTGGCTTCATGGGTAATTCTTCGCTCGATGTAGCGGCCAAT
>NZ_WYCT01000971.1 GCF_011008945.1 Streptomyces harenosi
GGCGCTTATCCATCACCCCGTGCAGGCGGCGCACTTCGTTGTCGTAGCGCTCGATGGCATAGGGAATTTTTTCTGGTGCGTACACGTTGAAGTGGCCCATCTGGCCACTCATCGGGCCCAGGCCGGCCATCTGCCAGAACAGCCATTCCAAGGTGGTCACGCGGCCGCGCGGGTCGCTGGGCAGGAAGCGGCCGGTCTTCTCGGCCAGGTACAGCAGGATCGCACCGGACTCGAACACGCTCTGCGGGGCACCGCCATCGGCCGGGGCGTGGTCGACGATGGCCGGCATCTTGTTGTTGGGCGAGATGGCCAGGAACTCTGGCTTGAACTGGTCACCCGAGCCGATGTTGACCGGGTGGATGCGGTACTCCAGGCCGGCTTCCTCCAACAGCAGGGTCACTTTGTGGCCG
>NZ_WYCT01000972.1 GCF_011008945.1 Streptomyces harenosi
GGATCCGGTCGATGAGGCCACCCTGAAGAAGATCGCCAGCATGACCGGTGGCCAGTTCTTCCGCGCGCGTGACACCGCGCAGCTGGCCGGGATCTACGCCGAGCTCGATCGCCTGGAGCCGGTCGCCGCGAAGGGGCCGAGCCTGCGTCCGCGCGAAGAACGCTATGCCTGGCCGTTGGGGCTGGCGTTGCTGCTGGGCGTGCTGGCCTGGCTGTGGCCGGAGCGTCGCCGATGATCGCGTTTGCTTCGAATCTCCCCGATTGGAGCGCATTGCACTTCCTGCGACCGGAGTGGTTGTGGGCGCTGCTGGCGTTGCCCCTGATCCTCGCGCTCGCGGTGTACCGGCAGCGACGCAGTGATGCGTGGCGGCAGGCGGTGGACGCACACCTGTTGCCACATCTGCTGGCCG
>NZ_WYCT01000973.1 GCF_011008945.1 Streptomyces harenosi
GTCGACTTGTATCTACTCTACATCTACACTCTTATAAAATACATAAAATACACTCTTATAAAAAACAGAGTTGGTGATGATGGTGTGCCTGCCATCCTGCAATATAGGCCATCCGATTTATATCTGACGGATTGGAAAGAAACTACAACAATTTTGCAAAAAGGTACCCACACACCTCTCCACATTTGCAAATAAGGCCTTCCCTCGTTCATACTTTTCTCTCACAAGATAAACAAGTCATACAAATGCATCTTGATGTTACGTGCAACGCACGGGCATCTTGCTAGTAGGAATGAAAACAAACGACAAAAATATATTTGGACGGTGGTTTGAAGTCATGATTGCGGGCACAGCGGACAAGGTGGCCTTGTATTGGTATGCTGAGCCATCTGTTTTAACACACAAGAGC
>NZ_WYCT01000974.1 GCF_011008945.1 Streptomyces harenosi
CAGCCGAACCAGTGAACCCTCGTAATCCTCTCCGTGTGGGCATCCACTACCGCGTCTTCCCCTTTCTAGGCCTCATCATCGTCCACCGTCTTGGTGCTCTCGGCACCGGCGTGGTCAATGTGGTCAAGGAATGACTTCCATCGGAAGAGTACTATACGTGGAGAGGCTGACAGCTGGGTCGACGGCTGCAGCAAGGAAGTGCCTCCTTATTATGCGCAAAATAATGATTCCTCCACCTGACAGTAGGGACCCATTTGATGGGCCACCGTATTTCACGAAAAAAATGTTTCCCCCCTGACTGCTGGGACCCACCAGCTACACCTTCGCATGCAACGAAGTGCCTGACAGTCGTGACCCACCTGGTCGAAGCATACGTAGTGTTGTCATTCTGGTCACGAACGTGTACGTA
>NZ_WYCT01000097.1 GCF_011008945.1 Streptomyces harenosi
GGCCAGGACGGTGCCGTGACCGGGGGCGGATTCGACGGTGAGGGTGCCGCCGAGGGCCTGGGCGCGGGCGCGCATGGCGGTCAGCCCGAAGCCGCCGGTCTCGGGGTCGGGTCCGGGCAGGCGGGCGGGGTCGAAGCCGCGGCCGTCGTCGGCGATGCCGAGGGCGACGCGGTCGCCGAGGTAGCTGAGGGTGACGTCGGCGGTGGCGGCTTCGGCGTGCCGGACGGTGTTGGCCAGGGCGGACTGGGCGATCCGCAGCAGGGCGACCTCGTGCGCGGTGGTGAGCGGGGCCGGGTCGCCGGTGAGGTGGAAGCGTGCGGTGAGCCGGTGCCGTGCGGAGGTGGTGGTGCACAGGCGTTCCAGGGCGCCGGCCAGGGTGGTGCCTTCCAGCGCGGGCGGGGTGAGGGCGGCGACGAAGCGGCGGGCCTCGGCGAGGTTGTCGACGGCGGCCTGCCGTGCCTGGCCGATGTGGCGGGCGGCGGTCTGCGGTGCCTGGGCCAGGGCGCGTTCGGCCGCACGCAGCAGGAGCTGGATGCTGGACAGTCCCTGGGCGAGGGTGTCGTGGATCTCGCGGGCCAGGCGGTCGCGTTCGGCGAGCACACCGGCGGTGTGCTGGGCGGCGGCCAGGTCGGCGCGGGCGGCGGTGAGTTCCTCGATCAGACGACGACGGTGTTCGCTCTCCCGGTACAGGGCCTGATACCCCCACACCACGGCGACGGCGACGGCGGCGCCGAGGGCGGGGCCGATGGCCATGGCGGGGCCGAAGGAGTGCTGGTGGGCGGCGAAGCCCGTGACGGCCGCGGCGGCGGTGGCGGCCACGGCCACCAGTCCGCCGCGGCGGGTCAGCAGGTGGAGCTGGAGGAAGTACAGCGGGAAGGCCACCCACACGGCATCGGGGGACAGGGCGAGCAGCACCAGCCAGCAGGCCCCCACGGCGGCCAGCCACAGGGCGGCGGCCCGCCGCGAGCGGCGTACGCCCGGCAGTACGGGGCCGGCCGCGTAGACCAGGCCGCACGCCGCCGAGGCGGCGACGATCCACCCGGGGTGGGGCCGCTCGTCGGCCACGGCCCGGGCGGCGGCCAGGACGAGCAGGCCGACGACCAGCAGGTGCAGGCACCAGGCCAGGGCCCGGGTGGTCGGGGTCAGGGCAGGGGCAGCGGTGTTCACAGTGCGTCCCAGGCTACGAAAGCCGGCACCGCAGGGGCTTCCATCGAAAGGTGGAACCCGCATGCCGTCTTTCAGCTCGTCCGATGCCGTCCTGTGCCAGACGCGCGCACGGGGGGCCTGCGGCGAGGGTGGAGCCCTACCGTTTCCACCGCCGGAAAGGACAGGCCGGGGCCGTGTTCGTCGCCTGGAGAGACCTGAGATTCGCCAAGGGCCGCTTCGCCCTGATGGGGACCGTCATCGTCCTGATCACCCTGCTGGTGGGGCTGCTGTCCGGGCTGACGGCCGGACTGGGCCGGCAGAACACCTCCGCCATCACGTCCCTGCCCGCCGACAAGATCGCCTTCCAGGCTCCCGGCGGCGGGCAGGACCTGTCGTACACCGGCTCCACCGTCACCGTGCAGCAGTGGGAGAAGTGGGCGAAGGCGCCCGGCGTCGAAAGCGCCGAGCCGCTGGGGATCACCACCACCACGGCCACCGCGGGAGACAACAGCACCGGGGTCTCGGCCTTCGGCGTCGAGCCCGGCTCCCGCCTGGCCCCGGCCGGCGACAGGATCACCGGCAGCGCGGCGGTGGTGTCCACCGCGGCCGCCGACGACCTCGGCGTCGAGCCCGGCGACTTTCTCACCCTGGCAGGCCGGCGGCTCGAGGTGGCCGCCGTCGCGGGCGATGCCCACTTCAGCCACACCCCGGTGATCTGGACCAGTCTGGACACCTGGCGGAAGACGGCGCCGCCCACCGGCAGCGACGACGGCCCGACCGCGACCGTCATCGCTCTGAGCACCACCTCCGAGGCCGATGTGGCCGCCATCGACCGCCAGGCCGGGACCAGGACCGTCTCCACCGGCGACTCACTGTCCGCGATCGGCTCCTACACCTCCGAGAACGGCTCCCTGCAGCTGATGCGCGGCTTCCTGTTCGCCATCTCCGCCCTCGTCATCGGCGCCTTCTTCACCGTCTGGACCATCCAGCGCAGCGGTGACGTCGCCGTCCTCAAGGCCCTGGGCGCCTCCACCGCCCATCTGCTCAAGGACGCCCTCGGCCAGGCCCTCGTCCTGCTCGTCGGCGGCACACTGACCGGCACCGGCATCGCCGTTGCCGTCGGCGCACTCGTGTCCGGCTCCGCCGTGCCGTTCCTCCTCACCCCCGCCACCGTCCTGGTCCCGGCCCTCGTGATCATCCTCCTCGGCGTGCTCGGCGCCGCCCTGCCCATCCGCCGCATCACCTCCGTCGATCCGCTGACCGCCCTGGGAACCGCCCGATGAGCCTGAACCTGACCGACATCACCCTCACCTACCCCGACGGCGACACCCGGCTGACCGCGCTCGACCAGGTCGGCCTGGAGGTTCCCCGGGGCAGTCTGACCGCCGTGGTCGGGCCGTCCGGCTCCGGCAAGTCCAGCCTCCTCGCGGTCGCCGCCACCCTGATCACCCCCGACACCGGCACCGTCACCATCGACGGCCAGAGCACCACCGGTCTCACCCGCGGCGAACTGACGGAGCTGCGCCGCCACAAGATCGGCATCGTCTTCCAGCAGCCCAATCTGCTGCCCTCCCTCACCGCCGCCGAACAACTCCAGGTCATGGCCCGGATCGACGGGCGCGACCCCCGCACCGCCCACGCCCGCGCGAGGGAACTCCTCGACGCCGTCGGCCTCGCCGATCAGGCCGGCCGCCGCCCCCACCAGCTCTCCGGCGGGCAGCGCCAGCGCGTCAACATCGCCCGCGCCCTGATGAACGACCCCACCGTCCTCCTCGTCGACGAACCCACCAGCGCCCTCGACCACGAACGCGGCGCCGCCGTCCTCGACCTCATCACCCGTCTCACCCACGGGCGGGCCACCGCCACCGTCCTGGTCACCCACGACCGCACCCACCTCGCCGCCGTCGACCAGATCGCCGAAGTCCGCGACGGACGCCTGCACCTGCCGGCCCCCACACGCTGAGACCATCACCGGAAGACCGTGGCCGAGGGCCTCGCGGGCGGGGTACTTGCGCGCCGGCCACACGAGGGCCCACGGCCTCGGGGTCCGGCTCGCCGGCGTCCAGCACAGCGGCGTCGGGCCGCGCCCCGGCCCACCAGTGCCGGGAACCAGGCGTTCGGTACGAGCGAGCGGGCCTACGGCGGCCGTCACACGGGCGGGCTTGTCGTCACCGGTGCGCCGTGACCGTTACCGGTTGCGCAGCGCTTCCGCGATCGCCACGGAGGACGGGGCGAGCCGGGCCTCGCCGTCGCCGATGTCCCAGAGCGCGTTCTGCAGCAGCCGCCCCAGGGTCCAGCCGGCCGCCCGTGCGCGGTCCAGGCCGAGGACATCGGTGAGCAGGTCGAACCGGCGCCGCACGATGCGCAGGGTGTCGCCCTTCGCCACGACGTCGTCCCATCTGCTGTCCAAGGCGGGCCACAGATCGAATCCCGGGTCGCCGGCGAGTGGCTCGGGATCGATGGCGATCCACGGCTCGCGCTGTGCGGCGAGAACGTTGTCGTAGTGCAGGTCCCAGTGCAGCATCCGGTCCCCGGGCTCGTCGGCCAGTTCGGCCACCGCCGATGCCCAGCTCCGCACGTGTTCCCGGTCCGTCTGGCCGGCCAGCCGAGTGACCGCCCGGGGGACCTGCTCCAGCATCTCGGAGGCGATGTCGCCGAGACTGCGCAGTCCCCGCGGCGCGGGGACGGCGACCAGCCGCGCGTGGAGCCCGGCGAGCGTGCTCATCGCCACGTCGTCGTCATCGAGCGAGGCCAGCGTGCGGGTTCCGTCCAGGCGCTCCAGGAGCATGCTGCTGCTCACGGGGTCGTGATCGAGCAGCCGCACCATCCCCTCACCGTTCCAGGTGCGCAGGCCGATCAGCGCGGCGGTGGTCTCCTGCCGGGGCATCTGGAGTCTGAGGACCGCGGACGTGCCGTCGCGGCGCAGCACCGGAAGCACCAGCGAGGCCTGCCCGGCGCCGACCGGGCCGTCCCGTTCCAGCTCCCAGCGTTCCAGCATGGCCGTCGCCAGAGCCGGCAACCCGGCGATCCAGGCTCTGCCTTCCTCACCGAAGCCCGTGGCGTACGACGCCGCCAGGTGCTGCGGGACCTCGTGCGCCTCAAAAGTGCTCATGTCGAACCTCCCTGTGCCTCGCCGGTCGCCGGCACCGAGCCGGCGTGGGCGAGGACCATCTCGACGACCGTTCCGACTTGCTCCCCCACCAGCAGGGCACCTACCTGATCACAGACGCGCGCAAGCGGCGTGACGGTGGCGAAGTCCGGGCCGCCCTCGGAACGTCCGCGGCGGCCCGGGCTCGGCGGGCTCGCGGCGTACGGCGGCCGTTCGATCCGCCGCTCGCCCGCGACTGCGACCTCCCCGTCCCGGGTGCTGTTCCCCGGTCGGCGATCGCCGCCGGCCGGCGGTGACGAGACCCCGTACGAGCGTACGGGGCGGGTAAGTTGCCGCGCGCCGGCCAGCACGGCGCCGGCTAGCGGTCCCTGCGGGGCGCCGTGCCCGGTGCCTCGGCCGTGTCCACCACCAGCCAGTGCTCCGAGCGCCAGTGGACCTCGTCACCCGCGTAGCCGAGCACGTAGTGGACGTCCCCGACCCGGTCCGGCAGGACGTCCTCCACGACGAACGTTCCGTCCTCGGCGACCGGAACCGGCGGCAGGTCGGTGACCTCCGGGCCGTTCAGTCGCTGCACCGTGATCCGCGGCGCCTCGGTGGGCGCCAGTCCGTCCAGGTCCAGTCGCCCGGTCACCCGGAACGGCTCGCCGGCGACGGCCGGGCCGTGCGTCACGTCCACGAAGCGCGACGGGGCCAGGGCCTCCCGGGTCTGGATCGTGTGCAGCCAGAACCTGGTGCCCTCCGGGTCGGAGGTCACGACGAAGAGCTGTTGTCCGTCCCCGGAGAACTCCATGCCCCGCGGGACGACGCGGTGGCCCGCGGCCTCGTCCTCGAAGCTGATGCGCAGCGGCTCCCGCTCGATGGACGGGTCGGCGAACGCCAGGGTCAGGTCGGCGGCATCGCCCGAGGCCGCGCCGCCCTGGGCGAACCACTTGCCGTCGGGGCTGAAGGCGACGGCCGTGGGCGCCACGCCCTCCGGCAGCGGTGTGTAGGGGTTCTCCAGGAAGCGGGCGTCCTGGCCGCCCAGCAGCACGGTCCCGCGCAACCCGTCGGCCACCGCGAGGACGGAGCCGTCCGCGGAGAAGTCGGCGTCCCGGAAGTCCATGCCCCGGTCCGTGCCGTCCTCGGTGAACCGGCGCTCGCCCAGGAACTCCAGCGGGTGACCGTCCGCCCCGTCCGTCACCCGGTAGATCCCCAGGTCGGGGTCGTCGGTCGGGGACCAGCGCTCCGCCGCGGTCACCAGCAGACCTCCGGGCCCTGCCTCGAGATGCATCGGGGTGTACGAGTACATGACGTCCTGGGCCTGGCCGCCCCCGGCCGTCGCGGCGACGCCGACCGTGCTCAGCGCGTCGGCGCAGCCCTCGGGCGACGCGGCCGGCCGGCTGGTGAAGAACAGCCGCCCGCCGGTGTGCACCAGCTCCCGCCCACAGCCGTCGGCCGGCGCCGGGATGGGGTCCGAGAGGTACAAGGACCCGCTCTCGTGGGTGTAGGCGGCGATGTGGTCCGACTGCCCGGCATAGACCTTCGAGCCGTCCGGCTCCACCGCGACACCGGACAGGGGAGCGGCCATGTGGGCCCTGGCGACGGCGGGCCCGGCGCCCCCGTAGGCCACGCCGACCAGCTCGCCGTCCCGCGACCCGTCCGGGTAGACCCGGTCCCCGGCGATCCACACGCGCTTGCCGATGTCGTCCACCGTCATCTGGGTGAACGACGCGGCCGACAGCTCCATGCCCGGGCCCGACGGCACCACGGCCGCCGCGCCGGTGTCCGGGGCGGGGGCCGCGGACACGGTACCGGGGGCCGCCATCAGCGCCGACCCGGCCAGCGCGCCCGCCAGCAGCACCGTCGTCAGCCTGCCGCCTCTTCCTGATCCGTCTGCTCTGTCTCTCAACGCTGATCCCACCCCTGATGCCGGCGCGCCACCGCGGATCGGGCGGCGCTTCGTGGACATCAAAGCGCCAACAACCGGTCCGGACGAACCATTTGCCGTCACCGCCGTGTCACAGCGGCGCCCGAGGCGTGCGCCTCCCGCGGTCCGCCGCCGCCGTTCCCCGGCCGCGGTCCCGAGGGAACCGGGCGGAACACCGCGCCATCCTCACCTACGAGTCCACGGGAGGGTGCGAGCGAGTGAGTGCAGACGCGGACGTCATCAGGCCGTTGCCCGAGACGCTTCGGGCACATGCCCGGTCGCTCGGGGAGAAGGCCGCCTTCGAGGACCGCCGTATGCGGCTGACCTACCGGGACCTGGAGCGCAGGACCGCGCGGCTGGCCGGCCACTTGGCGGGGGCCGGACTGGCGCGGGGTGAGCGGGTGGCCGTCCTGCTCGGCAACCGCGTCGAGGCGGTCGAGAGCCTGCTCGCCGTCACCCGGGCGAGCGGGGTGGGTGTACCGCTGGACCCCGGGAGCCCGGAGGCGGAGCTGGCCCGCCTGCTGGACGACTGCGGTGCGCGCGTGCTCATCACCGACGAGGCGCGGCGGGCGCGCCGGCCAGGGCTGCTGTCCCGCCCCGGGCTGATCGTGGTGGTGGCCGAGGGCGGTGCGGAGGACGGGGACGTTCCGCCGTCCGGGCAGGCCGGAACGCCGGCGGACGGGGCCGGCGCGGCGGACGGCGTCCTGCGCTACGAGGAACTGGTGTCCACGGAGCCGGAGACGCCTGCCCGGGACGATCTCGGGCTGGACGAGACGGCGTGGCTGCTCTACACCTCCGGCTCCTCCGGCACACCCAAGGGAGTGCTGTCCACCCAGCGCAACCGCCTCGCGCCGGTCGCGGCGGGCCTCGTCGGCGTCCTCGGTCTGTCGGACCGGGACCGGGTGCTGTGGCCGCTGCCCCTCCACCACGCCATGAGCCAGGTGGTCTGCGTCCTCGGAGTGACCGCGACCGGGGCGAGCGCCGTGCTGCTGCCCCGGTTCTCGGTGGCGCAGGTGATCGGCGAACTGCGCCGTACGGACGCCCCCTGCACCCTTCTCGGCGGGGTGCCGACGACGTACTCGGCCCTGCTCGACGCGGTCCGGGGCGAGGGGACCGACGGGGAGGGCGGCGGGCTCGGGACGCCCGCGCTGCGGGGCTGCGTCAGCGGGGGCGCTGCGGCGGGGCCCGGCTTCCGCAGCACCTTCGAGGCGATCTGCCGGGTTCCCTACCTGGAGCACTACGGCAGTACCGAGGCGGGCCCGGTCACCATGGCGGCACCGGGCGGCACGGCGGCGGCCGGCCCGTGCGGCCGGGTGCTGCCCGGCACCCGGGTCCGGGTCGGCGGGGGCGCGGACGGACAGGACACCGGCGAGGGCGAGTTGTGGGTGAGCGGGCCCGGAGTCATGGCCGGCTACCACGGCAGGCCGGAGGCGACCGCCGAGGTGCTGCGCGACGGCTGGTTCCGCACCGGCGACCTGGCCAGGATCGAGCCGTCCGGCGAACTCACGATCACCGGCCGGGCCAGTGAGCTGATCATCCGGGGCGGGGCGAACATCCACCCTGCGGAGGTGGAGGCGGTGCTGCGGCGGCTGCCCGGGGTGGCGGACGCCGCCGTGGCCGGACGCCCGCACCCCGTCTTCGGCGAGGTGCCGGTCGGCTATCTGGTCCCCGCGCCGGGCAGCGGAGCACTGGACGGGGGAGCGGTCCTCGCCGCCTGCCGCGCGGAACTGTCCGCTGCCAAGGTGCCCGCCGAGCTGTACGAGGTGGCGGACATCCCCCGGACCGCCTCCGGGAAGGTCCGGCGCCACGCCCTGGCCGGCCTGCCCGCGCGGACGCTGGGCACGGGGGCGGCCGGGGAGCCGGCGGCGGACCTGCTGGCCCTGGTGCGCGGCGAGGCGGCGGCCGTGCTCGGACGCACGGCCGAGGCGGTGGAGCCCGAAACGGCCCTCCGCGACCTGGGCATGGACTCGCTGACGGCGACGGTGCTGCGGGAGCGGCTGGCGGCGGCGACCGGCCTGCCGCTCTCCGAGGCCGTCGCCTTCGACTTCCCCACGGCCGCCGCGCTCGCCGCCCACCTCCGTTCGCGCCGCGCCGCCGCGCCGGCGGGCGCCGGGACCGGACACCGGGGCGTGGCCCGGCCGGACGGCGATCCCGTGGTGATCGTCGGGATGGCCTGCCGCTATCCCGGGGGCGTGACCTCCCCCGAGGAGCTGTGGCGGCTGGTGGCCGACGGCACGGACGCCATCGGCCCGTTCCCCGCCGACCGGGGCTGGGACACCGAGACGCTCTACGACCCGGACCCCGCCCGGCCCGGCCGGACGTATGTGCGCGAGGGCGGCTTCCTGACCGGCGTGGACCGCTTCGACCCCGGCTTCTTCGGCATCTCCCCCCGCGAGGCGCTGGCCATGGACCCGCAGCACCGGCTGCTGCTGGAAGTGGCGTGGGAGGCGTTCGAGCGCGCCGGTCTCGTCCCCCGCACCCTGCGCGGCTCGTCGGCCGGGGTGTACGTCGGGCTGATGTACAGCGACTACGCCGGCCGCGTCACGGAGGTGCCCGAGCACGTCGAGGGCTACCTCGGCCTCGGCAGCGCCGGAAGCGTCGCCTCGGGCCGTATCGCCTACACCTTCGGCCTCCAGGGCCCGGCCCTCACGGTGGACACGGCGTGCTCGTCGTCCCTGGTCGCCCTGCACCTGGCCGCCCAGGCGCTGCGCCGGGGCGAGTGTTCCTACGCGCTGGCCGGCGGGGTGACGGTGATGTCGGGGCCCTCGTCGTTCGTGGAGTTCAGCCGGCAGCGGGCGCTGGCCCCGGACGGCCGCTGCAAGGCGTTCGGCGCGTTCGCCGACGGCACGGGATGGGCCGAGGGCGCCGGCATGCTGCTGCTGAGCCGGTTGTCCGAGGCGCGCCGCGCCGGGCTCCCGGTGCTGGCCGTGGTGCGCGGCTCGGCGGTGAACCAGGACGGGGCGAGCAACGGGCTGACGGCACCGCACGGCCCGGCGCAGCAGCGGGTGATCCGGCAGGCCCTCGCGGACGCGGGGCTGACCCCCGGGGACGTCGACGCGGTGGAGGCACACGGCACCGGCACCCGGCTGGGCGACGTCATCGAGGCGGAGGCGTTCCTGGCGACGTACGGGCGGCAGCCGCGGGAGCGTCCGCTCCGGCTGGGCTCGGTGAAGTCGAACATCGGTCACACCCAGGCCGCCGCCGGGGTGGCGGGCGTGATCAAGATGGTGCAGGCGATGGCCCACGGCGTGCTGCCGCGTACGCTGCACGCCGGTGAACCGAACCCCCGGATCGACTGGTCGTCGGGGCGGCTGGAGCTGCTGACCCGGGAGGCGGAGTGGCCGAGGACGGGCCGCCCGCGCCGGGCGGGGGTGTCCTCCTTCGGCATCAGCGGCACCAACGCCCACGTGGTGCTGGAGGAGGCCCCGGTGGACCGGGTGGACCGGGACACCCCGCCGCCGGTTTCCGCGGCGGGCGACGGGGCCGGGAACGGCCGCGCCGGGGGCGGGGCGGTGCCGGCACCCGCGGCCGTTGCGGTGCCGGCGCCCGTGGCGGTTGCGGTGTCGGCGAGGAGCGGGCCGGGGCTGCGGGCCCAGGCGCGGCGGCTGCACGACCGGGTGGCCGCCGACCCGGACGCGGCCCCGGTGGACATCGGGTACTCGCTCGCCACCACCCGCGCGGACTTCGAACACCGGGCCGTGGCGGTGGTCCGGGACCGCGCGGAACTGCTCACCTCGCTGCGGGCGGTGGCCGAGGGCACAGGCCGGCCCGGGGTGCGGACGGGCACGACCCGCCGCCGGGGCCCGCTGGCCCTGCTCTTCACCGGCCAGGGCAGCCAGCGCGCCGGCATGGGCCGTGAGCTGTACGAGTCCCGGGAACTGCATCCGGGCTTCGCCCGGTCGTTCGACGAGAGCTGTTCCCTGCTCGACCCGCTGCTGCCGGTGCCCCTGCGGGACGTCGTGTTCGCCCGCCCCGGCACGCGGACGGGCGCGCTCCTGCACACCACCCGGTTCGCGCAGCCGGCGCTCTTCGCCCTGGAGACGGCCCTGTTCCGGCTGCTCGAGAGCTGGGGCGTGCGCCCCGATCTGGTGGCCGGGCACTCGGTGGGCGAGGTGACCGCGGCGCATGTCGCCGGGGTGCTGTCCCTCGCGGACGCCTGCACCCTGGTGGCGGCCCGGGGCCGCCTGATGGACGCGCTGCCCGCGGGCGGTGCGATGGCCGCCGTGGCCGCCGGCCCCGACGAGGTGGCCGAAGCGGCCGCCCGGCTCGCCGGGACGGGGCGCGCGGTGGAGATCGCCGCCGTCAACGGGCCCGCCTCCGTGGTCGTCTCCGGGGACGAGGCCGCGGTCAGGGAGACCGTCGCGTACTTCCGGGAACGGGGCCGGTCCGCCACGCCCCTGCGGGTGAGCCACGCCTTCCACTCCGCGCGGATGGAACCCATGCTGGACGGCTTCGCGGACGTGGTGCGGCGCCTCTCCTTCGCCGCGCCGCGGACTCCCCTGATCAGCGCCGTGTCCGGCCGGGCGGCCACCGAGGAGGAGCTGGGCTCGCCCACGTTCTGGGTGGACCACGTCCGCCGCCCGGTCCGCTTCGCCGATTCGGTGGCGTACCTCCGGGACCGGGGCGCGGCGCACTACGTCGAGCTGGGGCCGGACGGCGTGCTCACCGGCCTGGTCCCGGGCTGCCTCGACGCCACCGGGGCGGCTCCGGCGGGCCCGGGCACGGACCAGGCGCCGGCCGGCGAGCGGTCCCCGGCGCCGCTGGTCCTGCCGACCCTGCGCGGGGCGCGGCCGGAGGCGGAGGCCCTGCTCGACACCGTGGCCGCGCTGCACACCCACGGCGTGCCCGTCGACTGGCGGGCCGTCTTCGCCGGACGCGGCGGGCGGCGCGTCTCCCTGCCCACCTACGCCTTCCAGCGCCGCCGGTACTGGCTCGACGCCACCCCGCGGCACCCGGCCGTTCCCCGGCCGGACGCCCGCACCCCGGCCCATCCGCTGCTGTCGTCCCGCACGGTGACGGCCGACGACGACGGGCTGCTGCTGAGCGGGCTGCTCTCGGCGCACGACCAGCCCTGGCTGGCCGACCACGTGGTGGCGGGGACGGCACTGCTGCCGGCGGCCGCGTTCGTGGAGATGGCCCTGCACGCCGGCGCGGCGGCCGGCACGCCGGTCCTGGACGAACTCGCCCTGACCGCGCCGCTGCCGCTGCCCGCGGACGGCACGGTGGAGTTGCAGGTGAAGGTGGCCGGGCCGGACGGCGCGGGACGGCGGGCCGTCCTCTTCCACGCCCGTCCCCACTCGCCGGCCGGTGACCGGCCGTGGCAGCGGCACGCCTCCGGAACCCTCAAGCCGGAGCCGGAGCCGGAGCCGGAACCGGAGCCGGAACCGGAGCCGCAGCCCGAGCCGCAACCGCGGCCGGCGGACCGCGGAGCGGGTGCCGGGGCCTGCGGCGCCCCCTGGCCGCCGCCGGGCGCGGTACCCCTGCACCCCGGCCGGCCGGAGGCCGATCCGTACGAGCGACTGGCCGGGAGCGGGCTGAGCTACGGCCCCGCCTTCCGCGGTCTGCGCGCGGCCTGGAGGCTCGGGACCGAGCTGTACGCCGAGGTCGTGCTGCCCGAAGCCGCAGCGGCCACGCTCCCGGGCGCCGGCGGCCCGCGGTTCGTGCTCCACCCCGCCCTGCTGGACGCGGCGCTGCACGCGCTGGCGCTGGACGGCCGCGCCCTCGCACCCGGCGGGACGGACGGCGGCGGGGTGTCCCTGCCGTTCGTCTTCAGCGGGGTACGGCTGCACACCGCCGGTGCGCGCCGGCTGCGGGTGAGGATCACGCCCGGGCCGGACGGGCGGGCCGGGGTGGAGCTGACCGACGCGACCGGCGCGCCGGTGGCGACGGTACGTGCGCTGACGCTCCGGTCCCTTCCGCGTACCGGACCGGGAACGGCTGCCGCGGTCACCGCAATGCTCCACCGGATGGACTGGGTGCCGCTGCCCGAGCCGCCCGCACCCGCGGCGGTGCCCCCGTGGGGCGTTCTGTCGGCGGCCCGCACACCACTGGTGGAGGCGCTCGCGCCCCGGGGCTCCGGCGTCCCGGTGTACACCGGCCCCGAGGCGGGCGGCGCGGCCCCCGCCGTCCTCGTCGCACCGTGCCCGCCCCCACCGCAGACGACCGGTGACGCGCACGACTCGG
The DNA here is from genome assembly GCF_011008945.1 of Streptomyces harenosi. Taxonomy (GTDB): domain Bacteria; phylum Actinomycetota; class Actinomycetes; order Streptomycetales; family Streptomycetaceae; genus Streptomyces; species Streptomyces harenosi. The sequence goes on from NZ_WYCT01000097.1 coordinate 12,345, forward strand.
CGGCGCGGGCCCGGTGGGCGGCGGGCTGGGCCCTGGAGCTGGTACAGGACTGGCTCGCCCACCCGCGTCCGGCGGACTCCCGTCTCGTCCTCGTCACCTCCGGCGCCGTCACCCCGGACGACGGCGGCCCGGTCGGCGGCGGCACCGGTGCCGCCGCCGGCGGACGCGCTTCCGTACCGGCCCACGCGCCGGTGTGGGGGCTGGTCCGCTCGGCCCTGCGGGAGAACCCGGGCCGCTTCGCCCTGATCGACACGGACGGCCACCCCGGCTCCTGGCGCTCCCTGCCCGCCCTGCTGGCCGCGGGGGCGCCGGAGATCGCCGTACGACGGGGAACGGCGTACGTACCGGAACTGGTACCGGTGACCGGGACGAGGCGGGGACGACGGCCCGCCGGGCGGCTCGGTCCGCGGGGCACCGTCCTGGTCACCGGCGGCACCGGTTCCCTCGGCATGCTCGTGGCCCGGCACCTGGTCGCCGCCCATGGCGTCCGGCATCTGCTGCTCGCCGGCCGGCGCGGACGGGACGCACCGGGGGTGCGGGAACTCGTCGCGGAACTGGGCCAGTCGGGCGCCGAGGTGACCGTCCGGGCGTGCGACGTCGCGGACCGCACGGCACTCGCCGCCCTGCTCGCCTCGGTTCCGGCGGCCCGTCCGCTGACCGGCGTGGTGCACGCCGCGGGGGTGCTGGACGACGGCATCGTCCCGGCGCTCACCGCCGGCCGCCTGGAGCGGGTGCTGCGCCCCAAGGCGGACGCCGCCCTGGCCCTGCACGAGCTGACCCGGGGGTGCGACCTGTCCGTGTTCGCGCTGTTCTCCTCGGTGGCGGGCACCTTCGGCTCCGCCGGACAGGCCGGCTACGCGGCCGCCAACTGCGTGCTGGACGCGCTGGCCCGGCACCGCAGGCGGCTCGGTCTGCCCGGCACGTCGATCGCCTGGGGCCCCTGGCGGCAGGAGGTGGGCATGACGGCGCACCTCACCGACGCGGACCTGCGGCGGATGGCCCGCTCGGGGTTCGGCCCGCTGGAGGAGGACGAGGGCCTGGCCCTCTTCGACTCCGCCGTGGCGGGCGACGACCCGGTGGTGGTGGCGGCCCGCCTCGATCCGGGCGCCCTCGGCGGTGGCGGTGCGGCGGGGGACCGGTCCCGGCCGCCCGCCGGCGCCGCGGCGGGCGGCGGGGACGGGCCTTCGCTCGGCCGGCGGCTGGCGGCCGCTTCCCCGGATGAGCGGGGCGACCTGCTGCTCACGGAGGTGCGGGCCCTGGCGGCCTCGGTACTGGGACACCCGGAGGGGGCGGGCGCGATCGACGGCGACGACCCGCTGGCGGACCTGGGGCTCGACTCCCTGGCCGCGGTCGAACTGCGCAACCTGCTCGTGACGTCGACGGGCCTGACGCTGCCGGCCACGCTGCTGCTGGACTTCCCGACCCCGCGCGCGGTCGCCGCCGAGCTGGCGCAGCGGTACGCCCGGGAGGCGACCACCGGCCCCGCAGGGCCGGATGCCACCGGCCGGCCGGACGGCTCCGGCCCTCCGGCGCGCGACGATGTTCCCGCCGGCCCCGGGGCGGCCGGCCGGCCGCAGACCCCGGTGCGGGTGGCGGGCCGCCCGGACACCGCGGCCGCATCCGACGCCTCCCTGGGCGCGCTCTTCCGCACCGCCTGCGACCGCGGGCGGACGTGGGACGGCATGGCGCTGCTCACCATCGCGGCACGCCTGCGCCCGGTCTTCGACAGCGCCGGGGCTCCCGGCGCGGCACTCGATCCGGTCGCACTCGCACCGGGTGGGACGGGGCCCCGGCTGGTCTGCTTCCCCGCCCTCAGCGTGGTCTCGGGACCCCAGGAGTACGCCCGCTTCGGCGCCGCGCTGCGGGGCCTGCGGCCGGTGTCGGCGGTGCGGCACCCCGGGTTCGCGGCCGGGGAGGCGCTGCCGGCCGATCCGGACGCCCTCGTCACCGCGCACGCCGCCACCGTCCGCGCGCTCGCGGGTGACGGACCGGTGGTCCTGCTGGGCCGCTCGGCCGGCGGCTGGGTGGCCCACGCCGTCGCCGAGCGACTGGAGGCCGAAGGCACCGCCCCGCTCGCCCTCGTCCTGCTGGACACCTATCCGAGCAGCGACGACCGTGGGCAGGCGCTCTCCGCGATGACCTCGGACATGCTGCGCCGGGCCGCGCAGTTCCCCTCGGCCGACCCGGACCGGCTCACCGCCATGGCCGGGTACTTCGAGCTGTTCGCCGGCCGGCACCCCTCGCCGCTGGGCTGCCCCACCCTCTTCGTACGGGCCCGGGACCCGCTGCCCGGCACCGAGCCCGCCCCGGTCTGGAGCCTGCCGCACACCGAGGTCACCGTGCCCGGGGACCACTTCACCGTACTGGAGGACCACGCCCGCACCACCGCCCTCGCGGTCCACCACTGGCTGGCCGATCACGACCGGCCCCGCCCCGCCGCCCGGCACCGCCCGGAGGACCCCGGCCACCGCCCGGTCCCCGGCGGGGCACGGTGACCCCGGCCCCTGCATCACCGGTCCGGAGCCGGTGACCGCACGGCACCCCGCCGGCCCACTCCGTGCGCGACGAGGCCACCGGCGCCCCCGGAAGGCCGACGGCGAGGACCCGGGCTCGCCGGGTGCGGCCCGGTCGGCTCGCCCCGGGCGGCAGGAAAGGAATCCCGGCACGCGGCAACCTGCCGCGGACCGGCGGCCACTACAGGGCGTACTTTCGTTCTCTCCTGTAAGGAAGCCCCGTGCCTGCTCGCTCCCACCGCCGGTCCCGCCGTTCCCGCCGTGCCGCCGCCCTCTGCGCGGCCGTCGTGGCCGCAGGCGCCGGCGCCGGCGTCTTCGTGATGAACGCCAGCGCCGGGACCGTCGACCTGTACCACCAGACGCTCGCCGCGAAGGACGGCTGGGCGTCCTCCGGTACGGGGACCACCGGTGGCACGAAGGCCGACGCCGCCCATACCTTCACCGTCTCCACCCGTGCACAGCTCGTGAAGGCACTGGGCTCGGTCTCCGACACCACGCCCCGCATCATCAAGATCGACGGCATGATCGACGCCAACACCGACGACAACGGCAAGAAGCTGACCTGCGCCGACTATGCCCTCGGTACCGGCTACTCGCTGCCGGCCTACCTCAAGGCCTACGACCCGGCCACCTACGGCCGCTCCAAGCTGCCCTCCGGCACCCAGGAGACGGCGCGCGCCGCCGCCCAGGCCAAGCAGGGCAGGAACATCGTCTTCAAGGTCCCCGCCAACACGACGATCGTGGGCGTCCCGGGTACCAACGCGGGCCTGACCGGGGCCATGCTCCAGATCCAGAACGTGGACAACGTCATCGTCCGCAACCTGACCTTCGCCGCCACCGAGGACTGCTTCCCGCAGTGGGACCCGACCGACGGCGACGACGGCAACTGGAACTCGAACTACGACTCGGTGTCCCTGCGCGGCGCGACCCATGTGTGGGCGGACCACAACACGTTCACCGACGCGCCGCACTTCGACAGCGCCAACCCGAAGTACTTCGGCCGCGAGTACCAGATCCACGACGGCGCCCTCGACATCACCAAGGGCTCCGACCTGGTGACCGTCTCGCGCAACCAGTTCACCAACCACGACAAGACGATGCTGATCGGCAGCAGCGACACCGACAGCGTCGGCAAGCTGCGCGTCTCCATCCACCACAACGTGTGGAAGGGCATCACGCAGCGCGCCCCGCTGGCCCGCCTCGGCCAGATCCACATCTACAACAACTACTACGACGTCACACCCCTCAACGGGTACGCGCCGCAGTACAGCATCAACTCCCGTGCCAAGGCCCAGGTCGTCGCGGAGAACAACTACTGGAGGCTGCCGTCCGGAGCGAAGGCCGCCAAGCTCCTCAGCGGTGACGGCACCGGCTCGGTCAAGGGCTCCGGCAACCTCGTCAACGGCACGCTGACCGACCTCGTGGCCGCCTACAACGCCGCCTCGTCCAAGGACCTGAAGACCACCGTCAACTGGACCCCGGCCCTCACGGCGGGCCTGGAGACCTCGGCGAGCGACCTGCCGACGTCGCTGGCGACGACGACGGGGGCGGGCGTGCTCAAGTAGCACCCGGGACATCCGGGACACCCGAGGGCCGGGAGCCCGCGAGCCCCGGCCCTCGCACCGCGAAGGCACATCCCGCGGATCGGTCACGGCCGGTACGCGCCTGGCAGCCACCGCCCGGTGCCGCCGGCACACGTCACCGCGGGGCGCCCGGCCTCACCGCGCGGTGGCCGTCAGAAGGCGTAGCGGACGCGCAGCCAGGGCGCATGGGTGTGGATCAGCGTCCGCAGCGCGGCCAGCGCCTCCGCCTTGACCTGGTTGCGGTAGCGGACGTTCAGCGCGCCGTTTTCCGAGCGCTTGGCCTGCTGCAGCTCCGGGGTCCACAGGATCTCCTCGCTCCGCGGGTGCCAGCCGAGGTTGACCTCGTGCAGCTCCCGGTTGTGCGTCAGCATGATCACCTCGGCGGCGGCCTGCCGCTTCACCCGCTCGGGCAGCACGTCGTCGAGGTGCCGCAGCAGCTCCGCCCATGCGGTGCGCCAGCCGGGACGCAGCACCACGGGGGAGAGGTTGAAGTGCACCTCGTACCCGGCGTCCAGGAAGTCCGCGGCGGCGGAGATCCGCTCGGCCACGGGCGAGGTGCGCACGTCCAGCAGCCGGGAGTCGTCCGGCGGCATCACCGAGAAGCGGATCCTGGTCCGGCCGCGCGGGTCCAGGGCGAGCAGGTCGGGGTTGACGAACTTGGTCGCGAACGACGCCTTGGCCGTCGGCCACTGCCGGAAGGCGTGCACCAGATCCGCCGTGTTGTCGCAGATCAGGGCGTCCACCGAGCAGTCGCCGTTCTCGCCGATGTCGTACACCCACGCCTCGGCGTCGCACTGGTTGGGCTCGGTCTTGGGGCCCTGGCGGGCGATGTGCCGCCCGAGGTGGGCGATGATCCGGTCGATGTTGGTGAAGACGGTGACCGGGTTGGCGTAGCCCTTGCGTCGCGGCACGTAGCAGTAGGCACAGGCCATGGCGCAGCCGTTCGAGGCGCCCGGCGCGATCCAGTCCGCCGACCGGCCGTTGGGCCGCGTGGTGAGCGTCTTCCGCTCGCCCAGGACCAGCGTCTCGCCCTTGACGCGGACCCAGCGCTCCACATTGCCCTCGTTGCCGTGCAGGCCGGGGATGCGCCAGTGGGAGTCCACGGTGACCAGCCGCGCCCCGGGGAACCGGGCGATGATCTGCCGCCCGCGCGGGGAGGCGGCCGCCGTGGGCTCGGCGTGGATCTCCCGCACGGGCAGCAGACGCCGGGCCGTGGGGGAGTCGCGGAACGAGGGGGCCGCCGCGCCGCCGGCCGGTCCGGGCGAGAGCGCGTCGAGTCCGAAGAGCGTGCCGGAGCCGTCGTCCGGGAGGGGGGCCGGGTGGTGCATCGGGGCTCCGGGGCAGGTGGTGCGTGAGATACGGGCGGCGGTCCGTCCTTCCACTGTACGGGGCCGCGCCGGTTTGCCCGCCCCGTGCGCCGGTCCCGGTCGGGGCATGGCATCTGAGCTGCTCCTTCTCCCGCTCGCGCGATGTGGGTGCGGTGTTCCGCGATGACCTTGGCCGGTCGGCCGGCGTCAGTGGTGGAAGGCCAGCAGCTTGGCGATGCCGTTGCGCTGGATCTCGGACGTGCCGGTGAGGACGCGGAACATACGGATCTTGCGGAACAGGTACTCGATCTCGTTGCCCTGGGTCAGCCCCTCCTTCCCGTGGATCTGCACGGCCTCGTCGAGGATGCGGAAGGCGGACTCGGCGACGAAGAGCTTGCACATGAACGCCTCGGTGTGGACCTCGCGCCCCTCGTCCAGAGCGGCCAGAGCGGCGTAGGTCATGGAGCGTGCCGCGTAGAGTCCGGTGGCCATGTCGGCGACCTTGTGCTGGATGGCCTGGAGCATGAGCAGGGGCCGGCCGTCGACCTGGCGGGTGCGGGTCCGGTCCAGGGTGAGCTGGACGGCGCGGCGGGCGGCGCCGAGCACGGTGGGGCAGTGCAGCAGGCGGTTGGTGGTGACCCGGCCGAGCGCGATGCGCATGCCCCTGCCCTCCTCGCCGAGGAGGTTGGCGGCGGGGACGTAGCAGTCCTCCAGGACGATGTCGCTCTCGATGTGCTCGCCGGACATCGGCGTCGCGCCGTCCTCGACGCGGCAACCGGGGCTGTCCAGGTCCACCAGGAAGGCGGAGAAGCGGGGTTTGTCACCGTCCTGTTCGCCGGTGCCGGCCATGCGCGCCACGACGATCGCGAAGTCGGCGAAGGGCCCGGCGGAGGAGAAGACCTTGTGCCCGGTCAGCCGGTAGCCGTCGCCGTCCCGCACGGCGACCGTGCGCATGGAGCGCACGTCGGAGCCCGCGTCGGTCTCGGTGAGGGAGAAGCAGCAGGCCCGCTCGCCGCGGATCAGCGGCAGCAGGTACGTGTCCAACTGGTGCCGGGTGGCGTGCTGGAGGATGTCACCGGCGCGCAGCGGGCCGCCCATGTCGCCGAGCACGCTGTGCGCGAGGACGCGTCCGCTCGCCCCGACCTCCTCCTTCAGGGCGGCCAGCTGGGAGTAGGTGAGGTTCTGGCCGCCATATTCCTCGGGCAGGTGGATGCCGTAGAAGCCGAGTTCACGGCTGCGGCGCCAGACCGGTTCGAGATCGGCGCGGGTGAGGCGGGTGGCCGGGGTGATGCCGTGTTCGCGTTCGTGGTCGGCGAGTTCGCCGTCGAGGTAGTCGCGCAGGCGGTCGACCAGTTCGGCGGTGCGGGGGTCGGTGTAGGCGGGGCGCAGGGAGAAGGTCACGGCGGATTCCTCGGTCAGTTGACGCGGCGGGCGGCGTGGGCCCAGAACGGCTCGCGTACGGCCTTGCGGTCGAGCTTGCCGTTGCGGTTGTGGGGCAGCTCGGTCACGAAGTCGACGGAGCGGGGCTTCTTGAAGCGGTCGAGCCGGCCGGCGCAGAAGGCGATCAGGTCCTCGGCGGTGACGGTCGCGTCCGGGTGCCGTACGACGACCGCCTTCACCGCCTCGCCCCACCGCTCGTCGGGCACGCCGACGACACAGGCCTCCTGGACGGCGGGGTGCTCGTAGAGGGCGGCCTCGACCTCGGTGCAGTAGATGTTGAAGCCGCCCGAGATGATCATGTCCTTCTTGCGGTCGACGAGGAACAGATAGCCGTCCTCCCGCATCCACGCGAGGTCCCCGGTGTGCACCCAGCCGTCCCGGAAGGTCTCCGCGGATAGGGCGGGCTCCTTCCAGTACTCGCGCACGCAGTCGGGCCCGCGCACGACGACCTCGCCGACCTCACGGGGTCCCAGCTCCCGGCCCGCCTCGTCGACGACGCGTATCTCCGTGTCGTAGGCGGCCCGCCCGCACGACTGGAGCAACTCGGGGTCCTCCTCCACCGCACGCGCGATCTCCTCCCTGCTCAGGGCCGCGACCACGCTGGTGGTCTCGCCGAGGCCGTAGCCCTGGGCGACGACCGGGCCGAAGAACTCGACGGCCTCGCGCAGCCGTTGCGGTGAGATGGGCGCGCCGCCGACGCGGACGCTGGTCAGGGACGAGAGGTCGTAGCGCTCGGCGCCGGGGTGGGCGAGGAGCATGTTCACCATGGCGGGCACCAGGAAGGTCGCCGTGATGCGCTCCCTCTCGACCGTCTCCAGGAAACCCTCGGGGCTCCAGGCCGGCAGGACGTACGTCGTGGAGCCGCCGAACACCCCGGCCAGCAGGCCCATCCCGGTGGCGTGGGTGATGGGGCCGACGGCGAGGTAGCGGGTGCCCGGGCGGGGGCGGGACTCGTCGGCCATCAGGAGCTTGCGCATGTTGGCGAGGCGGTTGCCGACCGTCTGCACGGCCGCCTTCAGCGTGCCGGTGGAGCCGGAGGTGAAGTTCAGGACGCAGGGCTGCGACTCGTCGACCTCGACGCGGAACGGGGTTTCCTCCCCCTCGGCCATCAGGGTGTCGTAGGGGACGCCGTCTTCCGGCCGTGCCTCCAGCGGGACGGGCAGGCAACCGGTGCCGGCGGCGGCGATCGCGGCGAGGGCGTCCTCGCGGTGCTCCGCGTCGAAGACCAGGGCGCGCACGCAGGCGTAGCGCAGGATGTGCTCGACCTCGCCGCGCCCGAGCCGGGCGTTGATCGGGACACGTGTCAGACCGGCCTTATACAGGGCGAATTCCACCTCCACCAGCTCCCCGCGGTTCCAGGCGAGCGAGGCCACGGCGTCACCGGGGCGCAGGCCGCGGGCGGCCAGGGCAAAGGCCAGGCGGTCGGTCGCGCGGTCGAGCCGGGCGAAGGTCCAGGTGCGGTCCCCGCACACGAGCGCCGGGGCCTCGGGCCAGTAGCGGGCGCTGCGGGACAGGTAGGTACCGAGGTTCATCGAAGACCTCATCTCGGGGGCTGATGGCAGGAGGCGGCCGATGGCCACGGCAGGGGACGGGCGCCCTCAGGTGCCCGCCCCCTGCCGCGGCACCGGGCGGGTCCAGACGCTGAGTACGATTCCGTACATGCTGTTCAGTAACGGGGAGGGTGTCAAGGTCTCTCCTACACTGGGGCGCGCACCGGGCGGGACGAGCGAGGAGGGGCCGATGGCCGAGGACAGACGGACGAGACGGTCCCGGCGCGCCCTGGGAACGGCCCTGGTCGAACTGGTCCTGGAGCGCGGCTTCACCGCGCTGACGGTGGAGGACATCATCGAGCGGGCGGACGTGGCCCGGGCAACCTTCTACGCCCACTTCCGGGACAAGGAGGACCTGTTCGCCCGGGTGACCACCGACCTGCTGGCCGAGCTCGGCGAGCGGCTGGCACCGGCCGTCGCCGACAGCGCGGTCGGCTTCACCGGCAAGCCGGTGCTGGAGATGCTGCGGCACGCGCGCGAGGAGCGCGATCTGTACCGGATCGTGCTGCGCGGCGAGGGGGACGGCAAGCCGTTGCGGATGTTCGTGGACGCCTGCGCGCGGGCCACGGCCGAGGAGTTCCGGGCCCGCGCGGAGCGCAACGCCGTCCAGCCGCGCATCGACTCCGAGCTGCTGGCCCGGGTGTGGGTGGGGGAGCAGGTCGCCGTGTTGCGGTGGTGGGTCGAGCAGGAGACCCCCACGCTCCCCGCCGAAGAGGTCGTACGCATGCTGCTGGACCTCGCGATGCGGGGGCGTTACTGGGCGAGCGGCTTCGAACCGCCGGCCTGAGAACCGGGACCCGGACGCCCCGGCTCCGCGTCCGCGCCGGGTCGCCGCGCGTCCGGCGGTCCCGCGACCGCGCCGGGTCGCCGCGAGCCCGCGTCCGGTGGCCCCACCTCCGCGCCGGGTCGCCGCGAGCCCGCGTCCGTCGGCCCCGCGTCGTCGTCCGGCCGTGCCGTGCCCGGCCCCAGTCGCCGCGCGTCCCTCTCCGGCCGGATCGTCAGCAGCGCGATCAGCCCGCACACCAGCATCACGGCACCGGACAGCAGGTAGGCGTGGCGGTATCCGGCGCTCTCCGAGGCGGCCGAGTCCAGCAGGCGTCCGGTCACATACGGGGCGATCAGCCCCGGCAGGGTGCCCGTCGCCGCGACGATGCCGAACACCGCGCCCCGCTGGAGCGGCGGCACCACGGCCGACGAGGTCATGTAGTGCAGAGGGAAGACGATGGCGTGGCCGCCGAAGGCCACGGCGAGCAGCACCAGATGGGCGCCGCGCGCCTCGGCCAGCGGCAACGCGGTCATGGCCAGCCCCGCCACCCCCACCGCGACCCCCTGCGGGACGCCGGTCGACCGGCGTCCCGGCACGCCCCGCCGCCGCAGCACGTCCAGCAGCGGCGGCACCGAGAGCAGCAGCACGAGGCTGAACGCCGAGATCAGGCTGATCAGCGTCGCGGCTCCGCCCGGTGTCATGCCGAGCTCGTTGCGCAGATACGCGGGCAGCCAGGCGTGGCTCAGCGCGAGGGCCCAGGAGGCGCCGAACGCCCCGGCGATGCTGCCCAGCACCGTCCCGTTCAGCAGCAGGTGCCGGTACGGCAGCCGCCGGCCGCCCCCCGGCGACGCCGCCGTCCGCGTCTCGCCGTACGGACCGTCGTGTCCCACCCGCCACCACACCAGCGCCCACGCCAGGCTGACCAGGGCGAGGACCAGGAACGCGGACCGCCAGCCGAAGGCGGTGATCAGCCCCGTCACGACCGGCGCCGCCACCAGCGTGCCCAGCGCCGCGCCGCCGATCTGCAGCGCCGAGGGCAGCCCCCGCCGGTCCGCCGGGAACCACTTGTAGAGCGCGTGCATCGACATCGACGCCGCCGGCCCCTCGGCCGCCCCGAGCAGCACCCGGCCGGCGACCAGCGCCGGTACCGACGCCACGAACAGCACGGGCAGTTGGGCCACCGCCCACAGCGCGGCCATGGTGAACAGCAGCACCCGGCTGGAGATCCGCGCGGAGACGAATCCGACGATCAGCCCCGACAGGCTGAACAGCAGCGCGAACGAGCTGGAGATCAGCCCGTACGTGCTGTTGCTGATGTCGAGTTCGTCCATGATCGGCACGGCTGCCAGTCCCAGCACGGACTTGTCGGCGTAGTTGACCAGCATGAACGCGACGATCAGGGCGGCGATCAGCCACGCGTGCCGGCTTCCTGACCCCCTGGGGCGTGGTGGCGCCGCGGCGGTGCCCCTGGGCGGCGCGGGCGAGGACGGTTCGGCCATGGGGTACTCCTGCGGCTCGGGAGGGGGAAGGGGAGGGCGCGGAGGGGGCACACCC
>NZ_WYCT01000975.1 GCF_011008945.1 Streptomyces harenosi
CGGCGGTGCCATCGGCCTGCTGGCCGATGGCGAGCAGGAGGCCGGCCAGGCGAAGCTGCTCGCGGAGTTCCGCCGCGTCCGCAAGCGCGGGCTGCAACAGGCCAACGAATGGTTGGCCGATCTGTGCTTTGAAGCAGAGATGGAGCTGACCAGCGGCAATGCCGAGGTGGGCCGGACTCTGCTGGCGGTGGTGGTGCAGGCCGGCAGCGGCCACGACCTGCTGGATGCTACGGCGATGATCGCGCGCGAGCTGCTGGAGCGGCACGGCTGAAAGGGTGTGCGCTTCCGGCTGATCCTGCTGGATCGCAGGCAACAAAAAAGCCCCCATTGCTGGAGGCTTTTTTCGTTCTGCAACATGGTGGGCGGTACAGGGATCGAACCTGTGACCCTTGCCGTGTGAAGGCAATGC
>NZ_WYCT01000976.1 GCF_011008945.1 Streptomyces harenosi
GCGTAGTTCACCGCGCGGTGCTGCTGCAGGTCGGCAGGGTGCTGCGGCATGCCGTGCTCGCGCAGGTAGGCCGGCGCGGCCACGTTGACGAAGTCGAGCTGGCCCAGCGTGCGCGCCACCAGGCTGGAATCGCCCAGCTGGCCGACCCGCAGCACCGCATCGCAGCCGTCTTCGATCAGGTTCACCGCGCGGTCGGTCATGCCCAGGTCCAGTTCCACCTGCGGGTAGCGCGCGAAGAAATCCGGCAACGCCGGGGCGATGATGCGACGGCCGATGCGGCTGGGTACGTCGATCTTCAGCAAACCGGCCGGTTCCGCGTCGTCCTGCCGGAACAGCGACTCGGCGTCTTCAACCTCCGCGATCAGGCGCAGGCAGCGGGCATGGAACACGTCGCCGTCATGGGTGGTG
>NZ_WYCT01000977.1 GCF_011008945.1 Streptomyces harenosi
GTCACCGGCAGTGCGCAGTTCCGCAAGCTCATCAAGGAAGGCCGCTACGAAGAAGCGGTGGACGTGGCCCGCCAGCAGGTCGCCAGCGGCGCGCAGATCCTCGACGTCAACATGGACGAGGGCCTGATCGATTCGGAAGCGGCGATGACCCGCTACCTCAACCTGATGATGTCCGAGCCGGACATCGCCCGCATCCCGGTCATGGTCGACTCCTCCAAGTGGAGCGTGATCGAGGCCGGGTTGAAGTGCCTGCAGGGCAAGAGCGTGGTCAATTCGATCTCGCTGAAGGAAGGCGAGGCGCTGTTCCGCGAACACGCGCGCAAGGTCCTGCGCTATGGCGCCGCCGCGGTGGTCATGGCCTTCGATGAAAGCGGGCAGGCCGATACCTGCGCGCGCAAGGTCGAGATC
>NZ_WYCT01000978.1 GCF_011008945.1 Streptomyces harenosi
ACGAAATAGTCACCCGCGCTCGACCCGATGTCTGTTTCGAGTCCGAGCGCCGCGCAGCGGGAAAGCCCGGCGATCGTAGTCGTGAGTCGGCGATAATCGACCTGCCGATCGGCGGCCGCTGCTCCTGATGACCAAGGAACCGTCCAATCGTTCGCAGTCCCGGCCCCGCTCGCGCCGGATACCAGGCACTGGTCTGAACCTCGCGGCAGGCATGTCGCTCGGACTGCTGCTTGGAATGCTCATGGGTCTCTCTGCGAGCCCCGTCGTCTCTATTGTGATCACGGCGCTGGTTGCGCTGCTCGCCGCACTCTTCGGCTTGGCGCCAAGTTCCGGACTGAGGCCTGACCTGGTGGGCGCGCAACGGTTGACGGCGTTTGCAGTGACCGCCGCGCTTGTCACACCAATCGC
>NZ_WYCT01000979.1 GCF_011008945.1 Streptomyces harenosi
CAGCTGTTCACCGCCGCCAGCGAGAACGACATCCGCATCCGCGTTGGCCTGCCCTTCCAGCAACGCTGGTGGCAGGCCATCGGCGCCGACGACGCCACGCTGCAGGCGTTCCTGGCCGACAGCCTGGCGCACGCGCGCAGCTGGTTGGCACAGGCGCCGTGGGCGCAGCAGCCCGCCTTCGGCGGCTGGTACCTGCCCTACGAACTGGAGCAGTTCCACTGGGCCGATCCGGCCCGCCAGCAATGGCTGGCGCAGTGGCTGCACGGGCTGGCGCAGGCCGCCAGCGCGCGCGGCGGTGACTGTGCGATCTCCTGCTACTTCAGCCGCCTGCAGACCGACGGCGACCTGGTCGCGCTGTGGCAGGCGGTGCTGGCACGGGCCGCGCTGCGGCCGATGGGGCAGGACCTG
>NZ_WYCT01000980.1 GCF_011008945.1 Streptomyces harenosi
GGTGTGCCGATCCCCTCACCTTCTGTGAATCGGGCATACTTCCCCGCATGCCCGGTTGGTCAATGGTTGAAGAGTCTTCTCTAGCCTCAGGGGTTGACTCGTATCGACTTTGTTTGCACAGCTTTATTTTTTTGAACAGTGCCACCGTAGAGCACGTGAACATCGGAAGAAACTCTAATCGCATAAAAAACAAGCTTCACATCCTGACACAAGTCTCGCTTAAAGGCTTGACCAGGGGTGATAATGGAATAATTACAAAGTGTGAGTTACGCCACGTTTTGAATATTCTCGGCGTGTTAACTTGAACCTCAAGTTGGGGTTGAAGGTCTGGGAACGTTGTGGCGCTTCCCCTTAGTTTGTGGATGAGCTAATAAATGCGCCAGAAGGAGGTGGTCTGAAGCCTTATGA
>NZ_WYCT01000981.1 GCF_011008945.1 Streptomyces harenosi
CGGTTGGGCGGGACGGTGCGGGGCAGATCGTCGGGGCCGGGGAGACGGCGAGGCGGAGAGCGGAGGGCGTGGGCATGGGGCGGCGATGGTCCGACGGACGGGGGGTGCTCATCGTGCCCGCGGGGGCCGGGCAGGCGCCGGTGCGCGTGGGGTTGGAGATCGCCGCGTCCTACCGGGCCCGGACCCGGGGACTGCTGGGCCGGGACGCCGTCGACGGCGCGATCCTGCTGACCCCGGCCGCCGGTGTGCACACCTTCCGCATGCGGTTCCCCATCGACGTGGCCTACCTGGACCGGCACCTCACGGTCCGCGCCGTCCGGACCATGCCGCCGGGCCGGCTGGGACTGCCGCGGGTGGGCGCCCGGCACGTCCTGGAGGCGGCGGCCGGGGCGATGCGGGGGTGGGGAC
>NZ_WYCT01000982.1 GCF_011008945.1 Streptomyces harenosi
GCGGCCCTTGTACCTGGTTGACGCGTGGCTAGCATCCGCCGTGGCAGACTCGGCCCTGCAACCCACCCTCGGAGGGCAGGCAGATGACGACGGTACGGCAGCTGTTGGATGGCAAGTCTCCTGAAGTACATGCGGTCGCGCCGGACGCGGCGGTGATCGATGCGGTCCGGTTGATGGCGGAAAAGGGCATCGGTGCGGTACTGGTGATGGACGGGCCGCGGCTGGTCGGGATCCTGTCCGAGCGTGACTACGCGCGCAAGATCGTGCTGCGTGATCGTTCATCGCGCGATACCGCGGTGGCGGAGATCATGACGGCGCAGGTGGTGACGGTGTCGCCCGGTGAGCAGGTGGAGCATTGCCTGCAACTGGTGACCGACTACCGCATCCGCCATCTGCCGGTGGTGGAG
>NZ_WYCT01000983.1 GCF_011008945.1 Streptomyces harenosi
GTCCAGCGCTCCTGGCGCAGGTCGATGCCGGTGGCCAGCTGTGCAGCACCGCCGGCCAATGGCATCAGCTCCCGCTGCATGCCCCACCAGCCCTGCCACTGCTCGGTGCGCCCGCGATTGCGGATCGACGGGAACAACTGCTCGGCCGCGCCCGCCGGCAACGAGGTGAAGCCGGGCAGGAAATCCAGTGTCTCGGCGACCCGCAGCAGGGGCTCGGCGCGCACGGTGCCCGACGTGGACAGGCTGACATCGCTGCGCTGTGCGCTGATGCCGGCATCCCAGCTGCGCCGGCCCTGGTCGCGGCCAATGCCGAAGGTGACGTCGGCGTCGGTGGCACGTACATGCGGACGCACGTTGCCGGCTTCGCGCAGCACGCTGTTGAAGGTGAACCCGTACAGGCCGATGGC
>NZ_WYCT01000984.1 GCF_011008945.1 Streptomyces harenosi
CTGGCCAGGAGCGGTTTCCGCGACCTGGCCGCGTTCACCGAAGTGATCCAGGACGGCATGCTCGACCTGCTGCGCGATGGCGTGCTGAGCTACGCCTCGTGTACCGGCTTCGCGCTGAGCCCGCAGGCCAACGAGACGTTCAAGGAGAACATCGATTTCTACCGCGAGCGCATCATCATGCGCACGCAGGAGATCTCCAACCATCCGGAACTGGTGCGCCGCCTGGGCTGCATCGGCATGAACGGCATGATCGAGGTGGACATCTACGGCAACGTCAACTCGACGCACGTGATGGGCACGCGGATCATGAACGGCATTGGGGGTTCGGGTGACTTCGCCCGCAACGGTTTCCTGTCGGCGTTCCTGAGCCCGTCCACTGCCAAGAACGGCACCATCTCGGCGATCG
>NZ_WYCT01000098.1 GCF_011008945.1 Streptomyces harenosi
CGGGTCACCGTCCTGGAGAGGATTCGCGGGGGCGCGCGCGGTGGCACGACGGCGCGGGCGGGAGGCGGGGGCCGAGGGCCCGGATGCCTGGAATGCCCGGACGGCGCCGGCGGGTGCAGCGGCGCGCGCAGGGGAAAGGGGCGAATTCAGCAGGAGGGGCGACACACGCAGCCCGCATAGCGGACGAGGTCCATGTGGACCCTCCGCCACAGGCGCACGCAGGTGCCGGTCATGATCCGGAGTACACCACGCCGCCGCGGGCCGGTCAACTCGCCCTCACCGCAAGGGGGACGGCGACCGCGGTCGCTACGCGCCCGGCCCCGTCGCCGCCCCGGCCCCGGCCGTCGTCCTCGCCGCACCGCCGCCCACCGCCGCCTCGGCCGCCGTGTACAGGTCGGCCGGGCGGACGCCGCCGAGCGCCGTGACCAGATGGCCGTCGGGCCGTACCAGCAGCACCGTGTGGGCGGCGGCGCCCGGATAGCTGTCGGCGACCAGCAGCTCGGCACGGCACGGCAGCGCGGTCACCGCCGCCGCCAGCCGGGGCATGACGCCCGCGGTCACCCAGTGCTTGCGCTCCCACACACCCGTCCCCGGTGCGATCAGCACCACCAGCAGCGCCCCCCGTCCCAGCCGGTCCCGCAGCCGTACGAAGGTGCCGTCCTCCGCCGTGACCCGCACATCGGTGACCGGCGCACCGGGCGGTGTGCCCACCGGCACCTCCCCGTCGAGCCGGGGGGGCGCCAGCGGTGATCCGGCGTACACCGCCGGTGCTCCCAGCGTCCCGCGCCCCAGGTGGCCGTCGGCGAGCAGCGCGTCGTGTCCGCGGGTCGAGCCGGGCAGGCAGGCACGCAGGCCCCCGCCGCCGCGCAGCAGCGGCAGCACCTGGTCGGTGGCGCGCAGCCGGGCGGCGACCGCCGCGCGCCGTTCGGCCTGGTAGCTGTCGAGGAGGGCTTCGTGCGGGCCGTGGTGCCAGGCCAGGGCCAGCTTCCAGGCCAGGTTGCCGGCGTCCCGCAGCCCCTCGTCGAGCCCCTGGGTCCCGAGCGCGCCCAGCAGGTGCGCCGCGTCCCCGGCGAGGAAGACCCGTCCGACGCGCCACCGGCGGGCCAGCCGGTGGTGGACGATGTGCACGCCGGTGTCGAGGAGCTCGTACGCCGGTGCCGGGTCGCCGGTCCAGCCGGTCAGCGTCTCGCGGATCCGGGTGACCAGCAGCTCGGGAGTGACCAGGTCCTTGCCCGGCGGCAGCAGCCAGTCCAGGCGCCACACCCCGTCCGGCAGGGGGCGGGCGGTGATCTCTCCGGCCGACGGCCCGGACATCCGCCACGGCGGTGTCCGGTGCAGCAACGCCTCGCCGGACCAGGGAAGTTCCGTGCGCAGCGCGGCCACGGCGTGCCGCTCCACGGCGGTACGGCCGGGGAAGCGGATGTCCTGGAGTTTGCGCACGGTGGAGCGGGGACCGTCGCAGCCGACCAGATAACTGCCGCGCCACCAGGCGCCCTTCGGTCCGCGCGCGTGGGCCGTGACGCCCGAGGACTCCTGCTCGATGGTGTCCAGGCGGCTGTCCACGGCCACCTTGACGAGCGCTTCCCGGGCGAGTGCCGTGCGCAGGGCACCGGTCAGCACGTGCTGGGGAAGGTGCAGCGGGGCGGGGGCCGCGTCGCCGTCCTGTTCCTCCGGCCCGTCCTGGTGCTCGTCCCGGGCGCCGCCGCCGAAACGGATCTCGCGCGTCACCTGCTTGCGCCGCATCGACCGCCATCCGGCCCAGCGGACTCCGGCCCGGGCGAGCGGCAGCCCGGTCAGCCGCTCCAGCAGGTCGGCGGTGTCCTCGCGCAGGACGACGGTGCGCGCGGGGCGCGGCTCGTCCTTGCCCGGACCCTCGTCCAGCACGACACACGGCACTTCCTGACGCGCCAGCGCCAGGGCGAGCGTGAGCCCGACGGGCCCCGCTCCGGCGATGATCACCGGGTCCACGGTGCGGCGCCCCCTGCCCGTGGTGGTGTCGTGAGGGACGCGGGTGAACAGGAAGGTGGAGCAGGGTGCACGGTCACAGAACGTATGCAACCTATTGCCGCAGCTTGCGTCAAGCGACGGAGGCAGTGGCGAGCGGCCACTGCCTCCGTTGACGCACCCGGGGGATGACCAGGCGTCAGAACGCGCCCGTGGTCGCTCCGGCGTTCGGCTGGTTGTCGTCGGCCGTGAGCACCGCGCCGGTCGACTTCTTGGCACGCCGCAGCCGCCGCTCCAGCCAGCTCGCGAAGGAGGTGAGGGCGAAGTTGATCGCGATGAAGATGACCGCCACCACCGTGAAGCTGGCGATGGTGTTGGCACCGTAGTAGGCGCTCATCGTGCTGGCCGCGGCGAGCAGCTCGGAGAAGGTGAGGACGGCACCGCCGAGGGCGGTGTCCTTCACGATTACCACCAGCTGGCTGACGATGGCCGGGAGCATCGTGGTGACCGCCTGCGGGAGCAGGATGACCCGCATCACCTGGCCCTTGCGCATGCCGATCGCCATGGCCGCCTCGGACTGGCCCTTGGGCAGGGCCAGGATGCCGGCCCGGACGATCTCCGCGAGGACGGAGGCGTTGTAGAGGACCAGACCGGTGATGACGGCGTAGAGCGGGCGGTCGTCCGAGCTGACGTCGGTGTACTCGGCGAAGAGGGCCAGGCCGAAGATCATCAGGACCAGCACCGGGATGGCCCGGAAGAACTCCACCACGATCGCGGCCGGCACGCGGATCCAGACGTGGTCCGACAGGCGGGAGATGCCGAGGACAGCACCGAGCGGGAGCGCGATGAGCACGGAGAGGGCCGCGGCCGTGAGGGTGTTCTTCAGCCCGGGCCAGATGTACGTCGACCAGGCCTCGGTGCCGGTGAAGAACATCTCCCACTTCGCCCACTCGAGCTGGCCCTTCTCGTCGAGGGCGCGGTACACCCACCAGAGCAGGGCCGCGAGGGCGACCAGGAAGACGGCCGTGAGCAGGACGTTGCGCCGCTTGGCGCGCGGGCCCTGGGCGTCGTAGAGAACGGAGCTCATCGCTTCACCGCCACCTTCTTGCCCACCCAGCCGAGGATCAGGCCGGTCGGCAGCGTCAGACACACGAAACCGAAAGCGAAGATCGCGGCGATCAGCAGCAGAGCCGCCTCGTTCTCGATCATCTCCTTCATCAGCAGGGCCGCCTCGGCCACGCCGATGGCGGCGGCCACCGTGGTGTTCTTCGTCAGGGCGATCAGGACGTTCGCCAGCGGGGCGACGGACGAGCGGAACGCCTGCGGCAGCACCACCAGGCCGAGCACCTGGCTGAAGCTGAGGCCGATGGCCCGGGCCGCCTCCGCCTGCCCGACGGGCACGGTGTTGATGCCGGACCGCAGCGCCTCGCAGACGAAGGCCGAGGTGTAGAGGATCAGACCCAGCACGGCGAGCCGGAAGTTGATCGAGTCGACTTCGTCCGCGCCGAGGTTGACACCCAGGGTCTGACTCAGCCCCAGTGACGTGAACAGGATGATCACGGTCAGCGGAATGTTCCGCACGATGTTCACGTAGGCGGTTCCGAAACCGCGCATCAGCGGCACCGGGCCGACGCGCATGGCGGCCAGCAGGGTGCCCCAGATCAGGGAGCCGACGGCGGAGAGCACAGTCAGCTGCACCGTCGTCCAGAAGGCTCCCAGCAGGTCGTAACCTTCAAGAAAGTCGAACACGATCTCCCGCGCTTCCGCGTGTAGGGATGCCCGCCCCGGTGTGCCGCCCCTCGCCCGGGGCGGCACACCCTGTCAGGCGCTGCCTCAGCTCTTGATGTCGCCGATCTTCGGCGCGGGCTCGTGCTTGTAGTTCGCGGGCCCGAAGTTGTCCTGGACGGCCTTGTCCCAGGACTTGTCGGCGACCATGTCCTCGAGGGCCTTGTTGATCTTGTCCTTGAGGTCGCTGCCCTTCTTGACGCCGATGCCGTAGTTCTCGTTGGTCATCTTGAAGCCGCCGAGCTTGAACTTGCCCTTGAACTGGGACTGGGCGGCGTAACCGGCGAGGATCGAGTCGTCCGTGGTCAGCGCGTCGATGGCGCCGTTCTGCAGGCCGCCCAGGCAGGCCGAGTACGTCGTGTAGTTCTGCAGCTGGGCCTTGGGCGCCAGCTTCTCCTTGACGTTCTGCGCCGAGGTGGAGCCGGTGACCGAACAGAGCTTCTTGTTGTTGAGGTCCTCCGGCGACTTGATCGAGTCCTCGTCGGCGCGGATCAGGACGTCCTGGTGGGCGAGGAGGTACGGGCCGGCGAAGTCGACCTTCTCCTGACGCTGCGGGGTGATCGAGTAGGTGGCCACGATGAAGTCGACGTCACCGCGCTGGAGCATGGTCTCGCGGTCGGCGCTCTTCGACTCCCTCCACTCGATCTGGTCCTCGCTGTAGCCGAGCTTCTTGGCGACGTACGTGGCGACGTCGACGTCGAAGCCCGCGTAGCCCTGCGGGGTCTTCTGGCCGAGGCCGGGCTGGTCGAACTTGATACCGATGGTGATCTTCTTGCCGCCGCCGGAGGAGCCGTTGTCGTCGCCGCCGTCGCCGCCGCACGCGGTGGCGGTCAGGGCGAGGGCGAACACGGTGGCCGAGGCGGCGGAGACCTTGCGGAGCTTCATGGTGAACATCCTTCTGGCTGTGATCAGAGCTGGGCTCGGACGGAGATCGGATGCGGGCCGTCGAGGACGGGTGACGCGGTCGCCGGGCTCCCGGGACGCGGAGGCGGAACGGGGCCCGGGCCGCCGGCTGCGAGAGGGCCGGGGGACCGGGCCGGTACGGTCGCCGGGTGCCCGGGCGGCGTCAGTGGTGCAGGATCTTCGACAGGAAGTCCTTGGCGCGGTCGCTGCGCGGATTGCTGAAGAACTGGTCCGGCGCAGCCTCTTCGACGATCCGGCCGTCCGCCATGAACACCACGCGATTGGCGGCCGAACGGGCGAAGCCCATCTCGTGCGTGACGACGATCATGGTCATGCCGTCGCGGGCGAGCTGCTGCATGACCTCCAGCACCTCGTTGATCATCTCCGGGTCCAGGGCCGAGGTCGGCTCGTCGAAGAGCATGACCTTCGGGTCCATCGCGAGCGCCCGCGCGATGGCGACGCGCTGCTGCTGGCCGCCGGAGAGCTGCGCGGGGTACTTGTCCGCCTGGGCGGCCACCCCCACCCGGTCGAGCAGGGCGCGGGCCTTCTCCTCGGCCTGCTTCCGGTCGGCCTTGCGCACCTTGATCTGGCCCAGGGTCACGTTCTCCAGCACGGTCTTGTGCGCGAAGAGGTTGAAGGACTGGAAGACCATGCCGACGTCGGCCCGCAGCCGGGCCAGCGCCTTGCCCTCCTGGGGCAGCGGCTTGCCGTCGATCGAGATCGTCCCGGAGTCGATCGTCTCCAGGCGGTTGATGGTGCGGCACAGCGTGGACTTGCCGGACCCGGAGGGCCCGATGACCACGACGACCTCGCCGCGGGCGATCGTCAGATCGATGTCCTGGAGTACGTGCAACGCGCCGAAGTGCTTGTTGACGCTCTTCAGGACGACCAGCTCGTCGGTCGCGGCCACGTCGTTCTTGGCCACCGATACTTCGGTCATCGCTTTCAGGCTCCGTCCTCCTCGGTTTCCGGAGGACAGTAGTGACCCCGTGCGACCTGCGTCATTACATCTGAGGGGAATCTGAGCATCACGATCCGATAGCAATCGGACACGTGTCGTAGCACTTGTCACCTGGGCGCATATCGTCCGGATAACTTCGCGCGGTCCGCAACCGGAACCCCCTTGACGCCATCGGTCTCCATCGGCGTCACTGCACAGGGCGCACACGCGCGCGTGCACGCTCCAGTACCCGCGTCGAACGTACGGATGATGAACCGAAGGGGGCCCGGATGAGACTTCTGCTCGTCGAGGACGACAACCACGTCGCCGCGGCCCTGTCCGCCGTGCTCGCGCGGCACGGCTTCGAGGTCACCCACGCGCGCAGCGGCGAGGAGGCCCTCCAGGCCCTCGTCCCCGGCGGCAGCGGCTTCGGTGTCGTCCTGCTCGACCTGGGCCTGCCCGACCAGGACGGTTACGAGGTCTGCGGCAAGATCCGCAAACGCACCAGCACCCCGGTGATCATGGTCACCGCCCGCTCCGACGTGCGCTCCCGCATCCACGGCCTGAACCTCGGAGCCGACGACTACGTGGTCAAGCCGTACGACACCGGGGAGCTGCTCGCCCGCATCCACGCCGTCAGCAGGCGCACCGTCCACGAGGAGGCCGCCCCGGGCGGCGAGAGCGCGCTGCGGCTCGGCCCGGTCCGGATCGAACTGCCGACCCGCCGGGTCAGCGTGGAGGGTACGGTGGTGCAGCTCACCCGCAAGGAGTTCGACCTGCTCGCCCTGCTGGCGCAGCGCCCCGGGGTGGTCTTCCGCCGGGAGCAGATCATCAGCGAGGTGTGGCGCACGAGCTGGGAGGGGACCGGCCGCACGCTGGAGGTGCACGTCGCCTCGCTGCGGGCCAAGCTGCGCATGCCCGCGCTCATCGAGACCGTACGGGGCGTCGGCTACCGTCTCGTCGCTCCCGGTTCCTAGCGAGGCCGGGTGCGCGCGCGTCTTCTCCCCCTGCTGATCGTCCTGATGGCGGCCGTGCTGCTCGCGCTCGGCATCCCGCTCGCCGTCAGCGTCGCCGCGGCCCAGCAGCAGCAGGTGGTCGTCGACCGCATCGACGACACGGCCCGCTTCGCCGCGCTGGCCCAGTTCGTCACCGACGCGCCCTCCGGGTCCCGCCCCGTCTCCACCGACGAGCGGCTGGCGACGCTGCAGCGGGAACTCACCAGCTACCACGAGGTCTACGACATCCGGGCGGGCGTCTTCTACCGCAATCACATCCCCATGGCCAACGCGCCGACGACCTGGTTCCTCCCCCGGTCGGGCGAGGTGCGCTCCGCCTTCGACGAGGCGCTGCTGAGCCGCCGCAGCCACGACCCGGAGCAGGTGTGGCCCTGGGAGCGGGGCCGGCTCGTGGTCGCCTCGCCGGTCATCCGGGACGGCGACGTCGTCGCGGTCGTGGTCACCGACTCGCCGACCGGGCCGATGCGGTCGCGCACCCTGCACGGCTGGCTGGTCATCGGCGCGGGCGAGGCCGCCGCGATGCTGCTGGCCGTGGGCGCCGCGCTGCGGCTGACCGGCTGGGTCCTCAGGCCCGTACGGGTCCTGGACGCCACCACCCACGACATCGCCACCGGGCGGCTGAAGTCCCGGGTGGCGCCCGCCGGGGGGCCGCCGGAACTGAGGCGGCTGGCCAAGTCGTTCAACGAGATGGCGGACAACCTCGAGGACGTGCTGGTGCAGCAGCGCGCCTTCGTCGCCGACGCCTCCCACCAGCTCCGCAACCCGCTCGCGGCGCTGCTGCTGCGGATCGAGCTGCTCGCCCTGGAGCTGCCCGAGGGCAACGCGGAGATCGCCTCCGTCCAGGCCGAGGGCAAGCGGCTGGCCCGGGTCCTGGACGACCTGCTCGGCCTGGCCCTGGCCGAGCACGCCGAACCCGACCTCCGGCTCACCGACGTCGGCGCCCTGGCCGCCGAGCGGGTGGCGGCCTGGGCACCCACCGCCGCGGCCAAGGGCGTACGGCTGGTGGGGGAGTGCCCGGCGACCACGGGGTGGGCCGACCCGGTGGCGCTGTCCAGCGCGCTGGACGCGGTGGTGGACAACGCGGTGAAGTTCACGCCGCCGGAGGGGACGGTGCGGGTGACCGTCGCCTCCAACGGTGCCACCGCCACCGTCGTCGTCACCGACACCGGCCCCGGCCTGACCGACGAGGAGCTCACCCGCGTCGGCGACCGCTTCTGGCGCAGCGGCCGGCACCAGAACGTCAAGGGCTCCGGACTGGGGCTGTCCATCTGCCGGGCCCTGCTGGAGGCGGGCGGCGGCTCCGTCACCTTCGGCCACCACGCGCCGCGGGGACTGAAGGTGACGGTGACGGTGCCGAGGACGGAGCCCGCGGCCTGAGCGGTGACCGGGCGGCCGCCGGTCCGCAGGGGCCACCGCGCCCCCGCAGGGCCGCACGGCTCACCGGCCCCACCCGTCGCGGTCTCCTACGGTTTGACCGACCGGTAGTAGCGCCGGGCGCCCTCGTGCAGGGGCAGCGGATCGGTGTATATCGCCGTGCGCAGGTCGACCAACTGGGCCGAGTGGACGTGCGCGCCGATGCCGTCCCGGCTCTCGATCACGGTCCGGGTCAGCCACTCGGCGAGCCGCGGGTCCGTGTCCTCATGGGTGATCAGCAGGTTGGAGACGGCCATCGTCGGCACGCTGGAGCCGTTCTGGACCGTCGGATAGGCGGACTCCGGTAGGGAGGTCGCGCGGTAGTAACGGGTCGCGCCGCCGTCCTCGTGCAGCCGGGCGACGAGATCCTCCCCGACGGGGACGAACCGGAACGCGGCCTTCTCGGCGATCTGCCGCAGCCCGTCCGTGGGCAGCCCGCCCGACCAGAAGAAGGCGTCGACCTCCTCCCCGAGCCGCCGCGGCCCGGTGTCGATGCCGTCCGAGCGGGGCGTGATGTCCTTCTCCGGGTCGATGCCCGCGGCCAGCAGCAGCCGGGTGGCGATCAGCCGCACACCCGAGTGGGGCAGGCCGATGGCCACCCGCTTGCCCCGCAGATCGGCGACGGAGTGGATGCCGGAGTCGACGGGCACCACGAGCTGCACGTAGTCGTCGTAGAGGCGGGCCACTCCGCGCAGCCGGTCGGCGCCGGGCCGCCCGGAGAGCTTGTACGTCTCCACCGCGTCGGCCGCGGCGATGGTGAAGTCGGCCTCGCCCGTCGCCACCCGCTCCACGTTCTCCTGGGAGCCCGCGCTGGTCAGCAGCCGCACCCTGAGGTCCGGCATGTCCCGGTGGAACTCGGTCCGCAGCAGCTCGCCGTACTTCTGGTACACCCCCGCGCGCGTGCCGGTGCTGAAGGCGATCGACCCGCGCGGCGGCCCCTCGCCCAGCGGCAGCAGCCACCACAGCAGCAGTCCGAGGGCGACGGCACCGGCGACCGCCCCCTGCGCGGCCCGGCGCCTGCCGATACGGCGGAAGAGCGTGGACATGGACGTGATCCTGCCAGCCCGCACCGCCGCTGACCAGGGCGGGACGCACAGCCCGGCGGGAGGCGGACGGCCGCCGGACCGTCATGGGCGGCCGTTACGGTCGGCGCATGAGCGCATCCTCGCCCGCCGACCTCGTCCGCGCCTTCCACCTCGCCTTCGGGCTCGACGCCCGCAGCACACCGGGGCGGGTGCCGCCCGGGCTGGCGGCCCAGCGGGGGCGGCTGCTCGCCGAGGAGGCCGCGGAGGTGGCCGAGGTGTCGGTGCGCGGCCCGCTCGACCGGCTCGCGCACGAACTGGCCGACGTCGTGTACGTGGCCTACGGCACCGCGCTCGTCCACGGCATCGACCTCGACGCCGTCATCGCCGAGGTCCACCGGTCCAACATGACCAAGCTCGGTCCCGGCGGCCAGGTCGCCCGCCGGGCCGACGGCAAGGTCCTCAAGGGCGAGCACTACCGGGCCCCGGACGTGGCGGGGGTGCTGCGCCGGCAGGGATGGGTGCCGGACGGCACCTGAGCCGGGGCCCGGCCCGCCGGCCCCGGCGTACGGGCGGTGGCGGAGGCCGCCGGCGGGCGCTCCCGGCGCCCATCACCACCCGGCCGCCCCCGGCCGGCTCAGTCGGCCACCGGTGCCTCCGCCTCCGTCTCCGCCGGCCGCGGGGCGGGAGGTGCGTCGGCGGTGTCCTGGCGGGCGGAAGCGCGGCGGCGCATCAGACGGGTGGCCAGGGGCTCGGTGTAGCGGGCGGTGAGCGGGCCGAGGATCACGAGGATCAGGACGTAGGCCGTGGCCAGCGGGCCCAGCGACGGTTCGATGCCCGCCGAGACCGCAAGGCCGGCGATGACGATCGAGAACTCGCCGCGCGCCACCAGCGCGCCGCCCGCGCGCCAGCGGCCCTTGACGGAGATACCGGCCCGCCGCGCCGCCCAGTACCCGGTCGCGATCTTGGTCAGGGCGGTGACGACGGCCAGCGCCAGGGCGGGCAGCAGCACCGGCGGAATGCTGGCCGGGTCGGTGTGCAGCCCGAAGAAGACGAAGAAGACCGCGGCGAACAGGTCGCGCAGCGGGCTCAGCAGCGTGTGCGCGCCCTCCGCGACCTCCCCGGACAGGGCGATGCCCACCAGGAACGCCCCGACCGCCGCGGACACCTGGAGCTGCTGCGCCACACCGGCCACCAGGATGGTCAGGCCCAGCACCACCAGCAGCAGCTTCTCCGGGTCGTCGCTGGAGACGAACCGGGAGATCACCCGGCCGTAGCGCACCGCCACGAACAGCACCAGCCCCGCCGCGGCCAGCGCGATCGCCAGCGTGACGCTCCCGGCCAGCAGTCCGGCCCCGGCCACCAGGGCCGTGACGATGGGCAGGTACACCGCCATCGCCAGGTCCTCCAGGACCAGGACGCTGAGGATCACGGGCGTCTCGCGGTTGCCGACCCGGCCCAGGTCGCCGAGGACCTTCGCGATCACGCCCGACGACGAGATCCACGTCACGCCGGCCAGGACGACCGCGGCCACCGGGCCCCAGCCGAGCAGCAGCGCCATCGCCGCGCCCGGCAGGGCGTTGAGCGCCCCGTCGACCAGTCCCGCCGGGTAGTGGGACTTCAGATTGGTGACCAGATCGCCGGCCGTGTACTCCAGGCCCAGCATGAGCAGCAGCAGGATGACGCCGATCTCGGCGCCGGTGGCCACGAACTCCTCGCTCGCGCCGAGCGGCAGCAGCCCGCCCTCGCCGAAGGCCAGACCGGCCAGCAGGTACAGCGGAATGGGAGAAAGCCGGAAGCGGGCGGCGAACCGGCCGAGAAGGCCGAGGCCGAGGATGATGGAACCGAACTCGATCAGCAGGACCGCGGAGTGCACCGGCTCCCTCACTCCCGCCCGAGTATCGTCGCGGCGGCGTCCACGCCCTCGCGCGTGCCGATGACGATCAGCGTGTCCCCGCCGGCCAGCCGGAAGTCCGGCGCCGGCGACGGGATCGCCTCGGCCCGCCGCAGCACGGCGACGACCGACGCGCCCGTCTCCGTCCGCATCCGCGTGTCACCGAGCACCCGCCCGTTCCAGCGGGAGGTCGCCGACACCTCGATCCGCTCGGCGACCAGCCCCAGATCCGTGGTGTACAGCAGGCTGGCGCTGTGGTGGGACGGCTTGAGCGCGTCGATCAGCACGCCGGCCTCCGCGCCCGTCAGCCGCAGTGACTGGGCGCAGGAGTCGGGGTCGTCGGCCCGGTACACGCTCACCGTGCGGGCGCCGTCGCGGTGGGCCACCACCGACAGGTGGCGGTGCTCCCGGGTCATCAGGTCGTACTGCATCCCGATACCCGGCAGCGGCGTCGCCCTCAGGCGTGGAGCGGACACGTTTCTTCCCCTTCATCGTCTTGCCGGTGTCGCCGTGCTCGCCGCACACGCGTGGGGTGCCGGCGGCCCCGCCATGCTGCCATCCGCGCGTACGGTGGCGATATGGGTGTCGTGACGGATATACGCCGCTGGGCGCCGGCGGCGAGGCTGGTTCCGGCCAGACCGTGGGCGAGGACAGCGAGGAGTGGGAAGAAGACCGTGTCGCTGTTCTGGCGGATCTTCTCGCTCAACGCCGCGGGCCTCGTCATCGCCACGGCACTGCTGCTGGGCCCGGTGACCGTGTCGACGCCCGTCCTGCCCGGCGAGGCGCTGATCCTGCTCGCGGGCCTGACCGCGCTGCTGGCCGGCAACGCGGTCGTCCTGCGGATCGGGCTCTCCCCCCTGCAACGGCTGAGCCGGGCCATGGCCACCGCCGACCTGCTGCGTCCCGGGGCCCGCCCGGCGGTCGCCGGCCCGGCCGAGGCGGCCGAGCTCATCGCGACGTACAACACCATGCTGGACCGGCTCCAGGCCGAGCGCGCCGCCGGTGCCGCCCGCGCGCTCCAGGCCCAGGAACGCGAACGCCACCGCATCGCCCGCGAGCTGCACGACGAGGTCGGCCAGACCCTCACCGCCGTCCTGCTCCAGCTCAAGCGGGTCGCCGACCGGGCGCCCGGCGGCCTGCGCGAGGAGGTCACCCAGGCCCAGGAGGCCACCCGGGCGGGCCTGGACGAGATCCGCCGCATCGCCCGCCGTCTGCGCCCCGGCGTCCTGGAGGAACTCGGCCTGGCCAGCGCGCTGCGCTCGCTCGCCGCCGAGTTCACCCACGACGGGCTGACCGTGCGCCACCGGATCGCCGCCGAGCTGCCCCCGCTCACCGCGGAGGCCGAACTGGTGATCTACCGGGTGGCCCAGGAGGGGCTGACCAACACCGCCCGCCACTCCTCGGCCGACCGCGCCGAGCTCCGCCTGACCCCGCTGCCCGACGGCGTCGACCTCCTCGTCCGCGACAACGGCACCGGCCTCGGCGACGCCACGGAGGGCGCCGGCATCCGCGGCATGCGCGAACGCGCCCTGCTGGCGGGAGCCACGCTGCACGTGGGACCCGCCCCGGGGCGGGGCACCGACGTACGTCTGCGCGTGCCGGCGCACACGCCGGACGCCGCGCGCCCACCCCGGCCGGCCGCTCCGGGAGGAGCCGTCGCCGCCCCCGATCCCCCTCCCGCGCCCGCACCGGCCACCTCCGGAGACCGCTGATGTCCGCACCGCCATCCCCGCCGATACGCGTCCTGCTCGCCGACGACCACACCCTCGTCCGCCGCGGCGTGCGCCTCATCCTGGACGGCGAGCCCGACCTGACGGTCGTCGCCGAGGCCGGTGACGGCGCCGAGGCGGTCGCCGCGGCCCGCACCACCGAGGTGGACCTGGCCGTCCTCGACGTGGCCATGCCCCGCACGACCGGCCTCCAGGCCGCCCGCGAGCTCTCCCGCCGCCTGCCCGGCCTGCGCATCCTCATCCTGACCATGTACGACAACGAGCAGTACTTCTTCGAGGCGCTCAAGGCCGGGGCCTGCGGCTACGTCCTGAAGTCCGTCGCCGACCGCGATCTGGTCGAGGCGTGCCGCGCGGCGGTCCGCGACGAGCCGTTCATCTACCCGGGCGCCGAACGCGCCCTGGTCCGCTCCTACCTGGACCGCCTGCACCGCGGGGACGGCCTGCCCCAGCGGCCGATCACCGAGCGCGAGGAGGAGATCCTCAAGCTCGTCGCCGAGGGGCACACCTCCAAGGAGATCGGCGAACTGCTCTTCATCAGCGCCAAGACCGTCGAACGCCACCGCGCCAACCTCCTGCAGAAGCTCGGCATGCGCGACCGCCTGGAACTCACCCGCTACGCCATCCGCGCCGGTCTCATCGAGCCCTGACGCCGTTCCCGCAAGCCCGGCCGCCCGGGACGGCGGCCCGGCCCCGTGTGTTTCCATGTACGGGAAGCCGAACGCGGGAACGAGGTGCGAGCAGCGTGGCCATGGTGCCGGAGACGGCCGCACCCCTTCCGCGGGGCCCGGCGGCGCACCGCCATCGCGACGTGGTCTTCTCCGACGACCGGGAGTGGGCGCGGCACCTGTGCGCCTTCGTCCGCGGCGGGCTGGACCAGGGCGAGCAGGTGCAGTACTTCGCGGACACCACCGACCCGGAGAAGGTGCTGCGCACGCTCGTCGACGCGGGGATCGACGCGGTGGCCGCCCAGTCCGCCGGGCAACTCCACGTGTCGACCGCCGCGCGCACCTACCTCACCGGTGCCGTCTTCGACCCCGACGCGATGATCGGGCTGTGGCACGAGGCGGTGGAGGCGGCCGCCGGCCGGGGACACCGCGGGCTGCGGGCGATCGGGGAGATGTCCTGGTGCGTCCGGGACGTGGCCGGCGCGGACCGCCTGCTCGAGTACGAGCTGCGGATACACGACGAGGTCTTCGACCGGCTGCCCCTGACGGCCTGGTGCTTCTACGACCGGCGCCTCGTGCCCGACGCCCGGGTGAACGTCCTGGCGGGAGCCCATGTGACACACCAGGGGAGCCCGGTGCCCGAGCCCGTGCTGCGCGTGACCCCGCTGGCCGACCGGCCCGGCTTCCTGCTGGCCGGATCGGCCGGCCACGACACCCGGGACGTCGTCGCCGCGGTGGCCGCCGCCCTCCGCGGCGCCGGCGCACCGCGGCTGGAGCTGGACATGTCCCGCCTGCGTCACCTGGACGCCGCCTCGCTCGCGGCCCTGGCCGGGGCCGCGGCCCAACGGCCCCCCGGCGCCCCGGTGCGCCTGCGGGTGGGCCCGGCGCCGCTGCGCCGGCTGCTGGAGCTGTTCCCCGAGCTCGGCTCCGCGGTGGAGGTCGTGGAACGATGACCGCACCCACGCGTCCACCCGGCGGGAGCGGCAGCCGGGACCCGTTCTTCCACCCCGCCCTGTTCTACGGCACCGACGAGGAGTACACCGGCGGCGTCGGGGCGTTCGTGCGAGGCGCCCTGGAGGACGGCCACCGTCCGCTGGTCGCCGTGCCCGGCCGGCGGCTTGCGCTGCTCCGCGACGCCCTGGGCGACGCCCGTGAGGAGATCACCTGGGTGGACATGGCCCGCGCGGGCCGCAACCCGGGCCGCATCCTGTCGATGCTCCAGGAGTTCGCCGACCGCCACCGGGCCGCCTCCGCGCGGGTGTCCATCGTCGGAGAGCCGATCTGGGTCGGGCGCACGCCTGCGGAGGCCCGGGAGGCCACCCGCCACGAGGCGCTGATCAACCTGGCCTTCGCGGGGCGCCCGGCCGGCATCCTGTGCCCCTACGACACCGCGCTGCCCGGGGACGTGCTGGCCCAGGCGTACCGCACCCACCCCGTCGTCGGCGCCCCGGGCGCCTACCTCGCCAGTTCCCGCTACGCCGATCCGCACGACGTCTGCCGCGACTGCGACGTGCCGCTGCCGGAACCGGCCGAGGCGGTCGTCGTCCCCTTCGGCGAGGGGGACCTGGCGCGCACGCGCGACGAGGCCGAACGCTGGGCGGCGGCCGCGGGCCTGCCGCCGGCCCGCCGCCCGGACTGGCTCCTCGCGGTCAGCGAGGCGACCAGCAACTCGGTGCGCCACGGCGGCGGACGCGGCACGCTGCGCATGTGGCGGACCGGCCGGGAGCTCGTCGCGGAGGTCCGGGACCGGGGCGTGCTGGCCGATCCCCTCACCGGCCGCCGCCGCCCCGACCCCCGCGCGACGACCGGCGGCCGAGGCGTATGGATCATGCACGAGCTGTGCGATCTGGTCGAGATCCGGGCGGCGGCCGAGGGGCTCGTGCTCCGCCTCCACCTGGGACTGGAGTGAGAACCCGGCACGGATCCCGCCGCCGCGGCCCGCAGCCGGCCCTCCGGCCCCGGCCCCGGCGGAGCGCGGCCGGACGCCCGGCGTTCCCGCGGCGGCCGGAGCTGTCCGGACCCCCGGCGCTCCCGCTGCGGCCGGAGCTGTCCGAGCGACCGCCTACCCTTATGGCATGAGCAGCATCGACCGGAGCCAGCCCGTGGACGCCAAGCGAACTTACGAGGTCCGCACCTACGGGTGCCAGATGAACGTCCACGACTCCGAGCGATTGGCCGGACTGCTGGAGGACGCGGGGTACGTGCGCGCCCCCGAGGGCTCCGACGGCGACGCCGACGTCGTCGTCTTCAACACCTGCGCGGTCCGCGAGAACGCCGACAACAAGCTGTACGGCAACCTCGGCCACCTCGCCCCCAAGAAGGCCCGCCGCCCCGGCATGCAGATCGCGGTCGGCGGCTGCCTGGCGCAGAAGGACCGCGACACCATCGTCAAGCGGGCGCCCTGGGTGGACGTCGTCTTCGGCACGCACAACATCGGCAAGCTGCCGGTGCTGCTGGAGCGCGCCCGGGTGCAGGAAGAGGCCCAGGTCGAGATCGCCGAGTCGCTGGAGGCGTTCCCCTCCACCCTGCCGACGCGGCGCGAGAGCGCCTACGCGGCGTGGGTGTCCATCTCCGTCGGCTGCAACAACACCTGCACCTTCTGCATCGTCCCCGCCCTGCGCGGCAAGGAGAAGGACCGCCGCCCCGGCGACATCCTCGCCGAGATCGAGGCCCTGGTCGGCGAGGGTGTCTGCGAGATCACCCTGCTCGGGCAGAACGTGAACGCCTACGGCTCCGACATCGGCGACCGCCAGGCGTTCAGCAAGCTGCTGCGCGCCTGCGGGAAGATCGAGGGCCTGGAGCGCGTCCGCTTCACCTCCCCGCACCCGCGCGACTTCACCGACGACGTCATCGCCGCCATGGCCGAGACGCCGAACGTGATGCCCCAGCTCCACATGCCGCTCCAGTCCGGCTCGGACCCGGTCCTGAAGGCGATGCGCCGCTCCTACCGCCAGGAGCGGTACCTCGACATCATCCGCAAGGTCCGCGAGGCCATCCCGCACGCGGCGATCACCACCGACATCATCGTGGGCTTCCCCGGCGAGACCGAGGAGGACTTCCAGCAGACGCTGCACGTGGTCCGCGAGGCCCGCTTCGCCCAGGCGTTCACCTTCCAGTACTCCAAGCGGCCCGGCACCCCCGCCGCCGAGATGGACGGCCAGATCCCCAAGGCGGTCGTCCAGGAGCGCTACGAGCGGCTGGTCGCCCTCCAGGAGGAGATCTCCTGGGAGGAGAACAAGAAGCAGGTCGGCCGCACCCTGGAGCTGATGGTCGCTGAGGGCGAGGGCCGCAAGGACGGCACCACCCACCGCCTGTCCGGCCGGGCCCCCGACAACCGCCTGGTGCACTTCACCAAGCCCTCGCAGGACGTCCGCCCCGGCGACGTCGTGACCGTCGAGGTCACCTACGCCGCCCCGCACCACCTCCTCGCCGAGGGCCCGGTGCTGAGCGTGCGCCGCACCCGCGCGGGCGACGCCTGGGCCAAGCGCAACGCCGCGGAGCAGGCCAGGCCGGCCGGCGTGATGCTGGGCCTGCCGAAGATCGGCGCTCCCGAGCCGCTGCCGGTCGCCGCGAGCGGCTGCGGCTGCGACTGACCGGCGGGCGCGGCGGGAAGGAGGTCCTCATGCCGTACAGCGTGGAGTTCACCGAGCGCGCGGCACGGGTGAGGGACAGCCTTCCCGCCGACCGCCGCGAGGTGCTGGAGCGGGGGCTCGCGATC
Source organism: Streptomyces harenosi (assembly GCF_011008945.1). GTDB lineage: Bacteria > Actinomycetota > Actinomycetes > Streptomycetales > Streptomycetaceae > Streptomyces > Streptomyces harenosi. The sequence continues at coordinate 17,031 of NZ_WYCT01000098.1, forward strand.
CTGCTCGCCGACCCGCGCCACAAGTTCTCGCACCCGGTCGGCGACGACGAGTCGACCCGCGAGGTCGCCCTGTCGCGGAACCTGTTCGTCGAGTACGTCATCAGCGACGGCAAGCTCGTCGTGCTCGTCCTGACGGTGATCGACCTGACGGACGTGCTGATCGAGGAGTGACGCGCACCGCCGGCCCGCCTCCGGCGTGGGCCCGGCGGATGCCCGGTGCCCGCCGGCGGCCGTACGGCGTTACGCTGCCGATCATGCTTGTCGCCGCCGCAGTCTGCCCCTGCCCGCCCCTGCTCGTGCCCGAAGTCGCCGCGGGCGCCGCACCCGAACTGGACGCCGCCCGCGCCGCCTGCACGGACGCGCTGGGCGTGCTGGCCGCCGCCCGGCCCGACCGGCTCGTGGTCGTCGGACCCGGCGAGGGCGGCGAGGTCACGGCGTACCCCGAGGGCACGCCGGGTTCGTTCCGCGGCTTCGGCGTCGACAAGGACGTACGGCTGGGGCCCGGCGGGCAGGCGGCGGCCGCCGGTGAGCTGCCCTACGGGCTCATGGTGGCCGCCTGGCTGCTGGAGCGGACGGGGTGGTCCGACGCGCCGATCGACGGCATCACGGTCGGGGAGCGGCTTCCGGCGCCGCGCTGCGCGGCCGTCGGCCGGGACCTGGCGGCGCGGGCCGGGCGGGTGGCCCTGCTGGTGATGGGAGACGCCAGCGCCTGCCGCTCCCTGAAGGCGCCCGGGTATCTGGACGAGCGGGCCGCGCCCTTCGACGCGGAGATCGCGCGTGCGCTGGGCGCGGCGGACGGGGCCGCCCTCACCGCGCTGGACGCGGAGCTCGCCCGCGAACTGAAGGTCTCCGGGCGGGCTCCCTGGCAGGTTCTGGCGGGCGCGGCCGAGGGGACCGCCCTGGGCGGCGCGCTGCTGTACGAGGACGCGCCCTACGGCGTGGGGTACCTCGTGGCCGCCTGGTCGTAGTCGTTGGCCGTGGGCCGTACGCGAGCCGGCCCCGGGCCGTGAGACGGCGGGCGGCCGGGGCTGTCGCAGCCCCGGCCGCCCGCCGATGACGCCGTATGACGCCGGTGCGCCGGTCAGGAGACCGGCGGAGGTCCGGCCGGCGGTGTGGTGTCCGGCGCCGGCGGCGTGGTGCCCGGCGTGCCGCCGCCCGTGTCCGCTCCGGTGCCGTCCGGGTGGGCGAGACGGTCCATGGCGCCCTTGGCCTTGTCCGCGCCCGCCCGGATGCGGTCGCTGTACCTGCCCCTGGTCCTCTCGTCGACGGCCCTGGCCGCCCGGTCGAGACCGTGCTGGATCCTGTCCCCGTGCTGCCGCGCGAGGTCCGAGACCTTGCCCTTCGCCGGTCCCAGCCCCGCCTTCACGCTGTCCAGCAGACCCATGGTTCACCTCTCCCGGCGGGGCGGTTACGCGCGGGCACCCTCACCGGCTTCGTTGTCGGCCGCCTTCCCGGCGGACTGCTGCTGGGGGATGTCGACGCCCTCGGACCCCGTCTCCCCGGCGGCTTCCGTCACCGCCGGCTCGGCCGCCTGCCCGGTCCCGGTCTCTTCGGGCCGCTTCGCCGCCTCCTCCTCCTTCGGCTGAGCCGGAGCCGGTGCTGCGGCCGGTGCCTCGGCGGCCGGTGGCTCCCCGGTGGCCTTCGACCTCCGAAGCAGCCGTGCAAAAACGCCCATATCAACTCCATACGTTACTCGTGCGGGCGAAATCCCGCGTTGCCCGGTGCGTCCTGTTGCGTGCTCCGGGTCGCCCCTCCGCGATTCGGCGGCGGGAACCTCGCAACGGGCAACGACCCCGGAGGCGCACCGTCACGTAACTCGTTCGAGACGCGGTCGGGAGGTTTGCGAGACTGGGGCGGTGAGCAGTGCACCCCCCGCCCCCCGCGTCATCGCAGTCGTCGGTCCCACCGCGGCCGGAAAGTCCGATCTGGGCGTATTCCTGGCCCAACGGCTCGGCGGCGAGGTCGTCAACGCCGACTCCATGCAGCTCTACCGTGGGATGGACATCGGTACCGCCAAGCTGACGCCCGAGGAGCGCGGCGGCGTCCCCCACCACCTGCTCGACGTCTGGGACGTGACGGTTACCGCCTCCGTCGCCGAGTACCAGCGGCTGGCCCGCGAGCGCATCGACGCGCTGCTCGCCGCCGGACGCTGGCCGATCCTGGTCGGCGGCTCCGGCCTCTACGTCCGCGGGGCCGTCGACAACCTGGAGTTCCCCGGCACCGACCCGGAGGTCAGGGCCCGGCTGGAGGAGGAGCTCGCGCTGCGCGGCCCGGGCGCGCTGCACGCCCGGCTGGCCGCCGCCGACCCGGAGGCCGCCCGGGCGATCCTGCCCGGCAACGGCCGCCGCATCGTCCGCGCCCTGGAGGTGATCGAGATCACCGGCCGGCCCTTCACCGCCAACCTCCCCGGCCCTGACTCGGTCTACGACACCCTCCAGATCGGCGTCGACGTCTCCCGCCCCGAGCTGGACGAGCGCATCGCGCGCCGCGTCGACCGGATGTGGGAGGCGGGCCTCGTCGACGAAGTGCGCGCACTCGGGGCGCGAGGGCTGCGCGAGGGGCGCACGGCGTCGCGCGCGCTCGGCTACCAGCAGATCCTCGCCGCGCTCGACGGCGCGTGCACGCTGGAGGAGGCACGGGCCGAGACGGTGCGTGCCACCAAGCGCTTCGCGCGCCGTCAGGATTCATGGTTCAGGCGCGACCCGCGCGTGCACTGGTTGAGTGGGGCCGCGGCGGATCTGGCGGAACTTCCGCGGCTGGCTCTGTCGTTGGTCGAACGACCGGTTACAGCCTGATCACGTCATGGCATCGGGAGGCCCCGGCCGTCAGCGCGGCCTCCGGCGCCGTGCCATCATCAAGCTTCGATCGACCAAGTGGAGTCCGAGTTGGGAGGGCGCGTGGCGATGGAGGCCGGCCCTCGCGACACCGCACGAAGCACCGGAGACGTCAGCGCCGAGCGCGGCGACCCGGAAGGGACCGGGGCCCCTTTGAGCCCCGACGGCCCCGAGGAGCCGCAGGGCGGCGTCACGGCCGACGGCCCCGAGCCCGAGGAGATGTACGCGGGCGGGGAGGAGGTCGAGGTCGAGCTGCGCCCCCAGCGCAGGCTGCGCATCTGGCAGCTCGCGCCCATCGTGGGCCTGGGCGCGGTCGGCTCGCTGATGTTCGCCTTCCCGCTGGCCTTCGACTTCGGTGACAGCGGAGCCGTGATCGCCATGCTCGGCCTGCTCATCTGCTCCTGCGCCGCCGGCTGGGGCATGATGGCCGCCCGCCGCGTCGGCTACGCCTGGCCCGGCCTGCCCCAGCGGGGCTCGGGCCGCCGCCCGGACTGGCGGGTGATCCTCGCCTACGCCGTCGCGGTCGCCGCCGTCGTCGTGCTGGCCGTGTGGCGCGTGGCCCGCCTGCGCGGCTGACCACCGCGTCCCGCCCGCCGGGCGCCGGGTCCGCCGGGCCGGTGCCGTGCCCGCGCCGCCGCGGCCACCCCGTACGATCGAGGGATGAGCACGCGGATCGCCTTCCTCAAGGGCCACGGCACCGAGAACGACTTCGTGATCGTCCCGGACCCGGAGAACGCCGTCGACCTGTCCCCGGCCGCCGTCGCCGCCCTGTGCGACCGCCGCGCGGGCGTCGGCGGGGACGGGGTGCTGCACGTGGTGCGGTCCGCCGCGCACCCCGAGGCCGCGCACCTGGCGGCCGAGGCGGAGTGGTTCATGGACTACCGCAACGGCGACGGCTCCGTCGCCGAGATGTGCGGCAACGGCGTGCGCGTCTTCGCCCGCTACCTCCAGCACGCCGGGCACGTGGCCGAGGGCGACCTCGCGGTCGCCACGCGCGGGGGCGTGAAGACGGTGCACATCGCCAAGGACGGCGACGTCACCGTCGGCATGGGCCGGGCGGTCCTGCCCGAGGGAGAGGTCACGGTGAGCGTGGGCGAGCGGAGCTGGCCCGCGCGCAACGTGAACATGGGCAACCCGCACGCGGTCGCCTTCGTCGACGACCTCGCCCACGCCGGGGATCTCCTCTCCCCGCCGCCCTGCGCGCCGGCCACCGCCTACCCGGACGGCGTGAACGTGGAGTTCGTGGTCGACCGCGGCCCCGGGCACGTGGCGATGCGCGTGCACGAGCGCGGCTCCGGCGAGACCCGCTCGTGCGGCACGGGCGCGTGCGCCGTCGCCGTCGCCGCCGCCCGCCGGGACGGCGCCGACCCCGCCGTCACCGGCGCCCCCGCGACGTACACCGTCGACGTGCCCGGCGGCACGCTGGTGATCACCGAGCGGCCCGACGGCGAGATCGAGATGACCGGCCCCGCGGTGATCGTCGCGGAGGGCGAGATCGACCCAGAGTGGCTGGACGCGGCCGTCCGCCGCAGGAGCTGACCCGGTGCCCGGCCGCCGTCCCCCGGGCCCTTGTCCGCGGCCCGAAAACGCAAACCCACCGAGCATCGCTCGAATGGGTGATCCGTTTCACGCTCGGCGAGAGGCGGTCGGCCGCACGTGATGGGCTCGATAGCATCAAGCACCGGCCCGGACGGGGGACCGACACCGTCCCCTGAGCCGTGTCCGCCCTGGGACACCCCGTCCGCCGGTTCACGCAGCCGGAGGTGCCCATGAACGCGGAGGCCACGAATCCTGCGACCCCGGGCCCGGTGATGCCCACGGTCACCGGTGCCGCGACGGTGCCCCGCAGGAAGGCCCGCCCCCGGCTCGACCTGCGCCGCCTCGGCCGCGCCGCGCTCCTCGGCCCCGCCGCCCGCGGCCGGCTGCCCGACGCCATCGGCCATGTCGTCGAGGCCCACCGCGCCCACCACCCGGACGCCGACCTCGAGCCGCTGCGCCGCGCCTACCTGCTGGCCGAGTCCTCGCACCGCGGCCAGATGCGCAAGAGCGGCGAGCCCTACATCACCCACCCCCTGGCGGTGACCCTGATCCTCGCCGAACTGGGCGCGGAGACCACGACCTTGACCGCCTCCCTCCTCCACGACACCGTGGAGGACACCGAGGTGACGCTCGATCAGGTCGGCGAGCAGTTCGGCGAGGAGGTCCGCTACCTCGTCGACGGCGTCACCAAGCTGGAGAAGGTCGACTACGGGGCCGCCGCCGAGCCCGAGACCTTCCGCAAGATGCTCGTCGCCACCGGCAACGACGTCCGCGTGATGTCGATCAAACTCGCCGACCGGCTGCACAACATGCGCACCCTCGGCGTCATGCGCCGGGAGAAACAGGAACGCATCGCCAAGGTGACCCGGGACGTGCTGATCCCGCTCGCCGAACGGCTCGGCGTCCAGGCGCTGAAGACCGAGCTGGAAGACCTCGTCTTCGCGGTCCTGCACCCCGCGGAGTACGCGCACACGCGCGAGCTGATCGCCGAGAACGCCGCCCGCGCCGACGACCCGCTCGCCGGGACCGCCGACGCCGTGCGCGCCGTCCTGCGCGAGGCCGACATCCCGGCCGACGTCCTCATCCGGCCCCGCCACTTCGTCTCCGTGCACCGCGTGGCCCGCAAGCGCGGCCCGCTGCGCGGCGCCGACTTCGGCCGGCTGCTCGTGCTGGTGAACGAGGACGCCGACTGCTACGCCGTCCTCGGCGAGCTCCACACCTGTATGACGCCGGTCGTCTCGGAGTTCAAGGACTTCATCGCCGTACCCAAGTTCAACCTGTACCAGTCGCTGCACACCGCGGTCACCGCCGCCGACGGCCAGGTCGTCGAGGTCCTCATCCGCACCCACCAGATGCACAAGGTCGCCGAGGCCGGGGTCGTCGCCCTGGGAAACCCGTACGCCCCGGCGCCCGAGGACCCCGCGGACGGCGAGCGCGCCGACCCCACCCTGTCTCTTATACACAT
>NZ_WYCT01000985.1 GCF_011008945.1 Streptomyces harenosi
CCTTCATCGCGGCGCGGATGCCTTCTTCACTGGCAGCCATTGCGGCGTCCGCCAGTTCCTGGGCGATCTCCATCGGGGTTCTGCCCGCCGGATGGGCGGGAGTGGGCTTGCCGGGAAGCGGGGTCGGGAAGGTCATCGTCGGTGCTCCTGCTGGGGATGAGGGGGGAACACCGTCGCTGCGCTCCCCCAGGATGTGGCGCAATGCCGCCTGGGCATCGGCCAGGATCTTCTGCGCCTGTTGCCGGGCCGCCAGGCGTCCGGCAGCAACGGCCGCGCCGGCTGCCGAAGCAAAGGCCTCTGTTGCTGCCTGCACGCCATCGCCATCTGGCGCCGGAGCCGGGTTCACACTGCATCCTTCTGATAATCCACCCGCGCTTCATCGCCCAGGTAGCGGCGGGTTCGGCGG
>NZ_WYCT01000986.1 GCF_011008945.1 Streptomyces harenosi
AGTCCGCAGAAGGCGTCGCACCGGCCCTCAAGCTGGGCAACCAGCCATTCGGGAGGTACCTCGCTGTCGGCATCGGTGCTCGCCAGCCATCTCGCACCGCGTCCGAGCAGCTCAGCGGCGGCCGCTGCCCTGGCAACGCCGACGCAGCGTGCTTCCAGGCGCACCGTATCGACCCGCTGCTGCTGGCAGATGGACGCGGTGGCATCCGAGCAGCTGTCCAGTGCAACCACCACCTGCACTGCTTCGCCGTGCAGCCCGGGATGCAGGGCTGCCCTTCGGATCGATTGCAGGCAGCGCTCCACGCTGGCTGCCTCGTCATGGGCCGGAACCAGGATGCCGATCATCGCAGGCCCTCGTTGCGGGCCAGCGATAGTGCGCTGCGCGTCCAGCCCTGCAGCACGAAGTC
>NZ_WYCT01000987.1 GCF_011008945.1 Streptomyces harenosi
ATCCACGAGGGCAGTGCCTTCGCGGCCAGTATGTTCACAATGCTCGACGACTGTGGGCTCATCCAGCCGGTCACGCTTGATGTGCAGCTCGCGCCGCATCACCGCGTGGGCGTGAGCGGATTGCACGGCATCGACCGCGAGCGCCTGGCGGCGCTGGACAGTTCACGCCTGGCTGCGTTGAACCGCGCCGGTTACCTGGAAGGTGCGTACCTGATGCTTGCGTCGCTGCATAACATGCGCCGCCTGATCGCCGAGAAGCAGCGCCGTCTCCGCGTCCAGGACGGCAACGCGCAGGCGGTCAGGAACTGACCGGTGCAAGCCTGCCTGCCGATACGGAGCCTGGAAGGCATCGATCCTGCTGCCTTGCCATTGGCCGCCCTGGTGGAGGCCGGTGAGCCGGTCGTAC
>NZ_WYCT01000988.1 GCF_011008945.1 Streptomyces harenosi
TGCCCGGAGCGCACCGTGGTGCTGGTGTCCGGCGACGGCAGCTTCATGATGAACGTGCAGGAGCTGGCGACCATCGCGCGTTGCCGCCTGCCGGTGAAGATCGTGCTGCTGGACAACAGTTCGCTGGGCATGGTGCGGCAGTGGCAGGAACTGTACTTCGCCGAGCGTTACAGCGAGATCGACCTGTCCGACAACCCGGACTTCGTGGCGCTGGCACAGGTGTTCGGCATCGCCGCCACCCGCATCGACAACCGCGACGACGTGGAAGGCGGCCTGGCCGCGCTGCTGGCCGAACCGGGCCCGGCCCTGCTGCACGTGGCCATCGATGCACGTGCCAACGTGTGGCCACTGGTGCCGCCGAACACCGCCAACAGCACGATGCTGGAAAGCAACCCCGCCCATGCC
>NZ_WYCT01000989.1 GCF_011008945.1 Streptomyces harenosi
ATTCCCCTTTGCATCAAGGATCTTCATGCCCCTCATCGCCACTTTCGACACCACCCAGGGCCCGATCAAGGTCGAGCTGTTCGCCGACAAGGCACCGCTGACCGTGGCCAACTTCGTGAACCTGGTCAAGCACGGCTTCTATGACGGCCTGATCTTCCACCGCGTTATCGCCGACTTCATGATCCAGGGCGGCTGCCCGCAGGGTCGTGGCACCGGCGGCCCGGGCTACAAGTTCGAAGACGAGAAGAATGGCGTGAAGCACGAGGTCGGCTCGCTGTCGATGGCCAACGCCGGCCCGAACACCAACGGCAGCCAGTTCTTCATCACCCACATCAAGACCGATTGGCTGGACGGCCGCCACACCGTCTTCGGCAAGGTCCTGGAAGGCCAGGCGATCGTCGATTC
>NZ_WYCT01000990.1 GCF_011008945.1 Streptomyces harenosi
GCGCTGGATATCAGTCAGCGTTTCGACGTGCTGCAGCTGAGCCCACCGGTACATTTCCCGGCTGGTCAGTGACCAACGGAAGTGCCGAACGAACTCGTCCAGGTGATTGGCCACCACGCGGTAGAGCCGAACCAGCTCGCCGTGCGTGTCATTCAGGACTTCAATCTTGGCCGGTGCACGCTCGAACAGCATGGCGGCGCTGCCGGCGAAGGCTTCGACGTAGCAGGTGTGTGGCCGCTCATCGATCAGCGGCAGCAGATGCTTCGCCAGGCGTGTTTTGCCACCCGGCCAGGGAAACAGTGTCTTGGTCTTCAAATCTCAGCTCATGCGACATTTGTTAAGCAAACTGCACGCGCTCTCCGGAGAGCGGCAGGGCTTAAGCCAATGGCACGCGGCTGAAACGCG
>NZ_WYCT01000991.1 GCF_011008945.1 Streptomyces harenosi
GTACAGCAGGGCCGCGCCCAGGCCGTTGTCGCCGGTACCGCCGAGGAAGGCGTTGTACTGGGTGCTGTCACCGCCGCCATGGTCGTAGGCGGTGTAGCGCACGCCCGCTTCGCCGTGCAGGCCTGCCTCGGTGGGAATGGCGCGGGTGCTGAAGTTGATGATGCCGCCCACGTTCTGCGGGCCGTAGCGCACCGCGCCGCCGCCGCGCACCACGTCGATCGATTCGATGTTGGACAGGCTGGTCGGTGCGAACGACAGCTGCGGCTGGCCATACGGCGCTACCGCCAGCGGCACGCCGTCCAGCAGTACGGTCGAGCGTGGCGAGTAGCGCCCGGTCAGGCCGCGCACGCCGATGTTCAGCGAGACCGAGCTGCCGGCCGTACCGGAGTTGTCGGTGACCTGCAC
>NZ_WYCT01000992.1 GCF_011008945.1 Streptomyces harenosi
CCCGTACCCGCAGCCTCGACGAGGTGCTGGCGACGCGGCTGGAAGCGCTGACCCCGGCCGAACGGCAACAGCTGGTCGATGCCTTCGGTGACGGCCGTGGCTCGCCCAGTCATTGAGTCTTCACCCGGCACTGCCGCCATTGCGGCAGTCTGGTCGGCATGAAGAAACTCACCGCACTCATTGTGCTGCTGGTCCTGGCCGTCGCGGCCTGGTGGTTCGGCGGCCCCTACATGACCGTCAATGGCCTGTCCAGGGCCATCGAGCAGCGCGACACCGCCCGCCTGGAGCGTTACGTCGACTTCCCCCGCGTGCGCAGCAGCCTGCGTGCGCAGCTCAACGACTACCTGGTGCGCCAGGCCGGCCCCGACGTGGCATCCAGCCCGTTCGGCGCCCTGCTCTATGGGC
>NZ_WYCT01000993.1 GCF_011008945.1 Streptomyces harenosi
CTACAGGGCACCTATTGTACGCCGGGTCAGCGGATCTGCTTGCCGAGGCGGATGGACTGCAGACGGTCCTGCGCGGTGCGCGCGGCGTCCGAGCCGGGGTACTGCGCCACGACGGCCTCCAGCGTCTGCTGGGCCTGGTCGACCTTGCCCTCGCCATACTGCGAGAGGCCGACCTTGAGCAGGCCGCCGGCGGCCTTGTCGTGGGTCGGATAGCGCGAGAGCAGTTCGCGGAACTGGGCCTCGGCCATCGGGAAGTTGCGGGTGGCGTAGTAGCTCTCGCCCAGCCAGTACAGCGCGTTCGGCGCGTAGACGCCGTTCGGGTACAGCTGCAGGAAGCTCAGGAACAACTGCGCCGAATCATCGTACTTGCCGGCCTTCAGCGAATCGAAGGCGACGTTGTAGGAG
>NZ_WYCT01000099.1 GCF_011008945.1 Streptomyces harenosi
GCTTCGTCGGCAGCGTCAGATGTGTATAAGAGCCAGCCCGCACCCGGCGCCGCCCGCTCGCCCTGGTGCTCGGCACGCTCGCCGTCGCCTGCGCGGCCGCGGTGGCGGCCGGACTGGCCTGGCCGCTGGTTCCGGCGGACGGCGGTGGCGGCGAGGCGGCGTCCGGCGCCGCGGCCGACGCCGGCGCCAAGTCGCGGGCGCCCGCCTACACCGCCCCCGGCCCCCTGGCCTGCGCCCGCCTGGTGGCCGAGGGCACGGTCACCGCGGTGGACCGGGTGCCCGGCACCGGCCGGTACCGGGTGACGCTGGACGTCACCCGCTCCTACCGGCCGGCCGAGGGGGAGGAGCGGGCCGCCTTCACGCTGGAGGACGCCCCCGCCCGGCTCCGCACGGGGGAGGCGGTGCTCGTGGCGCTGCCCCGGCAGGGGGCCGTGCCGGACGCCCTCTTCGTCGGGGAGCGGGAGATCGCTCCCGAGCGGGCCGCCCTCACCGCCGCCGGGTCCGCCTCACCGGGGCCCGCCTGCGCGTGAGACGCGAAGGGGGCGGGCGTCCCGAAGAACGCCCGCCCCCGGTGCCCTGCCGGGCCGGTGGACCTACGGCACGACCGTGCCGATCTTCACGCTGCCGGTGCCCGCGACCGTGCCGCGGGCGTTCACCAGCCGCACCTGGCCGAAGAACTCGCGGCCCTCCGGGGCGGCGGCCAGCGCGGTGACGCTGCCGGAGACCGTCGCGGACTGGCCGGTGCCGAGCTTCACCGCAGCCGAGCCGTCGACGGTGACCGCGCCGAGCGAGGCGGCGAAGTACACGTCACGGTAGTCGTAGGCGGTGGAGCCGGACGGCACCGCGTAGCCCACGACCTCGACGGTGTAGGTGCCGGCGGCCGGGCGGGGGAGCGAGACGGACTCCTCCGAGTCGCCGTCGGCGGACTGGCCGACGACGTTGCCGTCCTTGTCGTAGACGGTCAGGTCGAGGTCGGCGGCGGCGTCGGAGACGCCCCCGATGGCCACGTCCAGCGAGGCCGCGCCCGCCGGCACCTCGACCGTGCCGGTCCGCGTCTGGCCCTGGGCGATCGTCGGCCGGGCGGAGGCGGCCGACCCGAGCGGGCCGCCCACCAGCTTGCCGTCGAGGGCGGCGAGGCGGTTGGTCACCGTCCAGGAGGCGGTGGCCGGGGTGCCGGCCTTCGCCTCGGGCACGGTCACGACCTCCGGCTCGAAGGCCGCGCCGAGGACGGAGACGTCCAGGGTGTAGGGGTTGTCGAGCAGCGGGGAGGTGCGGCGCGACTCGACCTCGATCTCCCAGACGCCCGGCTGCGGGTCGGCGTAGGAGCGGACGTCGGGCTTGCAGCCGTTGCCGTCGAGGTAGTTGTTGTAGCAGTACGGCGTGGAGGTGGTGTCCACCGGGACGCCGTACGGGTGCAGGGCGATGAACCGGGTCTGGCTCGCGCCCTTCAGCCCGCCGATCGCCACCTCCAGCGTCTTCGCGCCCTCGGGGACGGTCACGAAGTACGACCGGCTGCTGTTGCGCTGCACCGAACCGGAGACGGAGTGGGTGTGCTCGCGCGGCGCGTCCAGCGGCGCGGCGACCACGACCGTCGACAGGACCTGCCTGTCGATGCCCTCGGTGCGCGGGTCGTCGACCTCCAGGATCGCGCTCTTGAGCCCGGCGCTGCGCGGCGCGGCCTCGACCTTCACCGTCACCGGCCGGTTCAGCGGCAGCCGCACCTCGTCGGAGCCGGCGATCCGGAAGGTGCCGCCCGCGTTGTTCTCGAAGTGCAGCTCGTGCCGGATCGCCTTGTCCGCGCCGGAGGTACGGGTGAGCGTGATCTCGTACGTCTTCTTCTGCCCGGCCCTCAGGCCGCCCTCGCGGTCGTACAGGCCGGTGCCGTACCCGGGCGTCTTCAGGAACTCGTCGATCGCGGTGTCCACCGGGGCCTTGACGGTGTACTCGTGGGCGGCGGCGCCGTCGCGGATCGCCTCCCAGGCGTCCCCGATGTTGATCAGGCCCGCGCCCTCCTCGTACGCCTGCACGCCCTTGATGTGGTCGGCGGTCGAGGTCAGCGCCGTGCGCAGGGTGGCGGGCGTCAGCTCGATGCCCTTCCGCTTGGCGGCCGACAGCAGCAGCGCGGAGGCGCCGGCGGCCTGCGGCGACGCCATCGAGGTGCCCTGGAGCATGCCGTAGCCGGCCGGCAGCGAGTAACCCGCCTCGGCGATCGGGGCACCCGGCAGCCAGGTCTGGATGGTGTTGACCGCGGCGCCCGGGGCGACCAGGGTCGGCGCGAAGCCGCCGTCCTCACGCGGGCCGCGCGAGGAGAACGGCATCATCGCGTACTCCTTCTCCACCACCGAGCCGTAGTTGGCGGCCCAGGTCTCCTTGGAGATGGAGGCGCCGACCGAGATCACCTTGTCGGCCAGGGACGGGTCGCCGATGGTGTTGGTGCCGGGGCCGGAGTTGCCCGCGGAGATCACCAGCTGGACGCCGTAGGTGTCGATGAGCCGGGTGTACAGCTCGGCGCGCGCGTTGTTGCCGTCGTTCAGGGCCGGGAGGCCGCCGATCGACATGTTGACGATGTCGACGCCGCGGTTGACGACGAGGTCGATCATGCCCTCGGTGAGCGCGACGTTGGTGCAGCCGCCGGACCAGGTGCAGGCGCGCGAGGAGACGAGCTTCGCGCCGGGGGCGGCGCCGTTCATCTTCCCGCCGAACAGGCCGTGGGCGGCGGTGATGCCGGCCACGTGCGTGCCGTGCTCGGACTCGATCACGCCGATGTTGACGAAGTCGGCCTTGGCGCCCGCGGAGTTGTAGACGACGTCCTTGCGGATCTCGACCACGAAGGGCTGGCGCTCGGCGACGTCGGTGGCCGGGTCGTCGGTGCCGAAGTACCCGATCTGGAAGCCGTCCTTGTACGGCTTCATCGGGGTGTCGTCACCGAAGTCGTGGTTGCCGTTCAGGTCGACCCGGACCGTGCCGGAGGCCGCGTCGTACAGCACGCCCCAGGAGTCGGTGGTGTCCCCGTCGCGGTTGGCGTCGCCGGCCGCGTCGCCGCCGGTGGTGTACGACTCCAGGAAGGTGCTGACCCGGTAGGAGCCCTCCGGGGCGGTCCAGCTGCGGCCGCCGTAGGTGAAGGCGGGCCCGGAGACGGAGGTCAGCATCGGGCGCCAGGTCCGGTCGCCGTCGACGACCGGGTCGGTGGCGGTCACCCAGTCGACGATCTTGCGCTCGCCGGTGGTGGTCTTCTGCAGCGCCGGGTGGGCGAGGTCCACGCCGGAGTCGAGGATGCCGATGGTGACCCCGCGGCCGTCCGCCTTCGGGTGGTCCTCGACGAAGTCGACGGCGCCCGTCTCGAAGGAGGGGTTGTACGGGTTCTCGGCGGGGGTCCTCCGGTCCGGCGCCGGGTACGCCGCCGTGCCCCGGGCACCGGCGGCCCGGGCGGTGTCCGCGCCCGGCGTCGGGTCGTCCAGCGGGATCTCCTCGCGCAGGTCGATGCCGTGCACGGAGGAGAGCTTCACGGCGGCGGCGATGGCCGCGTCCGCCTTGCCGGTGGGGACGGTGGCCCGGACGTAGCCGAGCTCGTCGTAGGTACGGCCCACGGTGCCGCCCTGGACCGCGTCCAGCTCCTTGGCGACCTGCTCGGTCTGCCCGGGAGCGGTGGCGACCATCATCGTGACGCTCTTCTCGCCCTCGGCCTTGGCCTCGGCGAGCAGACCGGCGTCGTCCGAACCGAGTTTGTCGTGGGCGGTCTTGGCGGCGGCGTCGGCCGGCACCGAGGCGGCCGGGCCGTCGGCGGCGACCGCCGCGGGTATCGGCCCGGCGGCGCAGAGCGCGGCGACGATGCCCGCGGCGACGGCGGTGCGGGCCACGCGTCTGGCGCCCGGTATCGGTTCGCGCTGGGGGGTGTGGGTCATCGGCATCCCTTGGAGGTAAAGGAACGATCGGGTGCGACCATGGCCGATCGGTCATGGTCGCGAGAGTCCGGAATGCGATCCCGGACGACCGCTCAGCCTGACGTAAGGGGTCCACGTTTGGGGAGAGTTGACCGAAGCGGGATGGGGCCGTGGCGTACTTCCGCCATGCGCCACCGGGGATCTATGGGATGGACCACGACATTCCCGCCCGTCCGCGGCCCGTGCGCGCCGCCGCGCGGGTCGACGTCCCGGCATGCGCGGGAACGTACGGGCGGCGGCCCGCGCCCCATGCGTCCAGGGCGGCCGGATGCCGCTCGCCCGCTCCCCGGGCCCCTGGGGCGTCGCCGCACGGGTGCTGCCCGGCGGCGGCACGGAGCACGGCGAGGACCCGCACGAGACGGTGGTGCGGGAGGTGGCCGAGGAGACCGGCGACCGGGTCGAGGTCACCGGCCTGCCCGGCGCGGACCGCCCGCGCCGCCTCACCCGCCGCCGCTTCCGGCCGGCCGTGGACCGGCACGGCGTCCGCACCCGCTGCGCGGCCCGGGTCACCGGCGGCGACCCCGGGTACGAGGCCGGCGGCTCCACCGGCCCGGCCGCCCGGCAGGCCCTGGCCGCCGTCCCCGGCCCCACCCGGGTGCCGCTCGCCGGCACCGGGCTGCGGCCGCGGCGCGAGCGCCCGGCGACCGGGCGGCTCGCCCGGGCGGAGGAGGAGCCCCCGGCGGTCCGGACCGGCCCGCACCCGCCGCCGCGGCGAGAAGGGCCGGAACCCGCTCAACCGCCGCATCCCGTCGCGGCCTCGCCGCAACCTTCCCGGCGGCCCCCGTGGTCTCCTTGCCCGACCGCGCCCGAACCGCCCCGGCCGCACCCGGCGGTCCTCGGGCGACGCAGCACCCAGAACAGGGGGACCCCATGACCGCACGGGTACGCACCGCCCTCGCCGCGGCGACCGCCGTGGCACTGACGACCGCCCTCACCGCCTCGCTGGCGGGCACGGCGACGGCGGCGCCGCCTGGCGACGGCCACGCCGCGACCCGCCGCGCCCTCCAGGCCGCCGTGGCCGACGGCGTGCCCGGCGCGACGGCCACCGCGCGGGACGGCCGCGGCACCTGGACCGCGACCGCCGGCGTCGGCGACCTGGAGACCGGCGAGCCGCGCACGGCGCGGGACCGGTACCGGGTGGGCAGCATCACCAAGACGTTCGTGGCCACGGTGCTGCTCCAGCTGGCGGCGGAGGGCCGCCTGTCCCTGGACGACACCGTGGAGGAGTGGCTGCCCGGCCTGGTGCGCGGCAACGGCCACGACGGCACCCGCATCACCCTGCGGCACCTGCTGAACCACACCAGCGGCGTCTACAGCTACACCGCCGACGAGGAGTTCGCCCGCACCTACTTCCTCGCGGACGGCTTCCTGCGCCACCGCTACGACACGGTGCCGCCCGAGCGCCTGGTCGCCGTCGCCATGTCCCACCGGCCCGACTTCGCGCCGGGCACCTCCTGGTCGTACTCCAACACCAACTACGTCCTGGCCGGCCTGGTCGTGGAGAAGGCCACCGGCCGCCCCTGGGGCGAGGAGGTCCGCCGCCGCATCATCGCGCCGCTGGGCCTGCGCGCCACCTCCGTCCCCGGCACCCGGGTCACCGTCCCCGCGCCCAGCGGCCGCGCCTACTCCAAACTGGCCCCGACGACCGCGGGCCCGTCCCACGACGTCACGGAGCTCAACCCCTCCATCGCCGCGGCCGCCGGTGAGATGATCTCCGACTCGGCCGATCTGACCCGGTTCTACTCGGCCCTGCTCCGGGGCCGGCTGCTGCCGCCGGCGCAGCTCGCCGAGATGACGGCGGCCGTCCCGACCGGCGGGGCCGCCGGGACCGGCGAGGGCGAGGGGTACGGCCTGGGCCTGATGAAGAGGGAGCTGGACTGCGGGGTGACCGTCTGGGGGCACGGCGGCGGCATCCACGGCTCCTCGTCGGAGGCGGTGACGACGGCGGACGGGCGGCACGCGCTCGCCCTGAACTTCAACGGCGACTGGTCGGGCGACAGCGAGGCGGTGATCGAGGCGGAGTTCTGCGGGGGGTGACCCAGGCTCACGAGGAGGGACCGCCGGGCGGTCCGCCGCCCCGCGGCCCCTCCTCTCCCCTCCTGGTGCCGCCCCGCCCCGTCACGGCCGGGGCAGCACCACGACGTACGCGGCGGGTTCCCTGTCTGCGGCCGACATCAACGCGGTTCGTACGACGATCGCCTGATGTTCCGGGGCGTCGCGGAGCTTCTTGGCGCTGAGCTGCACCACCGTGATGCCCAGCCGCTCCAGGTGCTCGTGCTTGCGCGGGCATTCCGCCGCCCCGGCCTGCCCGCAGGAGGCGTGTCCGTGCCGGCCGGCCCGGGTGTCCAGGTCGACCGCCACCCCGTGCTCCGGCCAGTAGGCGTCCACCCCGCCGAGGTCGGGGCCGCCGGGCAGCCGCAGGCCGACGTTCCAGACCGGGTCGGGCAGGCCGTAGTCGCGCACCATCCGGTACAGACGGTCCTCCGCGACCGCCCGTCCCTCCGCCAGCAGGGACTCCACGGCATCCACCAGGTGCGGGCGGCCGAGCAGGTGAGCCTCCCTCAGCTCCCGCACCACCGCGGCCGGTTCGCAGTGGCCCGCGCGCACCGCCTCGGTCAGCAGCCGCCGCACGGCACCCGGGTCCGCCGGCTCCGCCACCGCGTCGGCCAGGGCCCGCGCCACCGGCGCGACCGGGACGTGAGCGCCCTGGGCGCGCACGGGGTCCAGCGCCCCGGGAAGGGGGAGCAGCTCGGGCACCGGCAGGTCGGAGGTGCGCAGGATCCGCGCACAGCCCGTCGAGCGCAGCCGGCGGGCCCGGGGGACCAGGACGTCGACGGTCTCCAGGTCCGGCAGCGGGGGAGCGGAGGTGAAACCGTGCAGCGTCAGCGCGGCCAGGCCCGTGATCACCGCCTCCCCGCGGCCGGCCCCCGTCTGCGGGCCGGGCTGGGAGGGGACACCGCCGGCCCGCTCGCGTCCCACGTACAGCAGCACCGCGCGCAGTCGCTCCTCGCCGGTCGGGGGGCCGGGGTGGAGGAGGACGACGCCGGGGAGGATCTGCTGCCAGGGGCCGCCCGGGCGGCAGTGCGCGGCCGTCTCGGCGGCCGCGACCCCGCGCGCGCGGAGCTGGGCCGTGGTCAGCAGCCGCCGCGAGCCGCCGGCGAGCTGCTGGGGAGGGCGCGGGGAGAGCGGGGTGTCGTGGTTCATGTCCCGGAACTTCCCGTCCCCCGCCCCACCTTGAACCGCTGTTACACGCCCGTCGACGAACACGGACAACACCGCCCTTGAGGACGGGTGTTCGGATGCCGGAAACCCCTGGTCCGCACGGGTGGGGACCAGGGGTTACGGCGATGACTGCCCGGATTCCGTAACGGTTGCCCGGCGCGTCCTGCCGGGCAGGGATCAGCCGGCCGCGGCGTCGCACTCCTGGCCGCGCAGCGCCCGCGCCAGATCGTCCCGCGCCTCCAGCACCAGGCGGCGCAGGGCGGGCGCGGCACCGGTGTGCGCGGCGAGCCAGGCGTCGGTCGCGTCCAGCGTCGCCCGCGAGTCCTGGAACGCCGGGAACAGGCCCCGGACGACGTCCATCCCGATCTGGATGGACCGCTCCGTCCACACCCGCTCGATCGCCGCGAAGTACTTCTGCGTGTACGGCGCGAGCAGCTCGCGCTGCGAGGGCCGCGCGAAGCCCGCGATCGTCGCCTCGACCAGCGCGTTCGACAGCGCGTCCGACTCCACCACCTGCGCCCACGCCTGCGCCTTGACCGCCGCCGACGGGCGGGCGGCCAGGCAGCGCACCTGGTGCCGCTTGCCGGAGGCGGTGTCGTCCCGGGCCAGCTCGGCGGCGAGCACCGCCTCGTCGGCCGCGCCGTGCGCCGCGAGCGGCTCCAGGAACGCCCAGCGCAGCTCCTGGTCCACCTCCAGCCCGTCGATCTTCTCGGTGCCCTCCAGCAGGTCCCGCAGCAGTCGCAGATCGGCCTCCTCGAAGGCCGCCCGCGCGTAGAACCGGGCCCACGCCAGCTGGTGCTCGCTGCCCGGCTCGGCGTCCCGCAGCTCGCGCAGCGCGCCCTGGGCCAGCAGCCGCCCGCCCGTCCCGCGCCACGCGGGCGCCGCGTAGTGCACCAGCGCCGACTCCGCCCAGGCGTGCAGCATCTGGAGCACGCCGATGTCCGACTCGCGGCCCGCGAACCGCAGCACCAGATCCACGAACTCCCGCGCCGGCAGCAGCGCGTCCCGCGTCATGTTCCACAGCGCCGACCAGCACAGGGCACGGGCCAGCGGGTCCGTCATGTGGCCCAGTCCGGCGCGCAGCGCGGCCAGCGAGGTCTCGTCGAAGCGGATCTTGCAGTACGTCAGGTCGTCGTCGTTGACCAGCACCAGCTCCGGCGCGTCCGCCCCGGCCAGCTCCGCCACCACCGTGCGCGCCCCGTCCACGTCCGTCTCGGCGCGCGCGTACCGCTCCAGGGCGCCGCCCTCGCCGCGCCGGTACAGGCCGACCGCCACCCGGTGCGGACGCAGCTCCGGATGGGTCTCGGCGGCCTCCTGCACCACCGCCAGCTCCTCGATCCGCCCCTCGGCGCTCAGCAGCACCTGCGGGGTGAGCGCGTTGACACCGGCCGTCTGCAGCCAGGCCCGCGCCCAGGCGCCCATGTCCCGCCCGCTGGTCTCCTCCAGCACCGACAGCAGATCGGCCAGGCGCGTGTTGCCGTACGCGTGGCGCTTGAAGTAGCGCCGGGCGCCCTCCAGGAAGGCGTCCTGGCCGACGTAGGCCACCAGCTGCTTGAGGACGCTGGCGCCCTTGGCGTAGGTGATGCCGTCGAAGTTGAGCTTGGCGTCCTGCAGATCGCGGATGTCGGCGGTGATCGGGTGGGTGGAGGGGAGCTGGTCCGCGCGGTAGGCCCACGCCTTGCGGCGGTTGGCGAAGGTGATCCAGCCGTCGGTGAAGCGGGTGGCGCCCACCAGGGAGAAGGCCCCCATGAAGTCCGCGAAGGACTCCTTCAGCCACAGGTCGTCCCACCACCGCATGGTGACCAGGTCGCCGAACCACATGTGCGCCATCTCGTGCAGGATCACGTTGGCGCGGCCCTCGTAGGACGCCCGCGTCACCTTCCCGCGGAAGATGAACTCCTCCCGGAAGGTGACCAGGCCCGGGTTCTCCATGGCGCCGAGGTTGTACTCCGGTACGAACGCCTGGTCATACTTCCCGAACGGGTACGGGTAGTCGAAGTGGTCGTGGAAGAAGTCCAGGCCCTGCTTGGTCACCAGGAACACGTCGTCGGCGTCGAAGTGGGGCGCCAGGCCCTTGCGGCACATCGCGCCGAGGGGGATCTCCAGCGTCGTGCCGTCGTCGAACGTCCGGGTGTAGGTGTCGGTCACGTAGTGGTACGGACCCGCCACGACACAGGTGATGTACGTCGAGATCGGCTTGGTCTCCGCGAAGCGCCACACCCCGTCGGCGCGTTCGCCCACGCCGTTGCTCCACACCGTCCACCCCTCGGGCGCCCGCACCTCGAAGCGGAACGGGGCCTTGAGGTCCGGCTGCTCGAAGTTGGCGAAGACCCGGCGGGCGTCGGCCGGCTCGTACTGGGTGTACAGGTACACCTCGCCGTCCTCGGGGTCGACGAAGCGGTGCAGGCCCTCGCCGGTGCGGGAGTAGGCGCACTGGGCGTCGACGACCAGCTCGTTGTCGGCGGCGAGGTCCTCCAGCACGATCCGGGAGCCGTCGAAGACCTCGCCCGGGTCCAGGTCGCGCCCGTTGAGGCTGACCGCGGTCACGCTCGGCGCGATCAGGTCGGCGAACGTCGACGCGCCCGGCTCGGCGCAGCGGAAGCGGATCGTGGTGACGGAGCGGAAGGTGCGCGGCCCCTCGCGGTGGTCGTCGCCGACCGCGGAGCGGACGTCGAGGGACACCTCGTACCCGTCGACGGACAGCAGGGCGGCCCGCTCCCGGGCCTCGTCACGGGACAGATTCTCACCGGGCACGGACGGCACTCCCTCGGCTCGTGTTCCAGGATGCGGACAGCCCTGATCCTGCCATGCGACCCGGACGGCGGGCACCCGGGAATGGCCGGGACGAGCAGGAGCGTTTCGTGGGGGATCGGCTGCCGAATCGTTCGCCTCACGAGGAGAGACATGTCGCAGAAGACCCCCGTCGACTTCTGGTTCGACCCGCTGTGCCCCTGGGCCTGGATGACCTCCCGCTGGGTGCTGGAGGTGGAGAAGCTGCGCGACATCGAGGTCCGCTGGCACGTGATGAGCCTGGCGGTCCTCAACGAGGACAAGCTCGACGAGCTCCCCGAGGAGTACCGCGAGATGCTCGCGACCAAGGCGTGGGGACCCGTCCGGGTCGTCATCGCGGCCCAGGAGGAGCACGGCGCCGAGGTGCTCGGCGACCTGTACACCGCGCTGGGCACCCACATCCACAACCGGGGCGAGGGCCCGGGCAAGGAGGCGGTCGCCGCCGCGCTGAAGGACGCCGGGCTGCCCGAGTCCCTCATGGACCACTGGGACGCCACGCCCTACGAGCCGCAGTTGCGCGCCTCCCACAAGGAGGGCATCGACAAGGTCGGCCAGGAGGTCGGCACCCCGGTGATCGCCGTGCCCGGCCCGGACGGCGAGCAGATCGCCTTCTTCGGCCCGGTCGTCACCCCCGCCCCCAAGGGCGAGCAGGCCGCGAAACTGTGGGACGGTACCCTCGCGGTGGCCTCCGTCCCGGGCTTCTACGAGATCAAGCGCACCCGCACCCAGGGGCCGGTCTTCGACTGAGCCCGCCCTGGCGGCGCCCGGGCAGCGGGCTCAGCCGTCCGCCGCCCGGAACGACTCCGGCAGGCTGAACCCGGCCCTCCAGTTGAAGTAGGACTGCACCCGCAGGCACCCCTCGCGGGCGCAGCGCCGGTAGGTGCCGACGTCCGCCCTGGGCACGCGGGTCAGGGCGTAGGCGCGCTCCTCGTCGGTGAGCGGCCGGAAGTCCTGGTGGGTGTCCCCGCAGTTGGGGCACCGTCTGTTCGGAAGACCCATGCGCGTCACTGTCCCCCGGAACCCGCCCGGCCGGAAGACGCGCACGGAGCGCGTCGCCGTGCCCCGGCGCGCCCCGGGCGCCCCCGCCCGCCGGCCCGGCTGCGACACGCCCCGGTCCGGGCGGTGCCCGCATGCGGGAAGCCCCCGTGAGTCACGTCCTCACGGGGGCTTCCCTCTTTTCCGCCCGCCGCGCGAAAGGTGAGAAGACGATCACGAGGCAGGACGTCTCACAGGCGCCTCAGGGCGCCAGCAGCAGCGCGTCCGCGCGGGACTTCGCGGCCTCGTAGCGCCGCGCCACGTCCTGCCAGTCGACGACCTGCCACATCGCCTCGATGAAGTCCACCTTCTGGTTCTTGTACTGGAGGTAGAAGGCGTGCTCCCAGGCGTCGAAGACGAGGATCGGGGTCGAGCCCTGGCCCACGTTGCCCTGGTGGTCGTAGACCTGCTCGACGATCAGCCGCCCGCTCAGCGGCTCGTACGCCAGCACGCCCCAGCCCGAGCCCTGGGTGGTGGCGGCGGCCTTGGAGAGCTGCGTCCTGAAGTGGGCGAAGGAGCCGAAGGACTCGGCGATCGCGTCCGCGAGCTCGCCCACCCCGTCCTGGGCCAGCGGCTCGCCGCCGCCGTCCTTCGGCCCGGTCATGTTCCGCCAGTAGATCGAGTGCAGGATGTGGCCGGAGAGGTGGAAGGCGAGGTTCTTCTCCAGCCCGTTGATCGAGCCCCACGCCTCCTTGTCGCGTGCCTCGGCGAGCTGCTCCAGCGTGTCGTTGGCCCCCTTCACATAGGCGGCGTGGTGCTTGTCGTGGTGCAGCTCGATGATCTCCGGGCTGATCACGGGGGCCAGTGCGGCGTAGTCGTACGGCAGTTCAGGCAGCGAGTAGACAGGCATGGCGGATCCCCTCCGGCCTCTTATTGCAACTAGCTTGCAAGTGCACGCTAGCAGCAAGAGCGCGGGCGCGGGTGCCCGGGCACGCGAAAGGGCCCCCGCCCGCACCCCCGTGTCCGGGAGTGCGCGCGGGGGCCCAGGGTCCGGGCCGGCGCGGTCAGCGGCGGGCGCGCGCCTTCTGCCAGGCGAAGCCGACGGCGGCCAGGACCAGCGTCATGCCGCCCGTCGAGTAGAGCTGCACACGGGTGTCCGGCTCGCGGGCCATCAGGACGAAGACCGCTGCCATGCCCGCCAGCGCGAGCCACGTCAGCCAGGGGAAGGCCCACATCCGCACGACCAGCTTCTCCGGCGTCTCCCGCTCCAGGCGGCGGCGCAGCCGCAGCTGCGAGACGGCGATGAAGATCCAGACGACCAGGATCACCGCGCCGATCATGTTCAGCAGCCAGGAGAAGACGTCGTTGGGCCGCCAGTAGCTCAGCAGCACACAGAGGAATCCGAAGACGGAGGAGGCCAGCACGGCGATGCGGGGCACACCACCGGAGACCCGGCCCAGCCCCTTCGGGCCCTGGCCCCGCTCGACCAGGGAGTAGGCGATGCGCGAGGCGCCGTAGATGTTGGCGTTCATCGCGCTCAGCAGCGCGACCAGCACGACGACGTTCATGAGCTGGCCGGCGCCGGGGATGCCGAGGGTGTCCAGGGTGGCGACGTAGGGGCCCTTCTCCACGACCTCCGGGGAGTCCCACGGCACGAGGGTGACGATGACCGCCATCGAGCCGATGTAGAACAGCGCGATCCGCCACATCGCCGTCCGCACCGCGCTCGCCACGCCCCGCACCGGGTCCTGGGACTCGGCCGCCGCGATGGTGACCGTCTCCAGGCCGCCGTAGGCGAAGACGGAGGCGAGCAGGCCGACCACCAGGCCCTCGCCGCCGTTGGGCAGGAAGTCGCTCAGGTGGGAGGCGCCGGGGGAGTCGGTGCCGGGCAGGACGCCCGCGATGGCCAGCACGCCGAGCACCAGGAACAGGGTGATCGCGCCGACCTTCAGCGCCGCGAACCAGAACTCGAACTCGCCGAAGTTCTTCACGGCGGCCAGGTTGGTGCCGCAGAAGACGACCATGAACAGCGCGACCCAGGCCCACTCGGGGGTGCCCGGCAGCCAGCCCGAGACGATCTTGGCGGCGCCGATGCCCTCCAGGCCGACCGCCGTGCACAGCAGCACCCAGAAGGACCAGCCCGCGGTGAAGCCCGCCCAGGGGCCGATGGCCCGCTCGGCGTGGGCGGAGAAGGACCCCGACGACGGATACGCGGCCGACATCTCGCCCAGCATCCGCATCACCAGCATCACGAGGAGGCCGGAGAGGGTGTAGGCGATGACGATCGACGGTCCGGCGGCGGCGATGCCGGCTCCGGAGCCGACGAACAGGCCGGCGCCGATGACGCCGCCGAGGGCGATCATCGACAGGTGGCGCTGCTTGAGACCGTGGGAGAGGGACGCGTCGCCTGTGGTCGGCGGCGTCTCTGTGGTGCTGCTGGGCATGGGCGCGGCTCGTCCAGAGGGTGAGGCGGGCGTAAACGCCGACAGTCTGGGCGGTCGGCCCGCTCGTGGGCAGGGGGCTCCCACCATACGGACGGCGAGGATGCGGAGGGTAGGGCTCCGATCACCCGGCGGGAAACAGAAGGCGGGAGGCCACGCGGGCTCCCGTGACCGCTTTGGCGGAAGCCTACAGACGTGACCCATGGTGAAGGAGTGGCCGAAACGTCTCTTCCCCCGTGACGGGTATCACGCCCTACCCGGTGTAGCCCGCGCCCTTTGTGCGGAGCCCACCAAGACGCCGATCGACCCTTTGTCGAGCGCTGACGGTGATCGCCGTCAGCGCCCTGGGATAGCGTCGCCTCGTCCCGACATGTCCACACCACCGCGGAGACCCCCATGAGCACCGCTGCTGCCATTCCTTCCCGCACCGGACAGGTCCTCGCCGACCTCCTTCCGGCCTCCCGCGTCCGCGACATCGCGCTCGTGGCCGGCGGCGCCGCGCTCACCGGCCTGGCCGCCCAGATCTCCGTCCCCGTGCCGGGCTCCCCGGTGCCGGTGACCGGCCAGACCTTCGCCGCGCTGCTGGTCGGCACCTCCCTCGGCGCCGGCCGCGGATTCCTCTCCCTGGCGCTGTACGCGCTGGTCGGCATGGCGGGCGTGCCGTGGTTCGCCGGCGGCGCCTCCGGGACGGCCGCCCCCTCGCTCGGCTACGTCTTCGGCATGCTGCTCGCCGCCGCGGCCGTGGGCGCGCTGGCCCGCCGCGGCGCCGACCGCTCCCCCTGGCGCACCGCCGGCACGATGGTGCTGGGCGAGGCGGTCATCTACGCCGTCGGCGTGCCGTACCTGGCCCTGGCCACCGGCATGTCCGCCACCGCCGCGATCGCGGCCGGCCTCACGCCCTTCCTGATCGGCGACGCGCTGAAGGCGGTCCTGGCGATGGGCCTGCTGCCGGCCGCCTGGAAGCTGGCCGGCCGGCGCTGATCCGGGGCGCGCACGCAAGAGACGGAAGAAGGGGCCCGCGGCACACGCCGCGGGCCCCTTCTCCTTCGTTCTCGTGCGCCCGCTGTTCCCGGGGCGCCCGGACGGACGTCAGTCCACCGGAGCCGCCTCGGCCTTCCGGCCGCGCGCGATCCTCTCCTTGACGAAGGCGATGACGAGCACGATCGCGGCGACGAGCAGCGACAGCAGCATGGTCGTGCGCCCGTCGTGCTCGGTGTCGGTCAGCATGTACCCCAGCACGAAGACGATCAGCGCGGCCGTCGCCCAGGTCAGGTACGGGTACAGCCACATCTTCACGACCAGCTTCTCCGGCGCCTCCGCCTGGATGATCTTGCGCATGCGGAGCTGCGAGAAGCAGATCACCAGCCAGACGAAGAGCGCGACGGCCCCGGAGGAGTTGACGAGGAAGAGGAAGACGGAGTCGGGGAACTTGTAGTTGAAGAAGACGGCCGCGAAGCCGAACGCGACCGACACCAGGATCGCCGTGCGCGGCACGCCCCGCGGGGTGGTCCGGGCGAACGCCTTGGGCGCGTCCCCCCGCTGGCCGAGCGAGAACGCCATCCGGGAGGCGGTGTACAGCCCGGAGTTGAGGCAGGACAGCACGGACGTCAGCACGATGAAGTTCATGATCTGCCCGGCGTTGTCGATCCCGAGGGAGTCCAGGGCGGCCACGTAGGAGCCCTTCTCGGTGATCGACTTCGAGTCCCACGGCAGCAGGGTCACCACGACGAAGATCGAGCCGAGGTAGAAGACGCCGATCCGCCAGATGATGCTGTTGGTCGACTTGGTGACGGCCCGCTGCGGGTCCTCGGACTCGCCGGCGGCCAGGGTGGCGATCTCGCTGCCCATGAAGGAGAAGACGACCAGCAGTACACCGGTGAGGATGGCGCCGGGCCCGTTGGGCAGGAAGCCGCCGTGCTCGGTGAGGTTGCCCAGGCCCGCCTGGTCGCTGTCGACGCCCGGCAGTACCCCGAAGACGGCCAGCGCGCCGATCACGATGAAGGCGCCGATGGCGACGACCTTGATCCCGGCGAACCAGAACTCGAACTCACCGTAGGACCCGACCGAGACCAGGTTGGTGGCGGTGAGCACCACCATCACGATCAGCGCCCAGCCCCACTGGGGCACGGCGGGGATCCAGCCCTCCAGGATCACGGCCCCGGCGGTGGCCTCCACCGCCAGCACCACGACCCAGAAGAACCAGTACAGCCAGCCGATGGAGAACCCGGCCCAGGGGCCGAGCGCCCGGTCGGCGTGGGCGGAGAAGGAGCCGGAGGTCGGATTGGCGGCCGACATCTCGCCGAGCATCCGCATCACGAGCACCACGAGGGTGCCGACCAGGGCGTAGGACAGGAGGATGCCGGGGCCCGCGGTGGCGATGCCGGAGCTGGAACCGACGAAGAGACCCGCCCCGATGACACCACCGATGGCGATCATCGACAGATGGCGGTTCTTGAGCCCGGCCTGGAGGCCGGAACCGTGTGCTCCGGAGCCCTGGGTCCCGGGGTCACCGGGCTTTCCGGGCTCTCCTTGGTGGCCGCTTCCGGCCGTGTTCAGGGTCGGCTGCGAGGTCATGGAACGGATTTCCTTTGCGCCGGGGGAGCTGATTCCCGTGCGAGGGAGTGCGTCGGGGGTGTGACGCCGCACAGGAGCCCGTACAAGCGGTGCGCGACCGGTGTACGAGTCGGTCCAGTGAATCCGAGGCCAAGAATTTCTTGAACCTTTGAATCCGGATTGTTACTTGAGGTTTCCCTGAGCTTCTGTAACGAGGCTCACATTTTCCCCGCCGACACCCGACGCGCCTGCCCCGAAACGGGCGTGTCACACTCGGACCATGCGCGTGTACCTCGGTTCCGACCATGCCGGCTTCGAACTCAAGAACCACCTCGTGGAGTGGCTCAAGGCCGCGGGCCACGAGCCCGTCGACTGCGGCCCGCACATCTACGACGCCCAGGACGACTACCCGCCCTTCTGCCTCCGCGCCGCCGAGAAGACGGCCGCGGACCCCGGCGCCCTGGGCATCGTGATCGGCGGCTCCGGCAACGGGGAGCAGATCGCGGCCAACAAGGTCAAGGGCGTCCGCGCGGCCCTCGCCTGGAGCGAGGAGACCGCGGCGCTGGGCCGCCAGCACAACGACGCCAACGTCGTGGCGGTCGGTGCGCGCATGCACTCCACCGAGGAGGCGACGAAGTTCGTCGAGACCTTCCTCAACACCCCGTTCTCCGGTGACGAGCGTCACGTCCGCCGCATCGACATGCTGGCGGCCTACGAGACCACCGGCGAGCTGCCCCCGATCCCCGCCCACCACCCGCAGCCGTAAGAAGCGGAACCCACCGGAAGACCGCGGCACCGCGGAAGACCGCGGACGGAGCGGAACCAGCGGAACGCGGTGTCCGGGCCACCCCGCCGTGCCCCCCGGTCGCGGGGGGTACGGCCGTGCCCCGGAACCCGGCACGGCCCCGGGCCCCCGGGCCGGCCGGCGCGCAGGAACCGAGAACGGAGCCACCCGTGCCAGAGGGCCACACCATCCACCGCCTGGCCCAGGACTACGCCGACGCCTTCGCCGGCACCACCGTGCGGGTCACCAGCCCCCAGGGCAAGTTCTGCGACGCCGCCGCCCTCCTGGACGGCACCGCGCTGCACACCGCCGACGCCCACGGCAAGCACCTCTTCCTCGGCTTCGGCGCCCCCGGCCGGTCCCCGGCGCCCGGCGCGTTCGACCCGTCGCTCGCCCACTGGGTCCACATCCACCTCGGCCTCTTCGGCAAGGTCGCCTTCGGCGACGCCCCCGCACCCCCGCCGGCCGGCACCGTCCGCCTGCGCCTGGCGAACGGCACGGCCTACGTCGACCTCCGCGGCCCCACCACCTGCGCCCTGATCACCCACGACGAGAAGCGGGCGATACACGACCGCCTCGGCCCCGACCCGCTGCGCCCGGACGCCGACCCGGCCCTCGCCTTCGCGCGCGTCCGCCGCAGCCGCACCACGATCGCCGCGCTGCTGATGGACCAGAAGGTCATCGCCGGCGTCGGCAACGTCTACCGGGCCGAGGTCCTCTTCCGCCACGGCATCGACCCCTACCGCCCGGGCCGGGACCTCACCCCCGCCGAGTGGGACGCGATCTGGCAGGACCTCGTCGCCCTCATGCGCGAGGGCGTCCGCAACAACCGCATCGACACCGTCCGCCCCGAGCACACCCCGGAGGCGATGGGCCGCCCGCCGCGCGTCGACGACCACGGCGGCGAGGTGTACGTCTACCGCAGGGCCGCCCGGCCCTGCCACATCTGCGGCGGCGAGATCCGCACCGCCGAACTCGCCGCCCGCAACCTCTTCTGGTGCCCGTCCTGCCAGCGGAACTGACCGGGCGCCCCGCGCCCGGAACCCGTCAGAACCCGTGCGGCAGCCACGGCGCCACCGTGCTGCCGAACGCCACCGACGCCTCCGCCAGCGCCCCCCGCCGCAGCTCGCGCACCCGCCCGGCCGCCGCCAGCGACGCGAGCGGCACGCCCCCGAGGTAGGCCGCCCCCAGCGCCCGTACGGACAGGGCGAGATCGGCCGCGTCCGCGGTCCGCGCGCAGGACGCCCCCTCGGCGTCCCCGGTCAGCCGCCAACGGCCCTCGTTCCAGGGGCAGAAGGCGTCCGACACCTCCAGCACCACGTCCACCGGCGTCTGGTACGTCCGCGCCTCCAGCGCCGCCCCGACGTCCACCAGCCGCACGTAGTACTGGTCCCGCACCCGCGGCAGACAGCGCCGGATGTCGGACACCTGGTACTGCCAGCCCTCGTCGACCGGCCGCCCCCGCACCTCCAGCACCGCCGTCAGGTCGATGTCGAACAGGAACCGCCACAGCGCCGCCTGGGCCGCCGGATCGAGCCCGTAGAGCTCCTCCAGGACCACCCGGCCGTCGTGCCCGGACGGCCCCCAGCCGAGCTTGACCCGGAACCGCGCGAAACCGACGGTCCGCCCGCCGCGCTCGGCCACCACGCACTGCAAGGGCGAGGCCCCCTCGCGCCCGTCCTCCGGGTCGAGCAGCCCGAGCCGCTCCCAGCCCGGCCGGTGCCGGGCCAGCATGCCGGGCCGCTGCGGCACCAGCCGCGCGTACACCGCCTCGCACGCCTCCAGCACCTCCGCGGGGGCCGCGTAGCGCAGCCGTACGGCGTCGGTGCCGGCCGGCACCTCCAGCGTCACCCGGGCGGTGTCGATCTCCGCGCCGAGCTGGAAGCTCCCGGCGCCGTAGCCGACCGCCCGTAGATGGGCGGCTCGGAGGCGGTGAGCACCGCCAGCGGCTCGCCCCAGGCCCGTACGTCGTCCAGCTGCCGCCGCATCAGCGAGGTCAGCACCCCGCGCCGCCGGTGCGTGGCGGCCACGCTGACCATGGTGACCCCGGCAGCCGGCACCGGTGCCCCGCCGGGCACCGTCATCCGGAAGGAGAACGCCCCCGCCGTCCCGACCACCTCGCCGCCGTCCCAGGCGGCGAGGAAGCGGTCGTATTCGGTCAGCGCCCGCCACAGCGCGCGCTCCTCGTCCGACTCGACGGCCCCGCCGAAGGCCCGCAGCAGGGTGTCGTAGTACCGGTCCCAGTCCTTTGGGCGCAGCACCCGCAGCTCGGTCCCGCTCCCGCCCGGCTCCGCCCGGCCGCCCCTCGCGTGGTCAGTCGCCATGCGCCATCCCTATCAGGGCGTCACGACAGGAGCCAGACATTTTCCCCGGGGCGGCGACACCGCGGGCCCCGGTGGCGTTCACTGGAGGTTCACCGGGCCGTCCGCGGCGCAGCCCGGTGCCGAGCGGGGTCCCGGACGGGGGACAAGCGGGACCTCCCGTGCCAAGCTGCCGCTCCGATGGATAGGGTCCCGAACTGATGGCAGCAGGACGACAGCGGCGCGCGGCGGCCGAGACGTTCACGGCCCGGGTGAAGAAGCGGTGGCACCGGGCCCGCGTCGGCGTGCGCAAAGCCGCCGTCGACTACTTCCGCGGCGACGGCTCGGACTGGGTGGCGCTGGCCGGGCTGCTGCTGACCATCCCCGTGATCGCGCTGACCACACTGGCCAACCCCGTCTGGTGCGCTCCGGCCGCGCTGGTCCTGCCGGTCGTCGTCGGCGGCCTGGTGCTGCGCCCGGCGAGCCTGCTCGGCCTGTACGCGGCGGCGGCCACCGCGCTCATCGTGGAGTCGGTGCGGCTCGGCCCGTACACCGAGGGCCCGTCCCGGGTCACCCCGGGCGTGGTGCTGGTCGTGGCGGCCTGCGGCTTCTTCGGGCTGCTGCTCGCCCAGTTCCGCAGCCGGGTCGGCGTGCCCTGGCGGCGCGGCCACACCATGCTCTTCGACCTGCGCGAACGCATCCGCGTGCAGAGCAAGCTGCCCAAGCTGCCGCCCGGCTGGCACCGGGAGATGGCGCTGCGCCCGGCGGGCGGCCAGTCCTTCTCCGGCGACTTCGTGGTCGCCGCCCGGACCAACGGCGGGCGGACGCTGGAGGTGGTCCTCACCGACGTCTCCGGCAAGGGGATGGACGCCGGCTCGCGCGCCCTGCTGCTGTCGGGCGCCTTCGGCGGCCTGCTGGGCAGCCTGCCCCCGCACGCCTTCCTCCCGGCCGCCAACGGCTATCTGCTGCGCCAGGACTGGGAGGAGGGCTTCGCCACCTCCATCCACCTGGTGCTGGACCTCGACTCCGGCGACTACGAGCTGTACTCCGCCGGGCACCCGCCGGGCCTCCAGCTCAGCGCGGGCACCGGCCGCTGGGAGGAGAAGAGCGCCGAGGGCCCGCTGCTGGGGGTGTACGACGGCGCCCAGTTCGACCCGGTCAAGGGCTCCCTGCGCCCGGGCGACGTGCTGATGCTGTTCACCGACGGCCTCGTGGAGACCGCCGAGCGCGACATCGCCGAGGGCATCGACCGCCTCACCGGCGAGGCGGACCGCTATGTCGCCGGCGGCTTCCACGGCGCCGCCTGGCACCTCATCGAGGCGGTCGCCAAGGACGTCAACGACGACCGGGCGCTGCTGCTCATCTGCCGGGAAGGCACGACCGCGGAACGGTGGTGACCCGCGGGCCGGGCCCCGGACCCTCCCGCGGCCGGGGCGGCGCACCGCCCGCCCGGGCGTACGCGGTACCCGTCCCCGCCGCGCCGGGCCCGCCGCCGGTGAAGGAGGCGGGCCCGGCGGCGCGAGGGGGGCGGCGGCCCGGTGACCGCGGGCAGGTCCCGTCAACCGCCGCCGATGCGCTAGGCGCTGACCTTCTCCCGGTGCTCGCGCTCCACGCGCTGCCCGGTCCCGTCCCGCTGCGCGCGTTCCCTGGCCGGCTCGGCCGGGTCCCGCTTGAACGCCCACTCCATCCCCGGTTCCACCACGCACCGCAGGACGCGCCGCACCGGCGCGGTGCACAGCAGCGTGATGACGACGGCCGCGAGGACGGTCAGGCCGATCTCGCCGGCCGGCCCGCTCAGCGCGGGCGAGCCGAACCAGCCCTCGTAGTTGCCGGTCTTCACCAGGAAGCCGTGGAGCAGATAGCCGTAGATCGTCCCGGCGCCGAGCGCGGTGAACCACATCCGCCGGCCGGGGACCCAGGCGAAGAAGCAGGCGGTCAGCACCAGGGAGCAGCCGAAGAGGGCGAGGGTCACGACCGGCCCGGTCCACCAGGGGGCGCCGATGCTCTGCGCGGTGGTGTTGCGGTAGAACCACGCCGTCTCCATCCGCGGCACCGACCACCAGGCGACGGCCACGGCGGCCGCGGCCACCGGCACCGACCAGATCCGCACCGAGCGGCGGCGCACGAGCTGGAAGTGCTCGGGGCGCATCATCAGGCCCAGCACGAAACACGGCAGGAACTGCAGCACCCGCTGCATGTTCAGGTCGTTGCCGATGGAGGGCGTCATGGAGGCCAGCAGCGCGATGCCGAGCGCGATCGGAAGCGGCCGGCGGACCGTCTTCCACAGGGGCGTGGTCAGCCGCCAGACGAACAGCGCGCACAGGAACCACAGCAGATACGTGGGGTCCAGCAGGCTGATCTCGTGCCCGGGGTCGTGGTCGACCACGCGCTTGTGGAGCGAGTAGGCGACCTCGAAGACGACGTACGGGACGGCGACCCCGGTGACCAGCCGCTTGACGCGCCTGGGGCTCATGTCGAAGCCGCGCGAGAAGTAACCGGAGATGATGATGAAGGCCGGCATGTGGAAGGTGTAGACCACCCGGTACAGGGTCTCCACGGTCCGGTTGCCGTCGAGGATCTGGCCCCAGGCGTGGCCCACGCCGACCAGGACGATGGCCAGGTACTTGGCGTTGTCGAAGAACGCGTCGCGCTGTCTGCCGGACCCGGCGGGCCGGGCTTTGGCGGCCGGGGACGGGGCCGCGCGGTTGTCGTGCTGGTTCTGCGGGGTGGGCCGCGGACTCGGCACTCCGGGAACCGACGACTGCGCCGGAGGGAGTGGTGTCCTGCGGTTGCCGTACGGGCGTAGCGAGTCAGTCATCGGCCCTCCCGCCGGGATGTCGGCGAGCAGGCCCGAAACCTCGCTGCGCTTACGGGGGACGTGGCAGCGTAGAACATCTGAGGCACCCTAGCGTCGTCCGAGCTATTCCGTAAAACCCTCGACGTCGTCGCGACGTCTATTCGGATATCGAGCCCGAGTACCCGCTATTCCACGGAGGTTGACAGGGCCTCGGATGTGACGACCCCCACGCTTCCGGGAGGTTGACGCGGCCTCGCCCTGGGGTTGCTTGTCGTCATTATTCGTGACTCACTCACCCATAAGGGCAGTGGGTGGCACCGGTGAAATGTCCGATTGCACACGGCTTTGCCTGCACTCCCCGAACCCTTCGGTGCACCCCGCCGCACAATTCGGCGCGCCTGCGAACACGTTGTGTGGATATGGAAACGAAATGAGCGAATTCCCTGCGCGGGTGGGCTGTCGAATTCCTGTGCGGCGCGTCGCCACCGGCTTCTCGATACGCCCGGGGGCACGGGAGTTGGGAAGAACCGGCCGGACTGTCCGTCAGTCGCCGCATAACGAGGCGCCGTTGGTGGCACGATGGTTCTGGGCTGGGGTGCGCGGGTCGCGTCCCCGGTGGGAGAGCGGACCGACCGAGGGTGTGATCAGTTGTGGCCATTTCGCTGTCAGTGGTGCTGCTGTTGGCGATCATCCTGGTGGTGATGTTGCGAGGGGGCTCCCTCAAGGCCGGCCCCGCGATCGTCGCGGTGCTCTTCGGCTTCTTCCTCGCCTCCACCGGCCTGGCCCCGTCGATCAACCGCTTCATGGACTCGATAGCCCGGACGATCAACTCGATCAGCTTCTGACCGGCCCCTCCCGGCCCCCTCCCGGCC
>NZ_WYCT01000009.1 GCF_011008945.1 Streptomyces harenosi
CGGCAGCGTCAGATGTGTATAAGCGACAGGCCCCGCACCGTCCACCTGCTCCAGCGCAAGACGACCAAGGTCGGCGCCGGGCTGGGCAGGACCACCGGCTGGATCCACCGCACCGAGCTCAGGCACCGCGGCGTCACCATGGTCCCCGGCGTCCGCTACGACCGCATCGACGACGCCGGACTGCACATCACCGTCGGCGGGGAGAGCACCGTCCTGGCCGTCGACACCATCGTCCTGTGCACCGGCCAGGAGCCGCGCCGGGAGCTGTACGAGGAGCTGGCCGCCGCCGGCCGCGAGGCACACCTGATCGGCGGCGCCGACGTGGCCGCCGAACTGGACGCCAAGCGCGCCGTCAAGCAGGGCACCGAGCTGGCGGCGGCCCTGTAGGCGCCGGGGCCGTCCCTAGGATGACGTCATGTCACTCCCGCACGCGATCCTCACCGCCCTGCTCGAGAAGCCGTCGTCGGGGCTGGAGCTGACCCGCCGGTTCGACAGGTCGATCGGCTACTTCTGGTCGGCGACGCACCAGCAGATCTATCGCGAGCTGGGGAAGCTGGAGGCCGACGGCCTGATCCGCGCCCTGCCGTCCGAGCAGCCGGCCCGCGGGCAGAAGAAGAGCTACGAGGTCCTGCCCGCGGGCCGCGACGAACTGGCCCGCTGGACCGCGACGGCCCAGGACCCCAGGCCCATGCGCGACCCGCTCCCGCTGCGCCTGCGGGCCGCCGCCGTCGTCGGCACCACGGGCCTGGAGGCCGACCTGCGGCGCCACCTGGAGCTGCACGAGCGCCGGCTGGCCCGGTACCGGGAGATCGAGAAGCGGGACTTCCCGCCCGGCAAGGACGGCACCGAGGACCGGCTGCGGCATCTGGTGCTCCGGGCGGGCATCGACCTGGAGACGTTCTGGACCCAGTGGCTGCGCCACGCGCTGGCGGAATTCGCCGACCTGCCCGGCAGCGAGCCCGCCTGAGGGGGCGCCGCGGTCACGGCCGGGCGGCGGCCCTCAGAAGCGGTGCGGCTCGGCGCGGCGGCGCAGGAACCACCCCGCGGCGATGACCCCCGACCCGGCCAGCGCGCCGCCCGCCACCAGGGTGGCGGTGCCGTGGTCCCGCACCGCCCCGCCCACGCCGCCGAGGACACCGCGCGACGGCGAGGCCGTGGCGGCCGGGGCCGCCGACCGGGTGGGGGAGGGGTCGGACGCCGGGCCGACGATGACCGCCTGGGTTCCGGCGGTGTCGTTGTTCGAGCACAGGACGATGACCGTATAGGTGCCCGGGGCCACGCCCGGCCACGCGGCGGTCTGCGCGGCGGCGGTCCCCGACAGCGCCACCTGCCGCCCCTGGGCGAAACTCGTCTGCCTGCTGTCGAGCAGCGCCGCGGTGCCCCAGCTGCCGTTGATCCGGCCGCAGGCGCTCGTCGAGACGGAGACCGTCGAACCGGCCGTGCTCACGGAGATCCCGGACGCCGCCGAGACCGGCCCCGCGGCCAGGACGACGGGCAGCACGGCGGCGGCCGCCACGGCCGGACCCGGGCGGAGGAGTGACGGGGAGATGCGCATGTGGACTGCCTGCCCTCCGGCGGCACGGTCGGCGGTACGTCCCTTGCGCCGCCGATCGGAGACGCCCGTGCTGCCTCACCGGCAGCCAACAGGGCCGCGGCCGCGCCCGCATGCCGGGCGCCCCCGCCCAGGTGACGGCCCGGGCCCGCCGGCGGGCGGCGGCCTCACCGGCGGCCTCCCGTCGTCACCGTCCGCTCCGCCGAGAAGCCGCCCCAGGTACCGTCGGGCAGCTTGGCCCGCAGCCGCACCCGGTGGGTGACACCGGCCTCCTGCCCGGCGTAGAAGCTGTACTCGGCCCGGTCGCGCGGGGCCTTGCCGCCGAACACCAGCGAGGTGGCCACCCGCCCGTCGAGGTGGATCTGGTACTCGGTGACCAGGCCGTCCGTGCGCGGCGGGGTCCAGACGAGGTCGATGTAGTACGCGCCGTCGGCCCGGTGGCTGCTCGCGCGCAGGCCGGTGGGGGCGGTGGCCCGTCCGTCGTCGATGCCGGGCGTGGTGAGGCGGACGGCGGGGCCGGCGGGGGAGAGGTTGTCGGCCGCGTCGCGGGCCCGGACGGTGAAGGAGTAGCGGGTGCCGGGCCGCAGCCCCGTCACGACGGCCGCCGTCTGTCCGCCGCCCACGCTGTGGATCTTGCTGCCGCCCTGGTAGATGTCGTACGACGCCACGCCCCGGTCGTCCCGCGCCGCCGACCAGGAGAGCTGGACGACCCGGCCGCCGGCCGCCCGGCCCGTGACCCGCTCCGGACGCGTCGGCGCCGAGCGGTCGGCCGCGACCGCCGCGGGCGTCGTGGCCCGCACCTCGCGGCTGCTCGGCCCGAGCCGCCCGTCGGCGTCCCGTGCCCGCACCGTGAAGACGTACGCGGTCGACGGCCGCAGCCGGGTCACGTCCACCATGCGCGCCGAACCGGCCACCTCCGTCACCTTCGCGCGGCCCCGGTACACCTCGTAGCGCTCGGCCCCGGCGACCGCGTTCCACATCACGTGCACACTGGTCGCGCTGCCCGCCTGCGCGGTGACGCCCGTCGGCGCCCCCGGCAGCGGACCGCCCCCCTCACCGGCGCCCGCGCCCCAGCCGCAGGAGGCCACCAGCGCGAGCGCCGAGCAGAGCAGGGCGCAGCGACGCCAGGCCGCGGCGGGAGGCGACGGCGAGGAGGAGCCGCCGGCGGTCTGCGGAGCGGCGGGGACATCGACGACGTCGGCGGCGGATACGCCTCGCACGGCAGCCCTCCCGGAACGGCGCGACGGCAATGGTCCGGACCAATATGACGGTGTTGGCGCGACCGCATCAAGAGGGCGCCGTTGGTGACCACCCCCGGGAGTTACGTATGCTGAAACCCCGTACGGCCGAAGACCCCACGAGGGCTGGGGAGTTCGAGCCGGTGGCGCGGACCGCTGTCGTCGCTGATGCCGCGCCGGCGCGGGCGGCCGGGCGGCCGGAACCGGCACAGGCGCGGCCGCCCGGCCGCCCGTGAAGC
Organism: Streptomyces harenosi; assembly: GCF_011008945.1. Classification (GTDB taxonomy): domain Bacteria; phylum Actinomycetota; class Actinomycetes; order Streptomycetales; family Streptomycetaceae; genus Streptomyces; species Streptomyces harenosi. The sequence continues at coordinate 3,030 of NZ_WYCT01000009.1, forward strand.
GGCACGGGGCCGTACGCCGTCTGGCCCCCGATGCTGGACGCGTGATCGATCCGGGACCACATTTGGGCGGAAAGTCCGCTCTGTCCCCCACGGAAGGCCCCCTCGTGCGTGTCCAGTCGCTGACCCTGGTGGCGGCCGGCGCCGCCCTGCTCGTCCCGACGGCACCCGGCGCGCCCCCGTCACCGCAGCAGCAGCCGCGGTCCCAGACCCGCGCGGAACCGGCGCACGCGGAACCGGCCCGCGCCGCCCCGGCCCGTCCGGAACCGGGCCGTGCCGACCGGTTCCGCCGGGGCCGGCTCCGTCCGGAACCGGCTCCGGAGCGCGAAGGAAGTGTCCGCGCCGCCGAACTGCTGGCCCGGGTGCGGAAGTGCGACCCCGTCTCCCGCGGCCGCTACCGCAGCGACGCCACGAAGCCCGCGACCATCCTGGTCTGCGGTACCCGGGACGCCGTCTTCTGGAAGGCGGACATGGACATCGACTGCGACGGGCGGCCCGGGACCCGCTGCAACCACCGCACCGACCGCTCCTTCACCGCCGCCACCGCCTTCCCCGGGTCCGACGGCCGCCCGCTCGACGCCGAACGCCTCCCCTACATCGTGGTACCCGGCCCCGGCCCGCTCTGGGACCACCGCGCGCACGGCGTCCGGGGCGGGTCGGTCGCGGCCGTGGTCCACGGTGACCGGGTGCGGTACGCGGTCGTCGGCGACACCGGGCCGCGCGACATCATCGGCGAGGCGTCCTACGCCGCCGCCCGGGCCCTGGGCATCGATCCCGACCCGCACACCGGCGGCACACCCTCCGGGGTGACCTACATCGTCTTCAAGGGCAGCCGCGTCCGACCTCTCGAGGACCGGGCCGCCGCCGCACTGACCGGGGAACGGCTGGCCCGGCGGTTCGCCCGCGGCGACTGAGACGCCGGCTCCTGCCGGGCGCCCGCCCAGGGGCACCACCGCCGGCCCGCGCCCCCGCCGTGCCGTGCCGGACCGACGGTGGACCATCCCTGTGCGACGATCACCCAGCCGGAGCAGACCCATGTCGGCAGCCCGCGGACGGACCGGACGACCGCCCCTGACGAAGGAGCGCAAGGCGGAGATCCGGCTGGAGATCGCCCGCGCGGCGGTCGACCTCTTCGTCTCCCAGGGCGTCACGGCGACGACGGGCGAGCAGATCGGGCGGGCGGTCGGTGTCTCCGCGCGCACCGTGTGGCGCTACTTCCCGAGCAAGGAGAGCTGTGTCCGCCCCCTGCTGGCGGCCGGCGTCGACGTGATCGCCGCCCGGTTGGGGCAGTGGCGCCCCGGCCGCTGGAGGAGGCGTTCGACTTCGGCCGGGACCTCGCCGGCGACGACCGCCTGCTGCCGGGTCCCGACCCCGCCGCCGTCGGAGCGCTGGTGCGGCTGACCCGCACCGAACCGGGACTGCGCGCGGTCTGGCTCCAGACGTACGACGAGGCCGAGCCGGTCTTCGCCCGCGCCCTCGCCGAGCGGGCCGGGCTGCCCGCCGGCGACCTGCGCCCGGCCGTCCAGGCGGCCATGTTCGACGCGGCACTGCGCGCGGCGGTCGAACACCACGCCTGGCACGCCGCCGGCCCGGCCCCCGCCCCCGCGGAGGCGAGGGCCGAACTGGCCGCCGCCTTGCGTTCGGCCCTCGCCGTGGCGACGCAGGGGCTCGCCTGAGGGAGGCCGTGCGGCCGCACCCCCGCGGGGCCCCGCACCAGGGCACGGGTGCGGCCCCGTCAGGCGCGCACGACCCGCCAGCGGTTGTCGGCCGACCCGTTGTCCGAGTCCTGGACGGCGAAGGCGCCGACGGCGGTGGAGCCGTTCGCCACGCCGAGCAGCTTGCCGCTGTGCACATTGCGGATCTTGTACGTGCCGTCGCCCTGGTCGAGAAGGACCCACCGGTGGTCGGCGGTGCCGTTGTCGGACCACTGCAGGACGGGGGCGCCGTCGGCCGTGGACATGTCCAGCACGCCGAGCACCTTGCCGCTGTGGACGTTGCGGAACCGGAAGGCGTTCCCGTCGGGGACCATCTCCCAGTCGTGGTCGGCGGTGCCGTTGTCGCTCCACTGGAGGGCCCGGGCGCCGTCGGCGGTCGACATCCCGTCGATGCCCAGCAGGAGGCCGCTGGCCGCGTTGACGAGGTGGACCGCGCCGGCACCACTGGTGTTCCAGTAGACGGTGTAGTTGTGGCCCTGCGCGTCGTGGAAGGGGCCGAGGCCCACGGTGGCGCCGTCGGCGGTGGCGGTGAAGGAGAGTGCCGTGGCGCTGGTCCGCCTGACCGAGGACACGTCCAGGGCCGGGAGGGCGGTCAGGGCGGTGTTGCCGTAGTTGCCGGACAGCACGACCGGGCCGTAGGTGACCGCGCCGACGCCGGGGTTGTCGTTGGCGGGCCGCACCGCGATCCGCATGGGCAACCGGACCGTGACGGTGTCACCGGAGGTCCAGGCGCGCTCCAGGGTCGCGTAACTGCCGGGATTCGCGGCGATGTTCTGCACGGTGCCGTTGACGCTGACGACGGCCCCCGTCGTCCATCCGGGGATACGGATGCGCATCGCCCAGTTCCCGCCGACCGCGCCGGTGACCCGCAGGGTCGTGGTGTCGCCGGCCGGGTACGTGGTGGTCTGGGTGACGGTGATGCCGCGCTGCGTCCAGGTGAGCACCGAGGGCACGAACATGTTGACCGTCAGCGTGGTGCCGGAGTGGAAGTACACCGAGTCCATCAGCCGGGTGTGTACTTCCACTCCCGTGCCCTGGCAGCACCAGAAGGTGGTGTAGTCGGTGCTCCAGGTACCGCCGCCCCACGCCGGGCCCACACCGCGCCGGGCGCCGGGCCTGAGCGGCGTGAAGTAGGTGATGTGGCCGTGCGGATCGGCCGGGTTCTGGTTGCCGATGATGTGGTTGAGCCAGGCTTGTTCGTAGTAGTCGAAGAGCGCGGCCCGGTCCGGCGTCAGCGTGAACAGCTCCCGGGTGAGCGTGAGCATGTTGACGGTGTTGCAGCTTTCGCAGGTGTCGTTGGCCAGGTGGGCGGCGATCGCGTGCGGAGCGCGGAAGTGCTCGGCCTGGCTGTTGCCGCCGATGGCGTAGGTGTGCGCGGTGACGCACATGTTCCAGGCGTTGGCGGCGATGTCCCGGTAGCGCGTCTCGCCGGTGGCCTTGTAGGTGCGAACGGCGCCGATCCACTTCGGCACCTGCGTGTTGGCGTGCAGTCCGGCCAGCGCGTCCCGGTTCGCCGCCAGCGGGTCGAACACCGCGGCGTGGTCGAAGCGCCGGGCGACGGTGAGCCACCGCGGGTCACCGGTCTGCTGGTACAGGTCGCTCAGGACGGCGTTCATGCCCCCGAACTCGGTGCCCAGCATGGCCTGCATCTGCGCGGTGCTCAGCCGGCCCGTGCGGGTGTCGACCCAGCCCGCCAGGGCGAGCAGCACGTCGCGGGCCTGGGTGCTGCCGAGGTGCCGCCACACGTCCAGCAGACCGGTCATCGTCTTGTGGATGGTGTAGTACGGCACGTTGCCGTTCTTCAGCGTACGGGCCTCGAGCGCGGAGAAGTCCGACTCGGGATAGCCGGAGAGGTATCCGGCGCCGAAGCCCGCGGCACCGTTGTTGGCCTGGCACTTGGCCAGCTCGGCGACCATGTACAGGGCCTTGTCGCGGACCGCCGTGTCGCCCGTCACGGCGTACAGCTGCGCCCAGGCGGTGAGGAAGTGGCCCTGGACGTGGCTGCGGAAGGGGAAGTCGGGGGCCTCCCAGCCGCCGGTGGGGGCCGCACCCCTGGTCGACAGGCGGTGGTTGGCGCGGAAGTTGTACAGCAGCCGGTCGACGTCGACGTACCGCAGGTAGGCCGCTGTGCGGTTCTGGTTGTCGAGCCACCGGCTCGCGGTCAGCCGGACCTGTCCGAGGTCGAAGGGCAGCGCCTTGGCTCCGATGTCGCCGCGGACCGGAGGGAGGGACGCCGCCCGGGCGGCGGTGCCGCCGGCGAGGGGCCCGGCGGCGGTGGCGGCAGCGGTGACTCCGGCGATCTGGAGCAACCGTCGCCTGCTGACGTTCGAGGACATGGGGCGCCTTTCGGTTCGGTGGTTCGGCCGAGGAGGACGGACCGGCCGGGGTGGCGCAGTGCTGTGGTGTGCGGATCTGTCGTGCGGTCGTGCGTGGAGCTGCCGTGCGGCACGAACGACCCAGGGCCGAAGTGGTTCGATATATCGAACCCTGGTCGGTTTCTCAGACAGGGATGATCAGTCATCGATGTGGGATCGTCAATACTCCTCGCACGGACGAGTTTCTGGTCTTCGTTCGCAACTTGCGGGATCCCGGTGTGCCGGCCGAGGTGGACGAGTGCGTGAGCCGTGTGCAGGTGGGCCGTGCCCGCCCGCTCGTGCCAGCCGTGGGCCTCGAGCCGCCCCCGGGCGAGCCGCAGGGCGTCGACGGCCTCCTGCCGGCGCCCCTGGTTGAGATGGGCGAACGACACGTAGAACGTGGCGAACGTGATCGTGTCGCAGGATCACTTCACGGTTCCCGACGCGGAGATCCCGCACATCGAGGGCCTGCTGGCAGTTCCCCGTGCCCGCGCGGAAGGAATACGGCTGAACACCGGGGCGAAACGATCATTTCTGGAAAATCAACGATCGTATTGAGGGTGGGGGGCCCGCTGCGTAGAGTGGCGTGCGCACGACAGTCGTCGGTCCCCGACTTTTCCTGGAGTCCAAGGGTGGAAGCGGCCCCACCGCTGGTGCAGACGCTCCAGCGCCTGAGCACGCTCATCCAGGAGCACGGACTCGACCGGTCGGCGCTGCTCGACCCGGCCAAGCTCGCCGAGCAGACGGCTCTGCCGGAAGCAACGGTCCGTACCCTGCTGCGTGGAGAAGTGGCGGCGGTTCCCGGCGACAGCGTCAACGACCGTGTCCGAAGCCGCGTCAGGACACTCGCCCAGGCGTACATGAGGCGCACCGGCTTGCGGATGTCCGAGCTCGCCGCGCGCATCTCCGAACGCCTCGGGGTGTCCGAGGTCTGGGCGCGGCTGGTGTGCGACGGCAAGAAGGTGCCCAGTGTCGAGCTGCTGCACGGCCTGGTGGGGTTCTTCGACGTCCAGGAAGGCGAGTCCTTCTTCACGGCTCCGGCCGATCAGGCCCTCAACCGTGCGCTGCTTCCCCTGGTGGACAGGTTGCGGAGCCCCGGGGGCGGTGATCCGGTGCTGGCCCTGATGGACCGCTACGGCGTACGGGCCACCGACCTGCGCATGCACGGCTCCCTCACCTTCGAGCAACTGGAACGCCTCCTCGAGGGAGTCTTCCGCTCAGTGGTGCCGGCGGAGGAAGGTCACGACCGATGACGTCGAAGGCCATGAAGTCGCTGCTGGCGAGTCTGGGGCGCGCGGCCTCCCGGACCATCCAGCGCCCTGCCGAGCCCCAGGAGGTGATGGAGGGGTTCTGCCGTGCCATGAGCGCCCGTACCAAGCGGCCGATCCAGCTCGTCTTCCGCCCCTTCCCACCGGACATCCCGGTCTCCGGCATGCGTCTGGACTGCGGCGACCACTCCCTCATCGTGGTCGAGCAACACACCGTCCCCGAGGCGCAATTAGTCATCCTCGGCCACGAGCTGTGGCACGAGGAGCAGCATGACTGCGGTCATCACGTGGCCGGAATGCCCGCTGCGGCACGAGCCCTGACCGCCGACCACGCTCCCGAAGCCGTCGAACGCGCGGTGCAGCAGATCCTCACCAGCCAGGAAATACCCCGCGACGCCCTCGTCACCGTCGCCGCCCGCGCTGCCGCATCCGACGACCACGAAGTGGACGCGGAAACCTTCGGCCTCCTGTTCGGCCGCGAGGTCCGCACCTGGATGAAGGGCCGCTACGCGGAAGGCCCTCTCACCCAGACCACCGTCGAGGGACGCATCAACGTCTCCCTCATCAGCCGCGGCGGCCGCATCCTGTCATGACCTTCTCCTTCCACGTCCCGTACGCGGTCCCCACCGTCCTGCTCGCGGCCGCGCTGCTGTTGAAACTGCCCACCTTCCTGCGCGCCTGGCGTGACCCCGAGGTGCTGGCCACGACCCTGCTGCTGTTCTGGGCCACCGCCGCCCTCGTGGTGATCATCCCGGTCAACATCGAACGCCTCAACCGACTCACCGGCGTCCCCAACATCGCCGCACCGTGGGCCTACTCGTTCCTCACCGCGTCCTGCGCCACCGGCCTGACCATGATCATGAGGTGGAGGGAGGAGCCCTCCCGACGGCGCCGCACCAGGATCCGGCGCATCTACTGGATCTACGCGGGCATCATCGCCGCGCTGTGGGTGACCTTCGTCCTGGCGGACGCACCCCACGAGCGCATCTACGACCTGGACACCTATTACGCCAACACGCCGTGGATGCGCGAGCACATCCTGCTCTACCTGCTCGCACACGTGGCCTCCTGCCTCACGGCCGTCTACATGCTGTGGCGGTGGTTCCACGAAGTGGGGAACCCCTGGCTGAGGACCGGAGTCGTCCTGCTCCAGATCGGCTTCGCCAGCGGCCTGGTGTTCGACGCGGCGAAACTGACCGCGATCACAGCCCGCTGGTGCGGCGCCGACTGGGACTGGCTCAGCACCCGGGCCGCACCCCCCTTCGCCCTGACGGAGGCCGCCCTGGTGGCCGTCGGGTTCATCGTTCCGCAAGCCGGCCCCGCGCTGAAACGCCTGGCCCGCGACCAGACCGAATACCTCCGGCTCCGACCACTGCACCGCGCCGTGCGGTGCCTCGAACCAGCCGCCGCACCCGCCCGCCTGGGCCCCTGGACCCCCCTCGACCTCCGCCTGCTGCGGCGCCAGCAACACATCCACGACGCACTGCGGCTCCTCGCCGCCCACCTCGACACCGAGCTGTACCGCGCGGCATACACACACGTGGCACGCCACCAGGGGGAGTCCACGGCGCGAGCCGTAGCCGGCGCGGTCACGGTCCGCGACGCCATCGCCGCCTACACCGCAGGCAGAGAACGCCGCAACCATCACCTGCCGCACATCAGCAACCACATCACCGACCATCTGAGCGCCATCTCCACCGCGCTCTACCGCCCTCGCACCCTGGACCGTATCCGCCGGCGGGTCACCACCACAGAAAGCCTGAACGCGCATGCCTGACAGCAACAGCATCCGCCGGCCCACAGCGGTCGTCATCGGCGCGAGCGCGGCCGGACTGTTCACCGCGGCCGTGCTCGCCCGATTCGCCGACGTCACCGTCATCGAGCGCGACCGGCTCCCCGACGGCCCGGAACCGCGTCGCGGCGTCCCGCAGACACGCCACGCCCACGTCGTATGGAGCGGAGGCGTCAACGCCTTCGAGGAACTCCTGCCCGGCCTCACCGACGCGGCCGTCGCCCAGGGGGCCCGCCTCGTCCGCATCATGGGGGACATGATCTCGCGTGCACCCAACGAGGTCTGGTTCCGCCGTTTCCTCTCCACCCACCACCGCAACCTCGTGTGCTCCCGCGACCTGCTCGACTTCGTCCTGCGGGAACGCGTGCTCGGCGACGGACGCATCACCCTCCGGCAGGCGACCACCGCCCGGTGTCTGGAGGGCGACGCCACCCGTGTCACCGGCGTGCGCGCGCATCACGCCGGCAAGGACTTCACCCTCCCCGCGGACCTCCTCGTGGACGCCTCCGGGCGTGGCTCCCACGCAGCCCGGTGGCTCGCCGGCCTCGGCCTGCCCGACGTCGCCGAACGGGAAGTGAACGCCGGCGTCACCTACGCCACCCGCCTGTTCAAAGCCCCGCCCGGCGCCGGCGACGACTTCCCGCTCGTCAACGTACAGGCCAACCCGGCCAAGGCCCCGGGCCGGGGCGGCATCATCCTCCCCATCGAGAACCACCAATGGCTGGTCACCCTGGCCGGCACCCGCGGCGGCGAACCCACCGCCGCCCCCGACGCCTTCGTCCCCTTCGCACTGGGCTTCGGCGACCCCATCATCGGCCGGCTCCTGCGGAACGCCGAGCCCATCAGCGACGTCGTGACCACCCGGAGCACCGCCAACCGGCGTCGCTACTACGAGAAGATGAAGCGCTGGCCGGAAGGCTTCGTCGTGATGGGCGACGCCGTCGCCGCGTACAACCCCGTCTACGGCCACGGCCTGACCGTCGCCGCGCAAGGCGCCCTCGCCGTCCGTGACGTCCTGCGCTCCACAGGCCTCACCGCACCCGGCACGGCGCGCCGACTGCAACGCGCCGCAGCACGACCGGTCGCCGCCGCCTGGAACCTGGCCGTGGGTCAGGACGCGTTCTACCCCGGCGCCTCCACGACCCCACCCACCTCCATGGAGCGGTTCCTGGCCCGCTTCGTCGACAGGGCGGTGGAGACCGGAGCCCGCAGCCCGCGCGCCATGGGCGCGCTGCTGGACGTGATGAGCATGGAGAAGCCGGCCACCCGGCTGTTCTCCAGGGACATGCTGGTCCCCATGCTGTTCGGACCGCGAAAGCCCCACCTCCAGGGTCCTCCGCTGCGCGACGACGAGCGAGCCGTCATCCAGCCCTGAGCCGGTGACACGGCCAGTTCTGCGAGGCGGGGCTCCTGAGGCCCCGGCAGCGCGCACCCCGTGACCTCGCTCCGGTGCCCTCCCGTCCGCCGTCCACCGCTCCCGGGGTACGGCGGCGCAGCCGCGCCGTGCCCGAAGGCGGGCGTCGCCCGTGGCCGAGGCACGGCGCGTGCCACGGCCGGACTCCGGTCAGCGGGGCCAGGGGCGGCCCGTGCGCCGCTCGATGTCGGTGTTGAACTGCTGGAGGTCCGCGACGAACCGCCGGAGCCGTTCCGCGGGCCAGTCGCCGAGGACGTCGCTGAGCCCGGCGATTATGGTGTCGCGGTCCGCGCGCAGACGCCTGCGCCCTTCGTCGGTGATCCGGAACTTGCGGGCGATACTGCCGCTGGGGTCCAGGGTGCGTTCGACGAGACCGTCGCGGAGCAGTGCCGCGGTCTGCCGGGTGAAGGTGGAGGGCGCCAGCCCGAAGGCGTCGACGAGGTCGGGGACCGACATCGGCCCCTGGGCTTCCAGGCGGCTGAGCAGGACGTAGGCGCTGCGGTCGAGCGCGTCGGTGCCGCTGTGCGCGCGCCGCGGGGAGGTCAGTTCCAGGTGCCGGGTGAGGATCAGCAGTTCCCGCTCGATCCGGCTGCCTGCCTGCCGTGCGTCCACGCCGTCCTCCTAGGAGTGTCAAAGCTGCGCCGCCCACCTTATGCGCGCGCCCCCGACCGTCGATTTCCGGCCGTTTGCCTGCTGTTCGGTCGGTCTGTGACGTACCGCACGTGCATGATGCACTTTCGATGTACGGTGCATTACACCGGTCCTTCCCGTCACAGTGCGCACCCCCCCGCCTCAACCCACGAGGAGACGCCCGATGACCGACCAGGCCGAACGCCCCTACGCCCCGCCGTCCCTCCACCTGCCCCTGTCCGGCGACACCGCGCTCGATCCGCCCGCCGAGTGGGAGGAGCTGCGGGCACGGTGTCCCGTCGCCCACGCCACGCTGCCCAGCGGTGACACGGCGGTGTACCTGACCCGCTACGACGATGTCCGCGCCCTGCTGTCCGACCCCCGGTTCGTCCGCCCCACCGGGCGGGACAACGCCGCCCGGCTGGCACCCGAGGGCATCGGCGGAGCCGCCGTCACCGGCAGCGCCATGGTCTCGATCCCCGACCGGGGCGCACCGCACCAGCGCTGGCGGCGCCGGGTCGGCCGGTACTTCACCGCCAAGCGGATGACCGCCCTGCGCCCTGGCATGACCCGCCTCGCCGAGGACCTCGTCGACGCCATGCTCGCCGGCGGTGCCCCCGCGGATCTGCGGGCGAGTCTCGGATTCCCGTTCCCCGTCTACGTCATCTGCGACCTCCTCGGCGTCCCGGCGGAGGACCGGGACCGCTTCTCGCACTGGTCCGACAGCTTCCTGAGCATCACCCGCTACACCGCCGACGAGATCCGCACCGCCGAGCAGGAATTCGTCGCCTACATGTCCGATCACATCGCCGCCAAGCGCGCCGAACCGGCCGACGACCTCCTCAGCACCCTCATCGCGGAGAGCGGAACCGCGGAGGGCGGGGAGAGCGAGGACGGCGACGGCGGCGGCCTGAGCCACGACGAACTCGTGGCCACCGGCATGGGCCTGCTCGTCGCCGGCCACGAGACCACCGCCAACATGATCGGCAAGATGGTCGCCATGCTGCTCAGCGACCGCAGCCGCTGGGAGCGGCTGCTGGCCGACCCCTCGCTGGTGCGCCCCGCCGTCGAGGAGTCCCTGCGCTTCGACACCAACCTCGGTTTCGGCCTGCGGCGTTACCTCGGCGAGGACGCCGAGATCGGCGGGCACGTCGTCCCCGCGGGCAGCACGGTCGTGTGCAGCATGCCGGCCGCCAACCGCGACGAGCGGGCGTTCGACGCCCCCGACACCATGGACCTCGCCCGCACCCCCAACCCCCACCTGACCTTCGGCGCGGGACCGCACTCCTGCCTGGGTCAGGCCCTGGCCCGCACCGAACTCCAGGTCGTCCTGGAGACCCTGCTCACCCGCGTGCCGACCCTGCGCCTGGCCGTCCCCGCCGCCGAACTGCGCAGGACGGAGGGCCTCATCGTCGGCGGCCTGCGCGAAGTTCCCGTTCGCTGGTGACCCGGTGACCCGTAAAGGAGACGGACCGTGAAACTCACCGTCGACCAGGACAAGTGCTGCGGTGCCGGTGCCTGCGTCCTGTCCGCGCCGGAGGTCTTCGACCAGCGGGACGAGGACGGCATCGTCACCCTCCTGACGTCCGAACCCGCCCCCGAGCAACACGCCGCCGTGCACGAGGCGGCGGCCGTCTGCCCCGCGGCGGCGATCCACGTGACCGAGACCGACTGATCGCGCCAGACCATGCGCACCGCCCGGGTCGGCGGCCCCGCCCACTGCCGGCCGGCCCCACCGGCCGACGGTGAGGTCCGGGTCGGCGGGCCGGGGCGGCGGGTGCGCCGGTACGGCGGACCAGGGCGGGCCGTCGTCGAGGGGGACGACTTCCTGCGGCGACGCGCGGCTCCTCGCACCGCCGGCCTGACCGGCCCGGGCGACCGGCCCCACCCTGCGGTGCCTCGTGGCGTCAGCCGCCCGGTTCGCCGGCCGGCAGGTGGCGCCGCCGCTCGGAGTCGGTGAGTCCGCGGGGCAGCCGGGCCTTCGCCGCCGTGAGGAGCGCTGCGGTGGCGGTGTCGTGGACGCGGTCGCTGCGCCTGTCGTTACGTCCGTTGGGGCGTTGGGCGTCCGCCGGAACATGCGGGCGAACCGAAGGAGCCCGTGCCCCCGGCAGGCGCGCGCCGAACTGCCCCGCCCCGCACGTCCGGCTCCGTCAACCGGGCCGCAGGAGCGACGGGCCGGGCACGGCCGAGGACCTCGGCGCTCCGTCCGCGCCCCGTGACGAGCCGCGGTCGGCCCTCTCGCTCTGCTCGCCGGGCGATGTCCGGCACCGGCCCTGGTGCGGCACGCGGCGCCGACCGCACCGCGGAGCCGACCGGCGGTGGCCGAACCCGGTCGGTGACCGGAAGGCTCAGCGAAGGGACGCGCTCGTCACCGTTCCCGGTCACCGCCGGTGTGCGGCGCCTCTTGCAGGGGGAAGGCCATCAGGCTCACGCCCACCGGCACCGTTCCGGGCGCGCGGGGCGGGCGCGCGGCGTCGTGGAGTTCGGCCGCGACGTCGGCGAGCCGCTGCCTGGCCGCTTCCCACGCCTCCGGCGCCACCCACAATTCCGCGTCGACCGTCACACCCCTGCCGTCTGGGCTCCGGCGTGCGGCACGCTCCTGAAGAGTGTGTGCCAGGGCCGCCGCCAGCATCCGGGTCCCGTCGCGGCGGTCGGACAGCGGGGAGCCGTGGACGGTCCGGTAGCGGCGCTCCCGGCCCCCGCGGCGGGTGCGCTCCTCGGCCAGTTCCACCAGGCCGACGGCGTCCAGGCGCCGCAGGTGCCGACTGGCCAGCGCATGCGAGATGTCCAGCTCGCGAGCGAGTTCGGCCGCGGACATCGGCCCGGGCCACATGAGCGTGAGCATCCGCAGCCGCAGGGGATGGGCGAGCGCCCTCAGGACGGGGTCGACGTCGGTCACGTCAGCAAGTAAAGCGCATGCCGTCACCACCGGCCCTACCCCCAACCAAAGTGTTGGGGGTAGGGTGCCGGCATCCATGAAGCGACCGGACCGAGGAGGGGCGGGCATGACCGTGGGCGTGTTCACGGTGCTGCGGGACCGCAACGCGCGCGTCTATCTGACCGGATTGATCGTCTCCGGCTTCGGGGACTCGGCCATGCTGCTCGCCTCCGGGGTCTGGGTGAAAGAGCTCACCGGCTCGGACGGCCTGGCCGCCCTGGTGGGCCTGTGCGCCTGGGCACCGGCCCTTGCCGGACCGTTCCTCGGCAACGTGGCCGACCGGATGCGCCGCCGCACGCTCCTGATCACCACGAGCCTGGTGCTGGCCGCTGTCATGACGGCACCTGTCACCGTGCGCTCCGCGGAGGATGTCTGGCTGCTCTTCGCCGCGCTGACCATGGTGGGCACGGGAACCGTGCTCATGGACGCCGCCGAGACCGCGCTGATCGCCTCCGCGGTGCCGGACGACCTGCGCGGGGACTTCAACGGCCTGGCCCGGACCGCGATCGAGAGCACCAGCCTGCTCGGTCCCCTGATCGGCGCCGGCCTGTTCACCGTGGTGGGCGGTCCGGCCGTCGCCCTGCTGAACGCGGTGTCCTTCCTGCTGGGCGCGGCGGCCTTCAGCCTGATCCGCGTGCGTGAAGCCGCCCCCGCACGCCGGCCGCGGCGGAACTGGACCGCCGAGACCGCGGAAGGCGTCCGCTACCTGTGGCGGCACACGACGCTGCGACCCCTGGTCGTGGCAGGCGGTTGTGCCATGGTGGCATCCAGCCTCAGCAGCACGGCGACCTACGCGCTCCTCGACAACGGGCTGCGGCAGCCCGCGGCGTTCGCCGGCGTTCTCAGCTCGGTCCAAGGGCTCGGGTCGGTCGTCGGTGGTCTGGCGGCCGGGGCGCTCCTGCGCCGCCTTCCGGCCCACCTCCTGGCAGCGCTCGGGCTCACGCTCTTCGCTCTCGGCGCACTGGCCCGGATCACCGGCTTCCTCCCCGTGGTGGTGGCCGGCAGCCTGCTGATCGGCCTCGGCCTGCCCTGGCCGCTGATCAGCGCCCTGACCACCGTCCAGAAGAAGACCCCGGGCGAACTGCTCGGCCGGGTGGCGGCCACCGCCAACACGCTGGTGTTCGCACCGACCGGGCTCGCCCTCCTCGCGGGCACGGCCCTGGTGGCCACCCTGGACTACAGGGTCCAGCTCCTCGCGGCCGGTGTGCTCGGCCTGACGACGGCCGCGCTGCTCGCGGTCGCCGGCCGTTCCCGCGCCGTACCGTCCGCCGGGGCGGACGCGGGCCGGCGGCCGCGCGAAGCCGACGCCGCGAAGAAGGGATGAAGAGCGTGCCTACGATCGGTCGGTCCGTCGGTGGTTCGCGGGGATCGTGAGGTGGGGGGCCGGTGCCGTAGGTGGTGCGCATGCCGCTCGAGGGCGGTGGGGGTGCGCTCGTCGAGACCGTGGACGACGGCCGGGGCGAGGGCCGGGCGCGGGCGGGGCGCGCCGGTGACGCGGTGCGCAGCGTGACCACGGCCCTCCAGGAGACCCTGGCGCCGATGCGGCCGGCGAGGCGCGCCGTCCGCGACCACCTGCGCGACGGGGCCGAGGCGTCCGAGAAAGTGACCGTGGGGTTCGGCACCGAGCTCGCCGCCGCGGCCGGGGTCGTGGCGGCCGGCACGGCGACGGAGGCCGGCTCCACCGTCACCGTGGGACGGAACCGGCCTCCGTCGCGTCATGACGCGTGACCCCGGTCCGCCGGCCGGCGCGGTGGTGCGGGTGCACGCCGTGGACGGCGCCGTCGCCGGTGCGGGATTCCTGGTCGCGCCCGGTCTGGTGGGCACCTGCGCGCACGTGGTGACGCGCGCGCTCGGCGGGGACGCCCGGTCCGCGGAACCGCCGTCCGGCCTGGTGCCCGTGGACTTCCCCTGGAGCGGCGCCTGTTGCGGGAAGGGACGGTCGGCGAGGGGCTGTGCCCCTGACACGGTGCCGCGGCCCCGATCACCGGCTGCCCGACCGGGCCCGGGGCCGGCGCCCGCCGTCCACGGGCCCCGCTCCGGCCGGACGTGCCCGCGGTACCGGCTGCGCGGCGGCGCCGGCCACGCGGGACGGGCCGGCGGGCGGCCGAGCCACGCGGCTCAGGGGGCGAGCCGGCCTTCCGCGTCGCCCGCGTAAAGGCTCTCGCGTTCGAGTCTGCGCACCTGCCGGTAATCGCGCTCCACCTGCTCGACGTCGTCGGCCAGCAGGTACAGATGACCGGGGGAGGTGAACAGGTCGACCGTCCTCTGCACGGGGGTGCCCGGCTGGAGCGCGTCGGTGGAGCCGCACAGATAGCTGGGGAGCAGCCGCAGCTCGTTCAAGGGAGCGGCGGCGACCCGGCCGGTCCGCGAGGCGATCAGGACGACCACCCTCAGATGCTTGAGGAGCCGGTAGTCGGTGCCGGGCAGCCGGGAGAACCGCGCCGGTTCCGTGTACGCGTCGACGGTCAGCGACACCTGACTGTGGCCGGTGGCGGCCCGCGGCCCCCGGGAGGTGACCGACCCCTCGAGCCGGGCCCCGATCTCGATCAGCACCGGACCCCGCGCCGTCATCATGACCTCGGCGTGGGCCGGGCCGTGGGCGATGCCCAGGGCGTCGAGCACACGGCCGACGTACGAGGTCAGGGCGCGCTGGGTCGCACCACCGGGCGGGAGCAGGTCCTGGTAGTCGTAGACCACCGCGCCGTCGACGCTGGTGCGCTGCTCCCGCCAGATCTCGTGGACGAAGTGCCTGCCGTCGCGGCTCACCGAGTTGACGAAGTACTGCTCGCCGACGAGGAGTTCCTGCGCCAGGACCCGGTCGTTGAAGCCGCCCATCTGGTTGGTCTGGCCATGGATGCGCTCGAACGCCTTCCTGACCTGTGCCGCGTTCTCACAGATGGCCACCGCGTCCGACCCGGCGCTCGCCAGCGGCTTCACCACCAGAGGCCAGTGCCCCTCCGCGTCGGCCCAGGCCAGTATCTCGGTCACTTCCTGGGCGGCGAGGCTCGCGGCGGCGGCGACGCGCTGGGAGCGCAGGCGCTCGGCCATGGCGAACTTGTCCCGGCGGCAGGGGCTCAACGCCGTGCCGTTGCCGGGCAGCCCGAGCTGTTCGGCCAGCGCGTCGGCCGTGTGCACGCCCCACTCCGAGCCGGTGATCACATAGGCGGGCCGGGCGGCCCGGAGCCGGGTGGTGACGTCGGCACCCGCGGAGGCGTCCAGGACCGCGGCGTACTGCTCGGGGCGGAAGCCGCGGCGGAACTCCGCGGGCACGTCGCCGGTGCTGAGCAGGGCGATGGCCCGCCAGCCCCGGCGGGCGAACTCCGGGGCGAGCTGCGCGCCGGTGGAGAACGGATCGACGATGGCGACGGTGGGCCCGGTCACTGCGACCACTCCGTCGGCCGGCGGTCCCAGCGGTGGCGGCGCAGCTCGGCCAGGAGCCCGGGGGCGAGCGGCGCCCCGTCACTGACGGCGAGGTTGGCGCGCACGTGGGCCGGGGTGCGCATACCGGGGATCACGGTGTGGACCGCCGGGTGGTTCAGGATGAAGCGCAGGGCCAGCTCGGGCATGGTCATTCCCTCGGGGATCACGGCGCGCAGCCGCTCGGCGCGTTCGACGCTGGCGGCCAGGTTCTCCGGTACGAAGTAGCTGTTGCGCCAGTCGCCCTCGGGCCACCGGCTCTGCGGGGTCAGGGTGCCGGTCAGGGTGCCCTCGTCGAACGGTACGCGGGCGATGACGCCCACGTCGTGGCGTTCGCAGGCGTCGAAGAGCTCGTCCTCGGGGGCCTGGTCGAAGATGTTGTAGATCACCTGGACGACATCGACGAGGCCGGTGTCCAGGGCCGCCAGCACGTTCCACGGCTCCCAGCGGTTGACGCTGATGCCGACGGCCTCCACCAGGCCCTGCCGCTTCATCCGCTCCACCTGGCGGACCCACAGCTCATCGGCCGCCCAGGCGTCCTCCCAGACGTGGTAGTGCAGCAGATCGATCCGCTCGACGCCGAGGTTGCCGAGACTGTGCCGCAGGTACTCCTCGACGTGGGCGTCGGGGAAGACCTCGGTGAAGCGGGCGTCCTTGCGTGGCGGCCAGCGGCGGTCCAGCGGCGGGACCTTCGTGGCGACGTACAGCCTCCGGCCGGGGTGGTCCCGGCACAGCCGCCCCAGAAGCGCCTCGCTGTGACCGCGGCCGTAGATCCAGGCGGTGTCGAAGAAGTTGCAGCCGCCCGCCACGGCGAGTTCGAGCGCCTCGCGGCCCGCGTCCTCGTCCGTGCCGGTCCAGCCGCCGGGGCCGCCCCCGATGCCCCACATGCCGTAGCCGATCTCGCTGACCTGCCAGCCCGTACGTCCGAAACGACGAAACCGCACCCGTCGAGCCCTCCCCAACGTAGTGTCAACTCACGCGCCACGGTACAGGATTGACGGTTATTGGTTCCCCGAAGGGAGAGCTGGTGCGGTCCGATCTGCGACGTCGGCTCCTGGTGGACTTCCAAGGGCGCCGGGTGCCCTATCCCACCGACCGGACGACTATTCACCTGTTCGAGGACCACGCCCGAGACCATCCCGACCGGCCGGCCCTCCGGTGGGCGGACGCCTCCCTGACCTACGGCGAGCTCGACGCGCTGGCCGCTCGGTGGGCCGGGGTGCTGCGCGCGCGGGGCGTCGAGCGGGGTGACTTCGTTCCCCTGGTCACCGCCGGCGGGCCCGAACTGCCGGTGATGATGCTCGCGTCGATGAAGGTCGGCGCGCCGTTCGTGCCCATCGACGACGCCTGGCCGCGGCAGCGCCTGCACGAGAGCCTGCGGCGGCTTCGGCCGCGGGTCGTCGTCCGTACCGGGCCCGGCCCGGTGACGGGGGACGGCCCGGACGCTCTCCACGGCCTGGACGGCCTGGACATCGTACGCGTGACGGGCACGGCGGCTCCCGACAGCGCGGCCGCCGTGCCCGAGACGGTGCCCACGGTGGACGACCTGGCCTACGGCTTCTTCACCTCGGGTTCGACCGGCGCCCCCAAGTGCGCGCTCAACCGCCACCTGGGCCTGCTCAACCGCTTCCTGGCGATGACCCGCCGCTTCGGCGCCCAGCGCGACGTGGTGCTCCAGAACAGCCGGCACGTCTTCGACTCCTCGCTGTGGCAGTTGCTGTGGCCCCTGACCAAGGGCAGCCAGGTCGTGCTGCCGGACCGGGCCGGCATCCTCGACCTGCCGCGGACCGTGGAGGAGATGGCCCGCTACGGGGTGACCGCCACCGACTTCGTGCCGTCCGTCTTCAACATCCTGGTGGAACTGCTCGCCTCCGATCCCGGGCTGCGCGGCCGGCTGACCTCCCTGCGGCACCTGCTCATCGGGGGCGAGGAGATCGACCCGGGCGCGGTGCACGCCTTCCGGGCGATGTTCCCGCAGGTGACCCTCACCAACACCTTCGGGCCCACCGAGGCGTCCATCGGCTCGGTCTTCCACGAGATCCAGGACCAGGACGGCTCGGCGGTGCCCATCGGGCGGCCCATCGACAACACCTTCGCGATCCTGCTCGACGAGCGCGGGCGCCTGGTGGAGCCGGGCACGGTCGGCGAGATATACCTGGGCGGCGACTGCCTGGGAACGGGTTACCTGGGCGACGCCCGGCGCACCGCGACCGCGTTCGTGCCCAATCCCTTCGCGGAGATACCGGGAAGGCGGCTGTACCGCACCGGGGACCTGGCCTGGCAGCGGGACGACGGGGCGCTGATGTTCGTGGGACGGCGCGACCAGCAGGTCAAGCTGAACGGGGCGCTCATCGACCTGCTGGAGGTGGAGACCGCCGTCGCCGGGCACCCCGCGGTGCACCAGGCCAAGGCCGTCGTCCACGGCGACGGCGATCTCAAGACCCTGGCCTGCTGCTACGTCGCCGACGCGCCCGTATCCGCGGGGGAGCTGGCGGCGCACTGCGGCGGCCTGCTGCCGGCCCACGCGGTGCCGCGGGTGTTCCTGCCCGTGGCCCGCGTCCCGCTCACCGGCAACGGCAAGACCGACCGGCTGGCGCTCCAGCGGGAGGTGGCCGCGCGCCTGTCGGCCGAGCGGCAGGAGGCGGCGACCGGGCACGGCCCGCGCCTGACGGAGCGCCAGCGCGAACTGGCCGGGCTGTGGCGGCAGTTGCTGCCTCCCCTGCCCGCCGGGCTGCCACGCCCCGAGTCCGGCTTCCACGAACTCGGCGGCACCTCACTGACCCTGCAGCGGCTCGCCGGCCTGATCCAGCGGTCCACGGGGCTGCGGCTGCCGCTGAGAAGCCTGGCGGCCGCCGGCACCCTGGCCGAGCAGGCCGCGCTGCTGGTGCCGGGCGGCACCGGCGCGGCGCGGGCCCTGGACCTTGCCGCCGACCGGCGGATGCGCGCGGACATCGAGCGGGCCTCCACCCTGCTGCCGGCCCCCGGACACCGCCCGTCCCATGCGCCCCGGCAGGTGCTGCTCACCGGCGCCACCGGCTTCCTGGGCGCCCACCTGCTCGCCGAGCTCCTGGACCGCACCGAGGCCGTGGTGCACTGTCTGGTGCGCGCCCGCGACCACGGCGAGGCGCGGCTGCGGCTGGACCGGGTGCTCGCCGAGCACGGCCCGGACCTCGACCCGCGGCGGATCGTCCCGGTCCCCGGTGACCTGGCACGTCCCCGGCTCGGCCTGGCCGCCGAGGCGTGGGAGGAGCTGGCGGAGGGGACCGACTCCGTCGTGCACGCCGGCGCCCTGGTCAACCTCGTCCTCGGGTACTCCGGTCTCAGGGCCCCCAATGTGCTGGGCACGGCCGAGGTGCTCCGGCTGGCCGTGACCGGCCGGCCCAAGCGCCTGCACCACGTCTCCACCCTGGGTGTGATCCCCGAGGGAGCGGGCCTGCTCCTGGAGGAGCACTGGCCCCTCCGGGCGCCCCGGGGCGGCTACGGCCGTTCCAAGTGGGCCGCCGAGCAGATCCTCGCCGCGGCCCGCCGCCGGGGCATCCCCAGCACGGTCTTCCGGCTGGGCGAGGTGATGGCGCATTCCCGGACGGGCCGCGGCAATCCCCGCTCGGTCCTGGAGCTGCTGCTGCGGGCCTGCGTCCGGCTGCGGCTGCGGGTGGCGACCGACGCCGTGACCGACTGGACTCCGGTGGACCAGGCGGCGTCGGCCCTGGTCGAGGCGGTGCGCACGGGGCGGGACAACGACAGCTTCCACGTGCTCAGACCCGGCGCCGTGCGGATCGACCGGCTCCTGGCACTGCTCCACGAGCGACTGCCCCTGCGCGAGACCGACTACCGCACCTTCCACGCGGCGGCCGGCGAGGGCGCGGCCCGCGGTGCGGCGGGGCTGGCGGCCCTGCGGTCCCTGCTGCCCGACCCGGAGGCCGTCGGGCCCGGCGGGGACGGGCTCGCCGGGCTGTTCGGGGACGGTGGCAGGCAGGTGTCGTGCAAGCGCGGGTCCGAGCTGGCCGAGGCCCGCGGCCTGCCCTGGACGCCGGTGGGCGAGGAGGTGCTGCTCGCCTGTGCGGGCCGCCTGGTGGGCGGCTGACCGCGCCGTGTGTGCGGGCCGCCCGGTGGGCGGCTGACCGCGCCGTGCGGCGCCCGGCCGGTGAGCGCCGCACGCGGTTCAGCGGCCCGGGGCCCGACGGCGCCGGGTGCGGGCGCCCAGGGCCCAGAAGGCCACCGCCAGCAGGGCGAAGCCGAGCAGCGGCAGCCCCTGCGTGGCCAGGTACGTCCAGCGCTCGTCGTGGGTCCACCCCGAGGGCGCGAAGTCCGCGCCGAACCAGTCGGCCCCCAGCCCCGGGGTCACCAGTTGGAGGGTGGCGAAGGCGATGAGCAGGGTCAGCAGGGTCGCGATCGCCGTGGGGAACGGAGCCCGGTAGGGCCGTTCGGCGCCGGGGAACCTGGCACGGAGCGCGGGCAGCGCCGGGAAGATCCACAGGTAGCTGATCAACGTGGTGGACACCGCGAGGGAGAGCACCGCGCCGAAGTACTTGGCCGTGTCGCCGCCGGTCAGCTCGTGGGTGAGCACGAGCACGCCGGTGGCCACCCCGCCGGAGAGCAGGTTGACGCGCACGGGCGTGCCGAACCGCTCGGAGAGCACGCCCAGGCCGCGCGGCGCGGCGCCGTCGTAACCGGCGACGGCCAGGGCCCGGTCGGAGCCCATCAGCCATGCGGTGCCGGAGGAGTACAGGGTCAGCGCGAAGGCCACCGCGCAGCCGCCGCCCAGGACCTGCCCCAGGCCGGTGAGCACCACCGTGCCGTCGGCCTGGACGTGGCCGCCGTAGACGGTGAAGACCTGCCGTACCGCGTCGAGGAAACCGCCGAGTCCGGTGACCGCCGCCACCGGCAGCACGAGCAGGATGCCCAGGACCGGGACGGAGTAGAGCAGCACGCTGAGCACGGCGCTGCGGAAGATGGCGAAGGGGACGTCCCGCTGGGGGTCGCGCATCTCCTCGCCCGCGCTGCTGGGCAGTTCGAAGCCCACGTAGTTGAACATCAGCACCGGTATGAGCCCGATGAACCCGGCCCAGGTGGGGACGAAGCCGTCCGCGCCGAAGCCGTGCAGGCCGTTCTTGACGGCGTAGACCAGCACGGTGGCGGAGAAGAGGCCGAGCAGCACCAGGCGGGCCCAGCCGCCCAGGATGGGGATCCACTTGCCGATCCGGAACGACAGCACCGCGGCGAGCACGCCGGCCCAGATGAAGGCCAGCGCGCCGGCGTAGAAGGCGGCGCCGCCCAGCGCGGTGCCGTCGCCGAAGAAGGTGGTGAAGGCGGTCACGGCCGCGACCGAAAGCGTGCCGCCGACCCAGACCGGGGTGGTGACCCAGTACAGGAAGGCGGTGAAGGCCCCGGCCAGGTGGCCGAAGGCGAGCCGGACCCACAGATAGGGGCCGCCTTCCTGCGGGAAGGCGGCCCCCAGCTCGGCGAACAGCAGGGCCGAGGGGACGAAGAAGACGGCCGCGAGCACGATCATCCAGGTGAACGCCTCGGGACCGTGGGCCGCGACGGTGCCGACGGTGTCCAGCCCGACGATGGTGCACAGCAGGAAAAAGAGGATGTCGAACCGGCCAAGATTCTTTTTCAGTTTGCGTCGCTCGACCGCTGAGCTGTCGTCGGCCAGGGGCGGAGTGAGAGGTGAAACGGCTGGCGTGTCCATGTGCACGGATACTGCACTTCCCCCGTCGGACCGCACAACACGAAAAGGCTTTTTCCGTTGCGGGGGAGGCCGGGCCGGAAAACTTGCACCCAAGCGAGCGGAATGATTACTTCAATGGTGTCACGGCATCGAATCTCGGCCAACTGCCCATCCTGACCGATGACTTGACGCTCCATGACCGGTACGCAAGACTGACTCGCCTGTTTGGCGGGATGAATCTGCCACGGATGCCCCGGGGAGTCCTGCGTGAAAGTCAACCTGTACTACGCTCCATTCCCCTCGCAGATCTTTCGCGGCTGCGAAGAACCCATCAATACGGAGCGGCCACTGAATCCGAAGAGCGCCCTCCCCACGCTGGCGGCGGGCCTTCGGATGTTCTCGGAAGAAATGGGCTTCGACTGCGACATCGAGATCATCGATATGCAGCTCGGCGGGCAGCGCATCCCGTACAAGACCATCGCGTACGGCCCGCACCAGATGGACTGCTATCGCTACGGATCTCCCTTCGAAGATTTCGTCGAGCAGATCCGGGAAGCCGATATCCATGGACTGACCTGCAATTTCACGAACAGCGCGCAGATCACCGCGGACCTCGCCCGGTTCATCAAGTCCGTCAACCCCAGGGCCTTCGTGGTGGCCGGCGGCGTCGACCCCACGGCCCGCCCGCACTACTACCTCCAGCGCGGGGTCGATCTGGTCGTCCAGGGCGAGGGCGAATGGGTCTTCTCCCGGGTCGTCCAGGCGTTCGCCGACGGCGGCGACTACCGCGAGATCCCCAACACCGCCACCCTGGACCGGATCGCGCCGAAGATCGACATGTCGCACATCCTCGACATGAACACCCTTCCGCCGATGGCCCTCGACCTGGTCGGCGACCTCTCGCTGTACACCGACACCGCCGAGGGCCCGCCGCCCGAAGGGGTGGGCACCAACTTCATCTGCTGGGAGACGTCCCGCGGATGCGCCTGGCGCTGCTCCTTCTGCACCGCTCCCTCGCGCGGCAAGTACCGCTTCATGTCGCCCGCAGCGGTGGAGACGCACCTGAAGTACTTCCGCTCGCTGGGCATCAAGACCATCGTGTGGCAGGAGGACAACCCGCTCTCCCGCATCCAGCAGAACGGCACCGGGCGCTACCTGTACGACAGCGGCCGCGAGGAACTCCTCGACATCTTCCGGATGATCCGCTCGTACGGGTTCGCCTGGGAGTTCGCCAACGGCATCGAGTTCGGCAAGTTCCGGCAGAACGGCCGGTTCGACCACGAACTGGCCGAGGCGCTGCTGGGCAGCGAGAAGTCGGCCGACGGATGGACCGGCTGTTACCGGGTCCAGATCCCGCTCGACAACATGAACATCGCCAAGAGCCGCTTCCCCAAGCTCCTCGGCTTCGACGAGCAGGTCGACATCCTGGCGACGATGCTCACCGACTACGGCGTCGGGCATCAGACCTACGACCTGTTCATCGGCTACCCGGAGCAGGACGCCGCCGCCGTCGACCAGTTCAACGACTACTGCCGGCGGATCAAGGAGGAGCTGAGCGCCCTGGGCGGCGACGCCTACCAGCCCTACTTCAACGTCTTCAACCTCTCGCTGCTCCCCGGGGCCCGCGACTACGTCTCGCTGCGCCGGCTGCTGGCCTTCGACGTGGAGGAGAACCCGGAAGTGATCGGGATCTTCCTGTCGGCGATCAACACCGACCACTTCAGCTACTGGGACGTCTACCAGAAACGCCTGGAGATGACGAACGCCCTCAACGACCGCGAACTGCACCGGCTGTACGACGGGATCTACGCCGGTCCGACCGCGGCGGGGGTGTGAGCGCCGTGAAGGTCCACCTCTACTACGCCCCCTACCCCGGCCAGCGCTTCGCCGGGGAGGAGGAGACCATCAGCCCGGTGCGGGTCTTCAATCCCAAGAGCGCCCTGGCCACACTGGCCGCCGGCACCCGCGCCCACCTCGCCGAGTGGGGTGTCGAAGCGGAGATCAGGATCATCGACACCCAGGTGGACGACGACGAGCCGGTGCACTACAAGTCGTTCGCCTACGGCCCGCGCACCATCGAGTGCCTCCGCTTCGGCGGCGCTTTCGAGCGCTACGACGCCTCCCTGCGCGAGGCCGACATCATCGGCATCTCCAACAACTTCACCAACTCCGCCGGCGCCGTCACCGACTTCGCCAAGCACGCCAAGGCGGTCAACCCGCGGGCCCTGGTCGTCGCCGGCGGCATGGACGCCACCGCTCGCTCCGAGTGGTACCTGGACAACGGCTTCGACGTGGTCGTCCAACTGGAGGGGGAGTTCCTCTTCGCCAAGGTGATCGAGGCGGTGGCCCACGGCACACCACTGAAGGAAGCGGTCTTCTGCCGGGAGCACCGCGGCGGCCGGATCGTCTTCGGCAGTCCCGCCATCAACCTCAACGAGCTGCCCCCGATGGCCCTGGACCTGGTCGAAGGATACGAGCGGTACAACGACACCGGCGAGGGCACCCCGCCGCCCACCGTGGCGGCCCCCTTCACCTGCTTCGAGTCCTCCCGCGGCTGCCACCGCACCTGCTCCTTCTGCGCGACTCCGATGCGCGGCAAGTACCGCTACATGTCGCCGGAGGCGGTCGAGCGCCACTTCGCCTACTTCCGCGGCATGGGCATCCGCAACATCCTCTTCCAGGAGGACAACATCCTCTCCCGCCTGCAACGCAGCGGCCGGGGCACCATGTACTACGAGAGCGGCCGCGACGAGGTCATACGTATCTTCCAGTTGGCCCGCGAGTACGGCTTCTCCTGGGAGTTCGCCAACGGCCTGGAGTTCGGCAAGTTCCTCGACATGGGCAAGCCGGACCTGGAGCTGATGGAGTACATGTTCTGGAGCGACCGCTCGGGCGACACCTGGCGGGGCTGCTACCGCGTGCAGATCCCGCTGGAGTTCCTGGGGGAGGACCCCACCAGCAAGTTCAACAAGCTGCGCGGCTTCGAGGAAGAGCTGGAGATCCTGGAGGCCATGCTGAACTACGGGGTCGACTACCAGACGTTCAACGTGCTCATCGGGCACGACGGCGACGACCGGGCCGCCATCGACACCTACCTGCGGCGCAGCCTGCAGCTGAAGGAGGCCCTGCTGGACCGCGCCCCGCAGGTCGTCCCGTACTTCAACATCTTCAACCGGACCCTGTTGCCCGGCACGGCCGACTTCAGGAAGAAGCACGAGCGCCTGGAGTTCGACATCGACCGCGACCCGGAGGTCATCAGCGTCTACCTCTCGCCGATGAACACCGAGCACCTGTCCTACTACCAGCTCCTGGACGAGCGGCTGCGTCTGATGCGGGAGCTGAACGGCGACCTCATCGACCAGTACGACGGCATCCACCGAGCCCCTCTGACGGAAGCCGACAGCACATCGTGAAACGACCCACCGCCCACCCCTGGCGGCGGTACGGCTTCGGCGCCCTGTGGCTGGGGCAGAGCCTGTCGCTGGTGGGCACCCAGATCGGCACCCTGGCCCTGTCCCTCGTCGCCGTGATCCACCTGGACGCCGGATCCGACCAGCTGGGCGTGATCAGGGCCCTGCAGTACCTGCCCTTCCTGCTGTTCGCCCTGCCACTGGGGCCGCTGGTGGACCGCAAGGACCGCCGGCGGCTGATGCTGGTGGCGGACGTGGCACGCGCGGTCCTGGTGGCCGCCGTGCCGCTGCTCCACGCGCTGGGGCTGCTCAGCCTGTGGTGGCTGTACGCGGTTCCGTTCCTGCTGGGCGTCTTCCAGGCGCTGTTCGACTCGGCGTACCTGGCCTACGTGCCCCAGTTGGTGGGCCGGGAGCGGCTCACCCGCGCCAACCGCAACCTACAGGCCAGCCAGTCCGCGGCCGACCTCGGCGGCCCCGGCCTGGGCGGACTGGTGTGCGGGGCGATCGGGGCTCCCCTCGCCCTGCTGCTCGATGCCGCCTCCTTCGCCGTGTCCGCGGTGACGCTCGCGCTGATCAGACCGTTCCGCCGCACCGAGCGCCCGGCGCCCGCAGCCCCGGGCCCCGCAGTCGTGGCGTCCGGTGCCCCGGCCTCCGAAGCCGCCACGCCCGCCGCCTCCGCCCCCGCGCCGGTCCGCCAGGCGGTGGCGACGTGGTGGCGCGAGGTCCGCGAAGGCATCGTGTTCGTCTTCCGGCAGGCCGAGCTGCGCGCCCTGGCCGTGGAGACCGCCGTCTTCAACGCCTGCGAGCAGGGCATCCTGGTGCTGTACACGGTGTACGCGGTACAAGAACTGCGGTTCTCGCCGCTGCTGCTCGGCCTGACCCTGGCGGCGGGCGGGGTGGGCGCGCTGCTCGGCACGTTCCTCTCCGAGCGGGCCAGCCGGCGGCTGGGCCTGGGGCGCACCATCGTGTTGGGCTCGGTGGTGGGAGGCGCCTCCTTCCTGCTGCTCCCGGCGGCCGCGGGCGGCCGGCCGGCGGTCTTCGCCGTCATCTGCCTGGGGTTCGGCCTGGCGGGGGTGGCCACCGGCATCTCCAACGTGCTGCAGCTGTCGCTGCGCCAGATGCTCACCCCGGACTCCCTCACCGGCCGCATGACCGCCTCCCTGCGCTTCGTGGCCTACGGCATGGTGCCGGTCGGCTCCGTGCTGGGCGGTGTGCTCGGCTCCGCGCTCGGCCTGCGGCCCGGGCTGTGGCTGCTGTCCGCGGCGCTGCTGTTCGGGCCGCTGGCCATCATCTGCTCCCCGCTGCCCAGGCGCCGCACCCTTCCCGAACGTCCGCCAACTGGGGGTCATACAAAAGCACTTGAGCGTTCCTGATCCGCCGTGCCACTAGACTCACCCCTCGACCACAGCTTGGGGAAGGGCGACGCACCGTGGACAGGTTCACGTACAAGAACGGCTCGCTGCACTGCGAGGAGGTGAACCTGGAGGACCTGGCCACCGAGTACGGCACACCGACGTACGTCTACTCCCGCGACACGTTGACCACCCACCTCGCCGATCTGACCGCGGCCTTCGCCGATCTCGACCCGCTCGTCTGCTACGCCGTCAAGACGTGCAGCAACCTGCACCTGCTGCACGAGCTCGGAGCCGGGGGCGCCGGAGCCGACGTGGTCAGCGGCGGCGAGCTGCACCGGGCGCTGACCGCGGGCATCCCGGCGGAGCGCATCGTCTTCGCCGGTGTCGGCAAGTCGCGGGAGGAACTCGAAGAGGCCGTCGCCCACAACATCGGCTGTGTCAACGTCGAGTCCGAATCCGAACTGGAACTGCTGGCCGACGTCGCGCGGACGGCGGGCCGCACCCAGCGCGTCGCCATCCGCGTCAACCCCGACGTGCAGGGCCACGGCACCCCGGAGAAGACCACCACGGGCACCCGCGGCAGCAAGTTCGGCGTGGATCTGGAGCGGGTCGCGGACGCCTTCGCGCGCGCCGCGCGGATGCCGCAGCTACGGCTGGCCGGACTCCACGTCCACCTCGGCTCGCCCATCTACTCTCCCGAGCCGTACGTCCGGGCGCTGACCCGCGTCGTGGAGCTGGAGCGGCAGTTGCGCGCGGCCGGCCACCAGCTCGAACTGATCAACATGGGCGGCGGGTTCGCGGCCGACTACGAGACGGGGCTGGCGCCGGGGTGGAAGGACTACGCGGCGGCCATCGTCCCGGTGCTGCGGCCCTTCGTCGCGGCCGGCGGCCGCGTCATCATGGAGCCGGGCCGCTCCATCGCCGCCAACGCCGGGGTGCTGCTCACCCGCGTGCGCTACCTCAAGAGCGCCGGTCCGCGCACCGTGGCGATCGTCGACGCGGGCATGAACAACCTGATCCGCGCGGCGCTGTACGACGCTTTCCACTTCATGTGGCCGGTGCGCCCGGCCGGCGGTCTCGTGCCCCCGAACCGCACCGAGGACCTGCGCCTGGAGCACTCCCGGGAGTACGACGTGGCGGGTCCCATCTGCGAGTCCAGCGACTACCTGGCCCGCGGCCGCTCGCTGCCCCGTCTGGGTGAGGGCGACCTGCTGGCCGTCTTCGGGGCCGGCGCCTACGGCATGGCCATGGCCAGCCAGTACAACTCCTCCCTGCGGCCCGCCGAGGTCCTGGTGGAAGGCGACGGCAGCAGGCTGATCCGCCGGCGGGACACCTACCTCGACCTGATCGCGGCGGAACTCGACCTGCCCGGGGCGAAGTTCTAGTACCGCGCACGGTCGCGGGGACGGGGCCGCGGCGCGGGAAGGCGGTGACCTCGTCCGCGGAAACTCCGGCGGGCCCGGCACGGCCGGGGCGGCGCCCGGGGCCGTGCCGGGCGGCCCTGTGGGGCAACCGACCGGTGCCGGTCCGCCGACCGCGGCGCCCGTCTGGTGGCCGACCGGTCGGACAGCTCCCTCTATCGGCCAAAAACGCAGCAATGCCCCGCGGCGGTGACACGCGGCACTAGCGTGATGCCCGCTCTCGCATGGAGAAGCGCACCGATCACGGAGGGGGAGTCCTGTGGAATCGCACGCAGCCCACGCCCTGCCCCGGGCGTTCACCGTCCTGATGGCCACGCTGGCCGTCGTCCTCGGCCTGTCAGCGCCGGCCGCGCTGGCCGGCCCGGACCGGGCCGACGGCGCCTCGGGCCTGACCGGCCTGACGTTCACCTCGGTCAACAACGGCCGGAACCTGGACGTGCAGAACGGCAACACCGGGGACGGCGTCTTCCTCGTCACCAACTCCGCGCCCGGCTACCACCAGGAGTGGAGCGTCAACCGGCAGACCGACGGGTCGTTCACCCTCGTCAACGACGACACCGGCAAGTGCATGTCGACCGGCCTCCCGCTCACCCAGCAGTCCTGTTCCGGAACAGCGAGCCAACGGTGGTACTTCCAGCCCGTCAGCGGCGCCGACGGCACGTTCATGATCCGCAACGCCGGTGACAACAAGTGCCTCGACGTCTTCCTGGCCGCCCAGAACAACGACGCCTGGACCCAGACCTACACCTGCAACGGCACGAAGGCGCAGCGCTGGACCATCCCCTCCTCGGCCGCCGGCGAAGCCTTCGAGGCCGCCGTGGACTACGCGTCCAAGCGCTGCCAGAAGGACGCGTCGACGTGCTCGTGGACCAAGGGCTCCCAGGCGCCGGCCGAGCCGCTGCCCGTGCAGTGCGTCTCCCCCGTCTGGTACAACGGCACCGGCGCGCCGGTGCCGTGGACGTTCTCGCTGACCACCACCAGTGGCTGGTCCAGCGAGATCAGCGTCTCCTTCGAGTCGGGGCTGACCGTGGGGGAGCCGAGCCCCGTGCAGACGAAGGTCGCCGTCACCACCTCCGGCAGCATCACCTACAACCTGAGCCGGGAACTCGGTAACAGCCTGGTGATCAACGTGCCGTCGAACCACTACGGGTGGGTGGCACTCTCCGAACTGGCCACGAAGGTGACCGGTGAGTGGACCTTCGACGCCAACGGCTACCCCTGGAAGGCGCAAGACACCGTCACCGTGCCGCTGACCAGCGATGACGCGGGTCACGCCAGCATCTATCTGGCGAAGACGGCCCCGCAGTTCACGAGCTGCGCCGGCTGAGTACCCGGGCCCCGCACGATCGTGACCGCGACGCCGCCCTCACCGGCCCGGCCGGCCCCGGCACCGGGCCGTCACGGAGGGCGGCGCCGGCGGCCTCGCAGTGCGGCGCACCCGGTCCGCGGGGCGGCGGCCGTCAGGGGACGGCCGGGGCCGCCGCGGACGGCTCGCCGGGGAGGAAGGTCACCTGGGGCGCGCCCGTGCGCGGATGGACGGTGACCTCGCTCCGCACGCCGTAGACCTCCGCCAGCAGCCGGGGGGTGAGGACGTCGGCGGGCGGGCCCGAGGCGACGACCTTGCCGTCGCACAGCACGTAGAGGCGGTCGCAGTAGTACGCGGCGAGGTTGAGGTCGTGCAGGGCCACCAGCACCGTCGCCGGCAGCCGCCGCAGGGTGGCGAGGACCTCGAGCTGATGGCGGATGTCCAGGTGGTTGGTCGGCTCGTCCAGGACCAGGAGGGACGGCTGCTGGGCGAGGGCCCGGGCGATGAGCACACGCCGGCGCTCGCCGCCGGAGAGCCGGTCGAAGGGACGGTCGGCCAGGGCGGTGGCGTCCACCGCGGCGAGCGCCCACCGGATCAGGCCGGCGTCCTGCGGGGTGTCCCCGTCGAGCAGCCGTTTGTGCGGGGTGCGGCCCATCGCGACGACCTCGCGCACCGAGAGGTCGGACTCGGTGCCCGACTCCTGGACCACCGCTGCCACCGTCCGGGCGAGCTGCCGCACGGGCAGCGACCAGGCGTCGGCGCCGTCCACGCCGACCCGGCCGGACGCGGGGCGCAGGACGCGGTAGACGGCGCGCAGCAGACTGGACTTGCCGCTGCCGTTCGGCCCGACCAGGCCGACGACCTCGCCGGGCCGGGCGGCCAGGGAGACGTCCTCGACCAGGCGGTGCGCGCCGGCGGTGAGGGTGACGCTGTCGATGACGAGTTCGGTGCCGGTCATGCCCCTCCCCGGTCGGCGCTCCGCCGGGCGTCGCGGCGCATCAGCCACAGGAAGAACGGGCCGCCGCACAGCGCCGTGAGCACGCCGACGGGTATCTCCAGCGGCGCGGCGACGACGCGCGCGGCGATGTCGGCCCAGATGAGGAAGACGGCGCCGCCGAGCGCGGCCGTCGGCAGGACGCGTCGGTGGTCGCCGCCGACGACGAGGCGGACGATGTGCGGCAGCATCAGGCCGACGAAGCCGATCGGCCCGCACGCCGCGACCAGGATGCCGGTGACGAGGGAGAGCAGGACGAACATGCGGGCGCGGAAGCGGGCCACGTCCAGCCCCATGGTGGTCGCGGCCTCCTCGCCGGCCAGGAGCAGGTTCAGATTGCGGGCCTGGACCATGAGGACGCCGATGCCCAGGAGCAGGGCGGCGCCGGGCAGCCACAGCGTGTCCCAGTGCACGCCGCCGAGGCCGCCGAGGGTCCAGGCGAGGACCGCGCGGGCCTCGTTGCCCCGGTCGGTGGTGAGCAGCAGCAGGTCCAGGACGGCGGTGAGTACCGCGGCGATGGCCACCCCGGACAGGACCAGCCGTGCGGAGCTGATCCGGCCCCCGGTGCGCGCGGTGGCGTAGACCAGCAGCAGTGCGCCGAGTGCGCCCGCGAACGCGGCGGCCGGCAGGGACACCGGCCCCAGCAGGGTCACTCCGAACACGATCACCACGACGGCGCCCAGGGACGCCCCCGAGGAGACACCGAGCAGGTAGGGCTCGGCGAGCGGGTTGCGGATCAGGGCTTGCATGGCGGTGCCCACCACGGCGAGCCCGGCGCCGGCCACCGCGCCGAGCAGCACCCGCGGCGCCCGTACGTCCAGCACGATGGTCTCCCGCGCGGCGGACCAGTCCGGTTCCGCCCAGCCGGCGCCCACCGCGTGCGTCACGATGCCCCACACCTGGCCGGGCGGCACCCGCACCGAGCCGATGGCCAGGCCCGCGATGGCCGAGACCACCAGCACGACGGCCAGGACGGCGAGCGTGACGGCGAGACGGGCCCGGCCCGCTTGCTCGTCTCCTCGTTGTCGCTGTCGCACGGACCGCTCGGCGCCGGTGTCGGTGACCGGGGCCGTCACTCGAAGCTCTCGGGGTGGATGCCGCGGGCCAGGTCCTCGACCGCGTAGGCCGAGCGGATGCCGACCAGCGTGGCGGTCAGCGGCAGCACGACGAACCTCTTGTCGCGGACCGCGGGCACGTCGGCGAGGGCCGGCTGGGAGAGCAGGAAGTCCTTCTTCTGCTCGACGCTTCCGGCGCCGGCGTAGTCGTAGATGGCGATGACCTCGGGCTTGCGTTCGACGACCTGCTCCCAGGAGACGTCGCCGAAGACCTCGTCGAGATCGGCGAAGACGTTCGCGCCGCCGGCCAGCCGGATCAGTTCGGTGCCCAGGCTCCTGCCGCCCGCGGTGAAGGCGGCCTTGTCGCCGCTGTCGTAGACGAAGACGGGCACCTCGGGCTCGCCCTCGACGGCGGCGGTGGCCCGCTCGACGCGGCCCTCGAGGTCGGCCACCAGCTCGCCGGCCCGGTCCGGGACGCCGAAGATCTGGCCGATGGTGCGGATCTCGTCGTAGGTGTCCTTCATCGTCACCCGCCGCTTGCCGCAGTACTCACGGTTGAGGTGGGTGTCGATGCCGGCGTCGGCGAACGCCTCGCGGGAGCGGCCCTCGTTCTCGGCGAAGGCACTGCCGTATCCCCCGTAGACGAGGTCCGGCTCGGCCTCCAGGACCGCCTCGAAGGACGGTTCCCTCTTCGCCAGTTCCGGAATCGACTCGTAGTCCTTCTTCAGCTCGGGCAGGACGGCGGAGTCGCGGAAGGCGGTGCCGACCATGCGGTCCCTCAGGCCGAGGGCGAGCATGAGCTCCGCCGGGTGCTGGTGGATGGTGACGACACGGGAGGGCGGCCTGTCGTACGTCGTCCGCACGCCGCAGTTGTCCACGGTGACGGGGAAGCCGTCGGCCGACGCGGCCGTGGTCCCCGTGTCGCGGGCGGTGTCCTGCGGCGATCCGCAGCCGGCGGTCAGCAGGGCCGCCGACAGGGAGACGACCGCGGCCGCCGCGCGCAGGGCGTGGCGTCTGCGGGCAGGGGTGAACAGCGGGGGACGGGACGTGCCGTCGTACACGTGAAGCCTCCTGGGGAGTCCGCGCTCCTCGGAACGGGCCCGCGACAGGCCAGTGTCCTGACTCCCGGATCGACGCTCCTCCCCTGGCCTTCCCGCGCGGCGCGCAGTGGCGTGTCGAAGGGTGCACTCCCCGGTCACAGTGGCGGGACCGTGCCGGATTCGCACCGGCTTCCTGTCTCCCGTCGCGGCGATGACCCGGTGATACTACGGTCCGCGGAGCCCGGGCCGAAAGGGCGGGCCCCACCCGCTCGCACGCCCGCCGCCCCCGTCACGCCTCGCGGACCGCCCGCAGCACCAGCCGTTCGGCGTTCTCGTCGTAGGGGCGGCCGTCGAAACCGCCGAAGACCTCCACCCGGCCGAATCCCGCCTCCCGCACCATCCGCCGCAGCTCCACCGCGCTGTACACGAACCAGACCAGGGTGGCCCGTGTCACCCGCTCGCCCCGGACCAGCACCCAGTCGCTGCGCAGCCGCGCCCAGTCGTCCAGCACGGTGTCGGTCTGCACCATCAGGTCGTCACCGCGTCGCACCACCTTGGGCGGGGTGACCTTGCGGGCCAGCAGTTCCTTGCCGGCGAGGTCCAGGACGAGGGTGCCGCCGGGGGCCAGAGACGTGAACATGACGCGGAGCACACGGGCGTTGTCGGCCGGGTCCTCGAAGTAGCCGAAGGAGGTGAACATGTTGAGGACGACGTCGAAGCCGCCGGGTGCCTCGTACGCGCGCGCGTCGGCCCGCACGTACCTGACCTGGGCACCGGCGTCGGCCGCCCGCTTGCGTGCCCGCTCCAGCATGGGCGCGCTCAGGTCCACTCCGGTGACGTCGTATCCGCGGCGGGCGAGCGGCACGGTGAACACGCCCGGTCCGCAGCACAGGTCCAGCACCCGGGCGCCGGCGGGGAAGGCCAGCAGGGGAGAGGTGTCGAGCAGTTCCTCGGCCTGTGCGTGGCGCTGCTCGGAGAAGAGGAAGTCGTAGAACTCGGTCCAGAAGTCATCGTCCTGGAACCCGCCCGTCCGTGTCATGCGGTCTCAGTGCTCCTTCGTCGTCATCGCGGGAGTGGGGCGTTTGGCCGGGGCATCGCGCAACGCCAGCAGCACCGGGGGCAGCAGCAGGCACTGCACCGCCGCCAGCAGCCAGAACCAGCCCGTGTTACCGGCGCGTTCGCCGAGTCCGTACAGTTGCCCGCCCAGCACTCCGCTGGCGCAGGCGCCCAGCCCCGCGGCCAGCCGCTGCCGGCCGAAGACCACGGCGTCGGAGCACGGGCTGCGGCGCAGCGCCTCCAGGTCGTTCTTCAGGAACAGGACGATGTCGCCCAGCGTGACCAGCACCCCGCCCGCCACGAGCGCCGGCCGGGTGCCGATCCCGAGGACGGCCAGTCCGGCCGCCAGGCCCGCGAAGCCGGCCGTGAGCGCCGTCGCGTACGGCATCCGCTGGATCAGGCCGGACGCGAGGGGCTGCACGACGATGACCAGCGTGAAGCAGAGCAGCAGGACGAGGCTGTAGAAGGCGCTGGATGCCCGTTCGACGGCGTACACCGCCAGGAAGTGCTGGAAGTGGAAGTAGAGGTAGAAGGCGAGCGCGTTGGCGGCGAACGGCAGGGCCGCCGTCCCGGCCGGCAGGCCCCGCCCGGCCTCCCGCTCGCCCGGTTCCCGGGCCCCGGCCGCCGCGGGGAGCCGCGCGTGGCCCGCGGTGACCAGGACGAACAGGGCCGTGACCGCCGTGAACAGCCAGCCGGGGGAGGACAGCACGAACGGCCCGGCGACCAGCGGCCCCACCGCCATGCCCGCGTTGAGGGCCGCGTTGCCCGCCGACAGGAAGGCGGGGCGTTGCTCGTCGTCCACGCCGTGCACGAGGTAGGCCTTGTTGGCGGGCAGGTACAGCGCGGCGCCGCAGCACGTCAGGACCAGGGCCCCGACGGCCAGGGGCGGCCAGCGCAGGGCCAGCAGCAGGCCGACGAAGCCGGCCGTGCGGATGATCAGCGCCCACAGCATCGTGCGGCGCAGGCCCACGCGGTCCGCCAGCGCGCCGCCCACGATCCCGCCGGAGAACTGCACGAGGGAGGCCACGGCCAGCACCACCCCCACCGTGCCGAGCCCCATTCCGAGCCGTTCGTGCAGGAACACCGACATGAACGGCAGGACCATGAAGCTGCCGAGCGGGATCAGGAACGAGCTCAGCAGCAGGAAACGCAGCGGGCCGTCGAGTGCGGACAGCGCGGCCCGCAGTCCTTGCCCGCCCGGCGCGCCTTCACCCACCGGACGCCTCGCGGCCGGTGGCCCGGGCCGGCGGAAACGGCTCGGTGAGCACGGTCAAGGCGTTGGCGGCGGCCACCGCGCGGTGCGTGGCCAGTTCGGCGGTCTCGGCCTCCGCGTAGACGATGCCCGCGTAACCGCGGCTGTCGGCCAGGTGCTCGACCGGGTCGCCGACGGACCTGACCGGGTACCAGGCCGGTGACCCCGGCATGTCCGCCAGGCGTTCCAGTCCGGCGACGCCGGTGAACACCCCGGGCGCGGCCGGGTAGCCCAGGACGAAGGCGACGGCGGGCCCGCCGGGCAGGTCCGCGTCCATGAGGCGGGGGCGGCGGCCGAGCGCGGCCTCGACCATCGCCTCGTACACGTTGACGCCGAGCGCCCGGCACAGGCCCTCGCCGACCAGGGCGCCACCGATCCGGGGATTGATCTCGACGACCTCCGGGCCCGCGGTGGTCAGGACGAACTCCACGTGTGCGAAACGGTCGGTGTAGCCGATCGCCGCCAGCACCTCGCCGAGCCACCGCTCCAGCACGGCCCGCCTGGCCTCGGGGAAGGCCACGGGGAAGGCGGTGATCTCCTCCCGGAAGTACGGCTCCGGTGACATCAGCCGGCTGGAGACGCCCAGCAGCCGGGTCCGGCCCGCCCAGGTGAGGGTCTCGGCGCTGTACACCGGCCCGCTGAAGTACGGCTCCGCGAACAGCCGCCCCTTCAGCTCCCGCCCGGCCGCCTCGTCCAGGGCCGCCTCCAGCTCCGCCGCGTCGCGGACCAGCCAGACGTTCTGGCTTCCGGTGCCTGCCGTGTCCTTCAGGACGGCGGGCAGACCGACTTCCTTGAGCAGCAGCTCCTCCGTACCGCGCCCGGTGACCTCCACGGCTCGCCCGCGCGTGAGACCGGCGCCGTGCAGCCGGTTGCGCACGGCCGCCTTGTCCCGGGTCAGCCGCAGCACGGCCGGATCCAGTCCGGGCAGGCCGAGACGGTCCGTGAGTTCCGCGCCGGCCGGCGTCCAGGTGTCGGTGGAGCTGATCAGACCGCGCACCCCGGGAGTCCGGTGCAGCACTTCCGCCATGCGCTCCACGTCGAAGGTGTCGGTCACCACCACGTCGAGGGCGTCCGCCGCGAGCCGCTCCAGTTCGTACGTGTAGAAGGAGCGGTCACGCGTGAGCAGGATCAGTCGCTCGCCGAGCGCGTCGGCAGCGCGTACCAGGTGACCGAGTCCGAAGGTGAGGGACTCCAGGCAGACGACGCTCACGCCACCGGCTCCTTCCCGCTCGCCGGGCAGGCCGTGCGTCGCCAGGCCATCGTGGACCAGGGCATGGACATCTCCTCGGGCGCGCGGACCTCGGCCGGTTTCAGCGCGGCAGGGTCCAGGGCTTCGGTGTGGCGGGCGAAGACGCGGTCGACGTAGCGGTGTCCGGTGTCGGCGCCGATCACCAGGTGCAGCCGGTCGGGGTGGCGGCGCGCCTCGTACGTCGCGGCCAGGTATCCGGCTCCGGTGGACAGCCCGGCGAAGACCGCGTGGTCGCGCAGCAGCGCCACCGTGCCGGACATGGCGTGCGTGAAGTCCAGCCAGTGGAGGCCGTCGTAGAGGTGGTGGCGGACGTTGTCGAAGACGATCGACGATCCGATGCCGGCGATGATCGCCTCCGGGTCGTGGTGGTCCTGGCTGCCGAAGGTGACGCTCCCGAAGGGCTGCACGCCGATCAGCCGCACCGAGGGGTCGGTGGCGCGCAGACGTTCCACGATGCCGCCCGTCGAGGCTCCCGAGCCGACCCCGCCGACGAGGGTCAGCGCGGTGGCCGGGAACGTGGACGCGATGAGGTCGGCGACCTCGTGGTAGCCGAGGTAGTGGACGTCGTCGTGGTACTGGCGCATCCAGTGCCAGTCCGGGTGGCGGGCGAGGAGTTCCTTCACCCGCCGCACCCGCAGCTCCTGGTCCAGTTTGAGGTTCTCGGAGGGTCTGACCTGTTCCACGGTGGCGCCGAGGATCTCCAGCTGGGCGCGGGTGGTGGTGTCCACGGTGGTGGACGCGACGATGTGGCAGCGCATGCCGTAGCGGTGGCAGGCCAGCGCCAGGGCGTAGGCGTAGATGCCGCTGGAGCTGTCGATCAGGGTCTGTCCCGGGCGGATCGTGCCCCGCTCCAGGAGGTGGCGGACGGCGGAGAGCGCCGAGTAGATCTTCATCGACTCGAACCGGACGAGGACGACGCCGTCGGAGAGCCGGACGAGGTCGGGCACCTTCAGGGCGTCGGCGATGTGGGAGTGGATCACCCGTAGCCTCCTTGGGCGAAGGAACACTGGTGGCCGAGCGAGCGGAAGAAGGCGGAGAGGTCCGACTTGACGTCGGCGTCGAGGCGGGCGGAGAAGAGGTAGCCGATCAGGCAGCCGGTGTGGGCGACGAAGACGCCGTCGGCACCGAATCGCTCGCGGTGGGCGAGCATGCTGTCGAACGCCGCCTTGGGCAGGACGCTCTGCGACAGGGCGGCGCTGGCGGTGGCCGCCCGTGCGACGGCCGCCGGGTCGCCCGAGGCGAAGCCCTTCAGCAGATCGGTCAGACAGCGTTCGTACTCCTGCCCGTGCCGCCGGTAGTGCTCCAGCAGCAGGCCGGTGACGGCGGCGGTGTCCACCGTCCCGGGCTCGGTGATGTACGCGGTGTGGAAGCCGATCTCCGTCCCCAGCCGCCGGATCACCCGGTGCCGGCCGCTGAGGTACAGCGCGAACTCGTCGAGGAAGACACTGTCGGCCCGCTCGATCGCCGCCAGGACACCGAGGACCACGTCCGTGTCGTAGGGGAGGGCGAACAGCCGGAACAGGCACCGCAGGGTGGCCACGATGTCGGCGGTCGAACTCGCCATCCCCACGCCTACCCGCAGGTCGGAGTGGACGCTCCAGCGGCCCGGCGGCATCGTGAGCCCGAAGTGCTCCAGGAAGAGCCGGGCCGCCGTCGCGGACTTCTCCCCGAGGGGCGGCGGGCTCGGCGGATCCGTCCCGTGGGTGAAGTACACCCAGGAATGGCGGTCCACGGGGAAGGACACCACGGCGATGTCCGGCCGGTGGCCCGCCCGCAGCGGACCCTGGTACAGCTCGCCCAGGGTGCCGTGGCAGACACCGGACACGGTGCGGCCCGGCAGGTGCCGCTCCCGATGCGTCTCCCCGGGTGTCAGCACCGGCCGGTCCGGCCCGTCCAGGAGCGGGCCGGCCGGCATCCGGCGGGGCCGACGGCAACTCGCGCGGTCACGGACACGTCCTCCTCCTCGCTCCGAGCCCTGGACCGGGGAGGAGGCACAGCGCATGCCGTACAGCCGTCCGTACCGCCACCCCGGTCCCGAGGTCACCGTGCACGGCCCGCACGCCGGGCGCGGGCACAGGGGCAGATCTTCGGACTCGCGGGCGCGCTCACCGGGGGAACCGGCGGGCGCCTGCCGGCCGTCGCTTCCCCGGCCGCACAGCCGCGGACCCCGTGCTGTCGACGGCGTCCGTCCCGCTCACCGTTGCGGGACCGTCCCGGATTTCCGCCGGGGTCCCTCGTGCGTCGCGCCGCCGAAGGTCCGGTGGGACAGGAGGCACGAACGACTGTGCGCATCAGCGTAGGGTGGCGCGCGTTTCTGCGGCAGGGGGCGCGTCGCCAGTTGTCCGGAAACGATCGGCGCACGCGCGGGCGTCGGAGCCCGGTGGCGGCTCGGCAGCCACTCTGGCCGGATGTCGCCTCCGTATTCCCGGTCTCCTCGGCCACACTGGTGCCTCCCACCCCACGCGCACACCGCATGACGGTGTCCCGCGCCCCGGAAGGCACAGGATGCTGCCAGAGACGACGCCCGAGGACGACGGCGCGCTCCCGCCGACCACCCGTGAGCGGCGTCCGGCCGATCGCGTCGTCCTGCGCGCGGACCTGCGGGCCGCGCTCCCCGACGCGAGTGCGGCGGTCGTGGTCACGGCGGCCGTCTTCGTGTTCCTGTACGCGCGCATGGAGTCGGGCGACTCGGCGACGGTCGCGGTCATGCCGTTCATGGACGATCCCGGCACGTACTGGATGTACCTGCTCAGCCAGGCGTTCGGCTGGTCGGGGCTGCTGTGGGCCTGGGGCACGGTCATGCTCGGCCTGCTGCTGTCGGGGCCGCGTCCCGCCCGGCTGCCGGTCTCCCGGCAGGTCCTGGAGCGCTGGCACCGCACCACGAGCCTGACCACGATGGCCCTGATGTTCGCCCACGCGCTGATGTTCGCGGCCGAACTGGTGCGTTACGAGGCCCAGTTGGCATGGGCCGGGCGGTTGTGGGCGGGGTTCGCGGACGCGTTCGTGCCCGGCTGGTACGACTCCGGGACGGGCCGGATCGCCATCCCGCTGGGGCAGGGCGCGCTGTATCTGGCCATTCCGCTCGGGCTGCTGTTCTACGTCCGGCACCGCATCGGGGCGAAGACCTGGCGGCGGCTGCACCGCTTCGTGATCGTCGTCTATGTGCTGAGCGTGTGGCACACCCTGCTGTACGGCACCAACGTCTGGTACGGCGAATGGCCGCGCACCGTGCTGTGGCTGCTGCAGATCCCGGTCGCCGTCCTGCTGGCCGCCCGGCTGCTGTGGCCCGCCCGGCGGACGGAGCGGCTGGGCGCCCCGGGGCGGGGCGAGGGGGTGTCCCTGCCGGGCTGGGCGGTGCGGGCCGCCGGCCGGGTGGCCGCCGCGGCCGTCGTGGTGGGTCTGCTCGTCGTGGTGGTCTCCGGCCACGACGGCGGCCGGGAACGCCCGGCCGAGCCGCCCGCGACGAGCCCGCACGCCCCCGAGCCGGGGTGATCCGGGGCCGGGTCACCACCTCACGGTCGCGCGGGAGCCGCGGGGTTCTCGCGCACCGGGTGCTTGCTCATGACCGAGACCCGGTTGAAGGCGTTGATGGTGATGGCGACCCAGATCACCGCGGAGATCTCGTCGTCGGACAGGGCGGACCGGGCCTCGGCGTACGCGGTGGTCTGCGCGCCCGCGTCCGCGGGGCGGGTGGTCGCCTCCGCCAGGGCGAGCGCCGCGCGTTCCCGGGGGCTGAACAGCTCGGTGTCCCGCCAGGCCGCCAGGACGCCCAGCCGCCGGGTGGTCTCCCCGGCCCGCAGCGCCGCTCGCGTGTGCACGTCGAGGCAGTATGCGCAGGCGTTGAGCTGGGAGACGCGCAGGTTGACCAGTTCGACGAGGGCGCGGTCCAGCCCGGCCGCGGCCGCCACGCCCTTCACGGTCTCGGCGGTCGCGGCCAGCGCGCGGTAGGCGTCGGGGCTCTGCTTGTCGATGTAGACCCGGCTGTCCGGTCCCGCCGTCGTGTCCGTCATGTGGTCTCCTTGATCGGGCGATCATG
Source organism: Streptomyces harenosi (assembly GCF_011008945.1). Classification (GTDB taxonomy): domain Bacteria; phylum Actinomycetota; class Actinomycetes; order Streptomycetales; family Streptomycetaceae; genus Streptomyces; species Streptomyces harenosi. The sequence continues at coordinate 42,403 of NZ_WYCT01000009.1, forward strand.
TGTGGTGAGGCATATCATCGACGAGTAGATGTTGAAAGTCGAACATTTTGGGAGAGGGCCGAGCCGTGAGCAACACCGAAGCACATCCCGCCCCACTGCGCTGCGGGGGTGAGCCCGGCGACGACGGTCTGCGTGCCGTCGAGGTCCTCACGGCCCGGCAGGTCCCGCTCGGCGGCCCCCGGGCCATGCCGGTGCGGCGCACCCTGCCCCAGCGGGCCCGGACACTGATCGGGGCCTGGTGTTTCGCCGACCACTACGGCCCCGACGACGTCTCCGTGACGGGCGGGATGGACGTCCCCCCGCATCCGCACACCGGACTCCAGACGGTGAGCTGGCTCTTCACCGGCGAGATCGAGCACCGGGACAGCCTGGGCAGCCACGCCCTCGTCCGGCCCGGCGAACTCAACCTCATGACGGGCGGACACGGGATCAGCCACTCGGAGGTGTCGACCCCGCGGACGACGATCCTGCACGGTGTCCAGCTCTGGGTGGCGCTGCCCGACGAGCACCGCGACGCCCCGCGCGACTTCCAGCACCACGTACCGGCTCCCGTCCCGCTGGAGGGCGGCAGCGCCCGCGTCTTCCTCGGCACGCTCGCCGGTGACACCTCCCCGGTCCGCACCTTCACGCCCCTGCTCGGGGCCGAACTGTCGGTGGACCCTGGTGCCACGCTGAGCCTCGACGTCGACCCCGCCTTCGAACACGGGCTGCTGGTGGACACCGGCGACATCCGTATGAACGGCACCGCCCTGGAACCGGCCCAGATGGGCTACGCCGCCCCCGGACGCGCGGTGCTGACCGTCGTGAACGAGGGGCCGCGAACCGCGCGGCTGGTACTGCTGGGCGGGCCTCCCTTCGGGGAGGAGATCATCATGTGGTGGAACTTCATCTGCCGGTCTCACGAAGAGATCGTGCAGGCACGCGATGCGTGGGTGTCGGGGGACCGGTTCGGCTCGGTCGAGGGCTACGACGGTGATCCGCTCCCCGCCCCCGAACTTCCCACGGTGCCGCTGAGACCACGGCGAAACCCTAGCTGACCAGCGGAAACGTAGCGGTCATCTGGGGGAGAGGACCGGCGGCCCACGGCCCGGACCGGTCTGTGACCAGGGGGGGGCGCAGGCGCGGACGGGCTTCCTCCTGCTGCTCACGGAAGACCTGCCGCTGAGCTGGTCTCGTTCGCCGAGGCGCAGCCCGCCGGCCGGAGCAAGCCTGCCTTGCCCCGGCCGACCGGGTGGAGACTCCCGGAAAACGCTCCAGCCTCTGTCTTTGCGGCCAGAAGGTGCTCGGACCGGCGAGGAGTCTCCGAGGGGGCCGCCGCAGTTGTCCTCTGACGGCGAAGACGGTCGGGCGCAGGATGCTGACCTGCGGTGACTGAGTCGGGTGTCCGACCGGACCCCGGTCAGTCGCTGCCTTCGACGATGCGGAAGTCCCGCTCGACGCCGTCGGAGAGGGCGACCAGCGCCTCCTGGTAGGCCGCACTCTCCCGCGCCGCGACAGCCTGCTCGAAGCTGTCGAACTCGACCAGGACGGTGCGCTCGGCGATTCCGGCGTCGTACGCCTCTACCCGGCTGCCAAGGGAGAGGGTCCGACCGCCCCCGGCCTTGACGGCCGCAGCGGCCAGTTCGTCGTAAGCAGCCAGCTTCTCAGGGTCCGAAATGGTGCGGTAGACGCTGACCCAGTAGCCCTTGGGCATGGAACCTCCGGTGTCGAGATGAGTGCATGTGACTTACGGGTTGGTCGCTGACGGGCGCCGGCGGGCGAGAGCGAGGCTTGCCAGCGTCGTGATCCCCATGGCGCCGATGCCGACCAGCGCCGCGGTGGTGTAGGCGCCGTCATCGGGGACGAGGCGGCCGGGGCCGGTGCCCGCGGCGAGGATCAGGCCGCCGATGGCGCTGCCCAGGGAGAACCCGACGCTGCGGACGACGTAGTTGAAGCTCATGGCGCTCGACGTCTCGCTCTTGGGCGTGACGGCCAGGATGACGCCGGGCATCGCGGCCGAGAAGCCGCCGACGCCGAACCCGAACACGCCCATCGCCGCGAACAGTTCGGCCAGGCCCGAGCGGGCCGCTGCGAACAGGGCGAACCCGCCGCCGATCACGACGGCACTGCCGGCCAGGAGCAGGGGATCGGCGATCCGCGTCCGGACCCGTGGCGTGAGCTTGCCGGCGACGTACCCCAGTACCGAGAACGGGATGAGGACCAGCCCGGCGACGAAGGTCGTCAGCCCGAAGCCGTAGCCGGCGCCGTGCGGTGTCTGCGCGTACCGGGTGAGGAGCGTGAGCAGGAGGTACATGCCGATCCCGCCGACGAACATGGCGAGGTTGGCCCCGGCGACCGCCGGGTGCCGCAGCGCCCGCACGTCGACCAGGGGCGTCGTGCTGCGCAGCTCGATGACGGACCAGACGCAGAGCAGCACCACCGCGGCGAAGGCTCCGCCCGCCGCCACGGCGAGGTGCCGGCTCCACAGACTCCGTTCACCGGCGAGGAACAGCACCAGGAGCAGCGCAGCGGCCAGGACCACCGCGCCTGCCACGTCCACGCGGGCGGAGCGGCCTTCGGGGGCTTCGGGCAGGGAGCGCCAGGCAGTCAGGAGGGCGGCGGCGGTGACGACCAGGCCGAGGCCGTAGGCGGCCCGTACCCCGCCGAGCTCGGCGAGCAGTGCGGCCAGCGGGTAGCCGACGCCGGCCCCGATGATGGAGACCACCGAGACCAGGGCGATCACCGCCGCGCTACGTTGCTCGGGGAGGTGGTCCCGGGCCACGCCCATCATCAGCGCCGTCAGCCCGAGCCCGACGCCCTGGGCCGCCCTGCCGGCCAGCAGCCACGCGAACGGCAGCGGCAGCACGGTGAGCACGCTGCCGACGACGACGACCGCCAGCGTGACGAGGATCGTGGCCCGCCGGTGCGGACCGGCTCCGAGCCGGCCCAGGACCGGTGTGGCGACGGCACCGCTGAGCAGCGCGCCGGTCAGCGTCCACTGCGCGCTGTCGAGCGAGACGTGGAACGTGGTCGCCACGCTGGTGATGAGCGGTGCCCCGAGGCTGGCGACCGCCGCCACGACCAGAGCGACGAACACCAGGGCGGGGACCAGCAGCCGCGCCTCGGAGCGCTCCCGGGCAGTGCTCACCGGTCGGTCGCGGTCGTGACGGGGAGGAAGTCGGCGAAGCGAGGCGCGCCGGGCTCGTGGGGCAAGCGCGTGGCACGCGCGGCGAAACCGACGGCGTGGTACCACCCGCACAGCAGAAGCAGATCGAGCAGCTGGAGCTCGTCGAAGACCGACACGAGTCGAGTCCACAGCGCGTCATCGATGTCGGAACGCTCGTGCAGCGCGTCGACGGCGAGGATGAGCAGCCGTTCCCGCTCGGACGTCCAGCACGCGTCAGCGGGGCCGCCGTGCACCAGGGACGCCGCCTGCTCGCGGGTGAGCCCGACCCGCTCGGCGAACGTCATCATGTGCACCCCCCACTCGTACTCGCAGCCGCACAGCGCGCATGTCCGGTCGATGGCGAGCTCGCGTTCCCTCATGGTCAGGGTCAGCCGTCGGCCCAGCTCATAGCGGCCCCATCCGTGGATGGCGCCGGCCATCGGGAGGTTCCTGGCGAACATCCGGAACAGCCCGATCGGCGGCCCGTCCCCGGGCATCATGCGCGCGAGCAGCGCGCCGGCCTCATCGGTGTACGGCGGTTCCAGCAGGGCTATTCGCGACATCGGCGCTCCCGTCGAGGTTGTTTCGAAAACCGAAACACGGCACGGATGCTAGTGTTTCGAATAACGAAACACAAGGAGGGTCATGCCGACACCGCGCCCAGGAACACCGGTTCGTGGATCGACGACCGGCCGTCCGATCATGGCCGCGATGGACCTCTTCGGCCGTCGGTGGGCGCTGCGCATCCTCTGGGAGCTGCGTGCGGGTCCGCTCGGCGCCCGCGCGCTGCTGGCACGGTGCGAAGGACTGTCATCCAGCGTCCTCTACCAGCGGCTTCGCGAACTCACGGCAAACGGGATCATCGCCCCCTCGGCCGACGGTTACGAGCTGACTCGCCTCGGGGCAGCGCTCAGTCAGGCCCTGCAACCGTTCGACGAATGGGCGATCACCTGGGCGCAGGCGCAGGCGCAAGGGCAGAACGATCAGAACCCTGCGGAGGCGTGAAGGTGGAGCCGGCGGCGGGCGAGGGAAGTGGACGCCGGTCCGGCACGAGGATCGCCGCGCTGCGATGAGTAGGCACGGTCTGCCCGTCGCCGATGGTCCGGGCGTGTCTGCGCGACGGCCAAGGCGGCAGTCCCACCGCGGCGCTGGACGAGACGCCGTGGAGTGACGACGAGCACCGACGTGCGCCGGTTCAGATGGGAGCATCGCACGCCGTTTTCGTGTCGGTGCACGACAGTTGGACGCGCTCCCCTTCGAGCTGGTGTGGGTGACCACGCGGGAGGAAGAGGCAACACTTTCGTCGCACCCGTCCTGGGACTGCGCGAACTGTCTTCATCGCCTGACCCTCGCCGCGGGGCGAGCCTGGGGGCGGTATCTTCTGGAAGACGCCGGAGATCGTCGCGTGGGCGAAAGGCCGGGGCGTTCGCCCGGAGCGACGACGAGATCACAGACGGATCGGGTCTGGGTGAACGAGCATCACAGCGGCCCCGCTCTACTACTACACCGGGTCGCTCCCCGCTGCGGTCTCCAGCGACGACTTCACCACTCTCACGGCATGGGCGAGCGGTCTGTGCTGCCCCACGGCCAGCTGGCAGCCGGCTGCCATGCCGTTTCGCACGATCATTGCGGGACGGCTGTTGACGAGTGGTCCGCGGTACCACGCAGCGCAGGGTGTAGAAACCGTCCGGAGACGTCCAGCCACTCCAGGGCAGGCACCGCATTGCAGGTCGAAACAGCCAGAGTGCGGTACCGGATGAGCCGGCCCAAGCCCTGGACGAGACACTCCTCGGACTCGGGGGCGGCGTCAACCGCGTGCAGCGCAAGGTGTACCGGCGTATCGACGTCTGCGGAACTTCGACTGTGTCTGTCCGCCGCAGGTGCGGAGGGTCGCAACACGATCGTCGTCGGCGCCTCCGCCTCGGTATCCGTGGCAGGCCTCGGCATCAGTAGTAGAACGTGCACGCGGTGTTGGAGTCGGGAGGCAGCTCCGCACACGCGTGGGCCCTGAGGTCCTTGTCGTTCACCATCAGCGTGTACACGCTGTTCTCGTCCCCCGGCCTGACCTTGATGCTCCGTTTGGAGACGGTGTTGCCGTCGTCGTCCTCGGCCCGCACCCACGCCTTGTCGCCCGGCTTCCCGAACCAGAGCTGTGCCCAGGCGGCCCTGCACTCCGCGCTGTACCGCAGGCGGATGATGCGCCCGTCGACCGTGGCGTCGTCGATCGTCACGGCGTCGTCGACGCAATGGGTCGCGATGGGATCGAGGCCGTCACACGTGGTGGCGAAGCACGTCACCGGCGCTCGCACCGGAGGCTGCGACGTCGTCTCCGGCGGCGCGGAATGCGCGGGGGTGGAGAGGACCGACGTGGCCGCCGCTGTGATCAGTACAGCGGCGAGTGCCCCCGCCGGACGGCGTGTGCTCATCATGAGGAGGTTCCTTCCGGTGTGGGGCTTCGGGCACGGGCTGTCGACTCCCGCGATTCCAGAACACACCTGCCGACATGGGCCTGCAACCGGTGCATGGCGAGGGTAGTTGAACAGGCACACGCTGCTTGGGAGTCACGCTGCGGCCCGCAGGGCGGTGTGCACACCATGGAATGGCCCCATTGGGAAGTGAGCGGGAGCGATGCCAACGACCTGCTGCCGATCGAGATCAAGGTCGATGTCGAGGGCGACGTGGCAGCGGCGCTCTCGGCCCTCCGCGGGACGGGCGGTGCGTGATGGACGCGCCGGATCTGACGGCCCGTTCTGACCGGAAGTATCGGTGCACGTGCGCACCACGGGGCCGGCGGTTCTACGAACGCCCTGTGCACGAGCAGACCCCCACCAGTGAAACCCAGTCCGGGCACGAGTCGAGACCGGTGGTGTACCTGCTGACCGACGACGCTACGCCCGATAGCGAGTAAGGCCAGTTTTCGCCTTCACTCACATTGATCTCCCCTGACATGGTCGGCGCTTGTCGAGACCAGACACAGGGAGAGGTGTACATGGACCGCACTTCGAAAGCCCGCATCGTTGCCGCCGCACTCGTACTCGCGGCAGGCGTGGTCACACCTGCGGTAACCGCAAGCCCGGCACAGGCATACGCGTCTTGCGGCACGACAGTCGCAGACAAGGACAACAGCACCTGGCGTGCGACAGCCAACGGGGCCAACATGCGCTCGGGCTCCAGTACCGGTTGCAGCATCAACGGTCTGGCCTCCTCCGGCGATCGCCTCGACTATCACTGCTACACCTGGGGCGCTCCCGACTCGAACGGAAACAAGGCGGCCTGGACCTACGCGCGAAATGATCGAACGGGCGTTGCGGGTTGGCTCCGGACCGACGTGTTGAGTGACTTCGGCAGCAGCGTGTACTGCGGCTTCTAGGGTCGGTCTTCGAAAACCATTGGATGGTGGATCACGGTCGAGTGCTACGCCGCCATGAACTCACCATCCCTTGAGCGGGAGTTGCTCGCTCCGTTGATACCGCGGGCTGCCCCCGGCAGGCCGCGAGTGTCGGACGGGCGGGTCGTCAACGGGATGGTCTGCAAGATCCGCACTGGGATCTCCTGGCGCGACCCGGCGGAACGCTACGACCCCTGGAAAACCGTGTACACCCGCTTCCGCCGCTACGCGCTGGAGGGCGTGTTCACCCGGGCTCTGCAGCAGATGCACGCCCGTGCGGACGCGGCCGGCGACATCGACTGGCTGACCCAGAAGACTCCACCGTCGTCCGCGCCCACCAGTACGCCGCCGCCACCGGCCGAAAAAAGGGATCCATCGGCCGGACGAACCGGACGATCACGCCCTCGGCCGGTCCCGAGGCGGACTGATCACCAAGCTCCCTCTCGCCTTGCGACGGCCGCGGCCGGCCGCTGGCTCTCCTGCTCTCCGCCACCCCCTTCGGCGTCGGCCAGGCGACCGGCGACGCCTCCCAGTAAATCGTGACATCCTGCACTGCATCACCGGAGGGAAGAGATCGCGCGGACGCGTGGGTGTTCGCGATGCCGGAAGCGTCTCGCCGTGTTCCCCGGAACGGCCTTCCGAACGGGGTAGCCCCGGGTGCACCATGCCGGCTCAGGTTCGAGTCTGGGGGGCATGAGCATCCGTCCGTGGGTCATCGTGGGGCCGCCCGACAGTCGTGGCCTTCGCCGAGTCACCATTGGCGGCGAGACGGCCGGTGACGTCTGGTCGAGGACCGAGCTGCGAAAAATACTCGGCCGTTCCGGCTACCCGGAAAACATGGATCTGGAGGACCGGACGGTCGTCTGCTGGCACGGGGGTGACAGCGGGACCTGGCCGGACCGGGCCTGGGCAAGGCGCTCGGTCATGTCACTCATGATGGCCGGGCTGCTCGTTTCCGCGGTTTTCAGCGCGGTCATCGGATGGCCGGACGCCTCGGGGGCCCTCACCTTCGCGCAGCGGATCACCGGGGTTCTTTTTGTCTTTTCTGGTCTGGTACAGGGGGCGGCGGCGATCGCGGCGCTCGACTACTGGGGGAAGCGACAGGCCAGGGCCTCCGGCGCGCTTGTGCTGCTGGGTGTGCTCATTGCGCTGACCACCGACAGCATTCTTCTTTCTCTCTGGCTCGAGGAGAGGGAGTACACACACTACTTGCTGGTGTATGCGCCCCTGTGGTGCTGGTCCGTATGGGCGCTGTTCATTCTTGTGCGCGAAAAATCATGGCAGGGAATCCCGCAGCCCAAGACGTTCGCGGCCGGGGTGGTCGCCACGGCACTTCTGACGGCACTCAGTCTCGCGTACTCGACCATGTATCAGCCTGCGGCGGCCCCCATGCACTTCACCCTGAAAGCGAAATTCGGGAAGGCATGGAAGGATCGCAGTCTCCCCTTCGTGCATGTGCCGCTCACGCTGTACATGAAGAACACCGGCGGGGTCCCTGTGTACATCATCAACGACATATACACGGTCCGCGGAAGGGCTCCCTTGTATTCCGAGGGGGAGGAGGATCTGACGACGGAGTGGCGGAAGAGTGTGGAGCGGGAGGGGAGGGGTGAGGGGGAGGCGGAACTCTACGTCGACCGGATCAGATACACCACCATCAGCAGTGGACGCTTCTCTGGCTCCGGTAACTCGCTCGACGTCGGGCAGGAATACTCGTTGGAACGTGTATTCCAGCTCCCCAGTGACGCCGGGTACGACACCGTGAGTGTCGAATTCCAGATCTCATACATGAGGAAAGACCGGGGAAAACTCGACGTGGATGTATTCAGAATCCCTCATCCTTCATGGAACGAACGAGACAGCCGCTACTACTGCCCGCCGGAGATCTGCGGCGAGCAGCTCATGTACCACGGAAGAGTGCGACACAACAACAATCTCATCAACGTGACGCGCAAACCGCGTTATGTGACGGCTGTCTGGTCTCCGGAAGGCCGGTTCATCTCCTCCATCTCTTCCTTCCGTTTCGATTCCTCCGGGAGGGGTGACTACCGGGAAGAAAGGAGGGAGCTGGAAAGATACGGAGCGACGAGGTCCCGGGCTGGTTCAGAGATCTCCGTGGCCGAACTGCTCGGCTCCGCCGGGGTCTGATCCGGTCAGGCGCCGCCCTTGGTGAGCCAGGTGCCCACCGTGATCCCGAACTCCTCGTCGAGATACGAGGCGGTCTGCTGGCAGGACAGAGCGGAGGGACCCAGGCTTCCGAACAGTTTGTCGTGCGGTACGAGCTCGGCAAGTTCGGTGATCAGCGGCGCGACTTCGAACGGAGCGTGGGAGTGTTCGTTGTTCCGTAGCTGAGCGAGGACGTCGAGCTGGTCGTTGCTCTTCTCCTGCGCCTTCCAGAAGTCCTTGACTCCCTCGTCCTCCCACTGCGCGGGGACCAGCCTCTTCATCCCTCGCATGAGGGCCGACTCCGGGGTGGACTCGAATATGGCACTGGTGCAGACGGCGGCCGCCTTGCCGAGCGATTCTTCGGGACGTTCCTGGGCGGAGGCGGATTGCTCCTGCTGGTCCTTCATGCGAGCGGTTCGTTCATCCAGTTCTTTCCTGGCCTCGGACCGCTCCTCCTGCGAGGTTCCGGGGTCGGTTGCTTTCCTGAGCAGCGAGCTCACCTGCTGTGTGACGTCCGCCAGTTTCTCTCGCTCTCCGGGCGGTGTCCTCCGGTCGCTCACTATGGCCGAGGAGGAGCCCAGCAGCATTCTGATTTCAGCCTCCTGCGTCGGGACCCTGCTTCCAGTTGAGTCCGCGCTTCGTGTCGAAGCGTTTCGCGCCCCCTCCGGGCTTCTCTCCAAGGCGTAGTTTGTGTCCTTCACTATCCCGATCAGCATCCCGCGCAGCTTCTGCGGCGTCTTGGTGTCGCAGATCAGGTCCAGGGTGGACGTGGTCCGTTTCACGACCAGGATGAGCATGGACCGTGACTCCGACGGCACCCGGGGGCCGTGGACGACCTCGAGTGTCGAGGTCACCTGCTGCACGATCGCTATCAACTCTTCCTTCAGTTCGCGCGGTGTATTCGGGTCACTGATCACGGCCAGCGCCGAGGCGAGGTGCTCCGCGCTCTCGATGACCCCCTGCCTGTCCTGCGCCAAGGTCTCCGGGTTCTCCACGGCGCTCACGACGCTGATCAATGTGTCCACGGCCGACGCGAGTTCTTCGGGGGCGTGTTCCTTCCCCCCCTCCAGAGCGGTCGTCACCTGTTCGATCTCTGTCGTCTGCTCGGCCGGGGTGTCGGTGGTCTGTTCGTACGTGTCGTCGGGGTCCGGTGGCGGAGAGCCGTCAGGCGTCTCGTCAGGAGTGGAGGGAGGCGGCGGTGGGGGCTCCGCGGGATCACTGGGTATGGTGACCGGTTGCGAGGGGGGAGGCGTCGCTGGATCCGCCGGGTCGCTCGGAGGGGGTGGAG